>JAZSGI010000052.1:0-5400 GCA_045532655.1 Victivallaceae bacterium
GAATTGCGGGCATTGACATCCGCTCCGGCATCAATGATACTCTTCGCCGCCTGCGGCAATCCCATACAATAATGCAATGCTGTATTCCCTGCTTCATCAGCATGGGTCGCATCCGCTCCGTTATCGGCAAGGTATACTGCAATATCTTCTTCCCGCAGTATCAATGCAGATATCAACGGAGTTTCTCCATTCAATGCGGCACAATTTATATCCACACCGTTTTGCAACAGTATTTTTACGATCTCCGCTTTGTCCGGAGAGGAACTTTCCAGAATCTGATGCAGCACATTGCCACGGTCACTTCTGCGTTTATGCAGCTCTGCACCGGCGGCAATAAGCATTTCCACATCTGCCGCCCTGCCGGAAGATACAGCAAGGTATATGATGGGTATATCTTCCCCGGCTTCGATCACGGCTCCGTGTTCAAGCAAATATTCCACCATGTTCCAGACTCCGCAATTTGCAGCATTCCTGACCACAGAAATGTTACGGTTTGTCCTGACATTCACATCAGCTCCCGCCTGTACAAGCATATCTGCAACAGTCTCAAAACCGCCTGATACCGCAAAATAAAGAGCACTTTCGCCACGGTTGCTTAAACTGTTGACATCGGCACCGTTGGCAATAAGAAACTTTACAGCAGCGATATTTCCAGCCAATGCAGCATACATAAGCGGGGTCATATTATCATCATCACGGCTGTTGACATCGGCTCCATAATCCAGAAGCAGCTGCAAACTTTCGTAATCCCCGGTAGCTGCAGCATAGAATACCGGAGTACGGTGAAAGTCATCAACTGCACACGCCCCGGCTCCTCCCTCCAGAAGGATACGGTACATTCCGGCAGATTTCGCCAGCCTCAACGTTCCGGCAGTTGATGCACCGGCAGCAAGAAGTTCGCGGGCAAAATCTTTCATATCCCGGCTGACAGCATACTGCAGCACACTTAATCCGGAAGGCAGCACTGCATCAGGAGCAACTCCTGCAGCAAAGAGTTTTCGCAACACTGCAGGCTCTCCGGCACTCAGGCAGATGCGTATCCCGCCATGATCCGCTACAGAAAAGTAACTGCCGTTCTGCAGCAAAACTCCTGCTGCCGCATACTCGTCAGCCAAGATGGCATAATCGGCAGGCGTACGTTTCTCATGATCAACAACAGCAGCGTCAGCCCCGGCGGCGATGAGAACTCTGATTAATTCAACATTTCCGCCTTTTGCGGCAAAATGCAGATTCAAAGGATAATGTATTCCGGCATTATCAAACCTGCTGTTAAACAAGGCAAAAAGTTCCGTCGAACCGGCAAGAAGTATTTCCTGCAACAGTTTTTCCCTGTCAAAAAATACATGTTCAGCTTCTGCCCGGTCAAGAACAAAAGCCAATTTTTCCGGAGAACTTATAAATCCGGAAACCGGAAGTTCCAGATGCATTTTTTCTCCGGCAAATTTGAGCATTTCAAGAGAACAACCCCTGTATAAAGCAGAAATAATACGGCCATCCTGCCAATACTGTTCCGGAGTTGTTTCAAGTAAAAACTCCATTACATCCAAACATGGAGTTCCGGCAGCAGCGGCAAGGAGCCTTGGATCGCCCAATCTGTCAAAACCAAGTTCCCGGTACTCCCGCAACAGTTCGATATCACCATAGGCAGCCGCATATACAGCTTTTTCCAGTGACGGCACATTCATATCTGTTCCGGCATAAAAGGAAAGAACCGGAGCGAAATAATCCCGATTTGCCGGATCTTTGCGCCATGCCTCGCGAAGATCTTCAAAGGGGGAGTTTTCCGCTTCAAAAAACACAGAATCACCTTCCACCTCCTCCTCAAGAAACATTTGTACGGCAGCGGCCTCATCCCTGGCATCCAACGATTCCATACCCAGCTGATAAACAACAGCAAGTATCATCCAGACAATGATCGCTATACACCAGAATACTACCGTAAAAATTCTTTTACGTCTTGATACCGGGGGCTTACCGGCGGATATTTCCACACCGGTATTATCTGTTTCTGTACCCATTTGTACAGTATCTTCGTCAGTATTATGCATTATGTTATTCTCCTTGACAAGTGTTTTCCTACTATACAGCTGTTTCCGGAGAAATACAAATCATCATGCCATAAAAGCACGGAATTTCCTGTCGCCATACCCGTGCGCAAGACAGGTTATCGCCCATACCAGGGCATCCATTCGGTCAGGGCTTTTTTCACTCTCTTTGCCTGTATAGCCGGTCATCTCCTCTTCCAGTTCAGCAAATACCCCGGCATGATGCACCAGTCCCTGTTCGTAAAGAGCTGCAACAGGTTCAGCACGGGTTATTTTGCCGCGACTCGCCCGGACAGGCAGAAAAGGAATATCCCCTTCGGCGTGGCGCAGGGCAAATTCCACCAGTTCCCCTCCATTATTCACTTCTCCGGCAACTCTGTCGGCGGAAAACCGCCTGTATTCACGGACAACTCTTTCCACCCATACCCCTACAGTACCGCGGCAGCTGGCATCTGCCAAAACATAATAATGCCCTTCCCTGCTCATTCCGCAGGTCACTATCCCGGTCAAATCCGAGTTGCCGCCGCTGGACACTGCCGGATCTACGCCGACAACTATACGGTACAGGGGCGGTACGGTAACAACACGGTTTGCGGTAATATTGCCCTGCTGCCATAATGCCCCTTCCCTGTCCTCAAGCCAGCGTCCTTCCAGAAAACGCATACGCTGGATCTCACTTAATCCGGCAAGGGTATTCTGTATATATTTATCCGGCAGATTTGCGGCATTCCCGCCCGGATTCATGACCATACTGGCGTAATTGTCAGGGAAAAGCAGAGCATTGCCTGTTTCCGGTTCAGTTTTCTGTACAAAAAGTTTGTAGCTCCAATGAGATTTTCCCGGAGGATTGCAATCGTAATACGCTTTGCATTTAAGAGCAGTTTTCTGCGCCAGACGGGTAAGAGCCACAGCAACGGCCTGATAGGACA
Organism: Victivallaceae bacterium; assembly: GCA_045532655.1. GTDB lineage: Bacteria > Verrucomicrobiota > Lentisphaeria > Victivallales > Victivallaceae > JAVBQJ01. The sequence continues at coordinate 2,975 of JAZSGI010000052.1, forward strand.
TTTCCGAACATTCGTTAAAATAAACAGTAGCAAATTCCCTGCCGAGTATCTTGTCGGTACGATCCCCGGAATCCAAACCGGCACAGCATATTTCCGACCCGTTTGCAAAATTCAACTGCAATTCTGAAATATTTTTTGTATAATGCACTCCAGGAAAAGCCAGCCGCAACACTTTCGGCATGGTATCTGCCCATATCGAGGAACGGATGCTGTTCGTATGCAATCGCAATACGAGATGACGGCTGCCGGGAGCCCGTAATGCTCTGACGATCAACGCATAAATAAGTATGAAACTCTTGCCGGAACGGGAACCACCGAAGAGAAGTATGTTCCCCTGGTCTCCGGTAAGAAGCAGCAATGCTTTCTGCTGGTCAGGGGTCTTTTTGAATCTTTGTTGTGCCATAAATATCATCCTTCCTTGATCAGCAGGAGGACAAGCGTCTGAAAAAAAGGCACAACAATACGAAAATTAAGAACTTACACGCTTACTGACAAAAACAAGATCAGTTATTTTTTCATTACCGGTATATTCATTGACACGCTTGCAAAGTAAATTCTTCATTCGGCGCAGTTCCATCTGCCACGCCGGATGATCTACTGAAACAAAGAGTTTTGAATTCTCCCTGCGGATCACCTGTGAATGTTCTGCAAGTTTTTCGCCGACAATATAATGCCAATTCTGACGGATGGTGTTCATCTCCATAACTTCAGCTCCTGCAGTCTTGCCCCAGAAAGCATCCAATTCCTCCTCTATAGAACGCATCCGTGGAGTATGTACCGCCATTTCGGTAAAAGCATAATCACTTCCATACCAGTCAGCAAGCAGTTTCTGCCGCTGATAAAGTTTCCACTCTTCTTTTTTCACATCACATCTGCTCCGAGCATTGCCAGAGGCAGCAGCAGCACATGAAAACCCAGTTTGAACGGTGCGATCACCCCCTGACCAACCAACCGGCAGCCATCCCGGAAAAACCACGGTGCCCCGACAGTACAGGCAATCAATCCCACTGGGAGTTTAAGTACATCAACAATGTCAAAAACGATCTGTACCATTGCACGCAAACCGGAGACGAATCCCTTTTCGGCATAAGGGGACATGCGGTCAGCCATACGGATGGCAAAGGGAGCAAGCACGGCCCATGAAACCGGGTCTGCCGCCTGCACCTCCGGCACAGTGGCAAAACCGCCGAAAACAAAAGTGCAGCTTAAAATAAGCAATAAAAATCTTCGATATATCATAATAACAGCAATATATACCCATTTTACAGCAAATGCAAAAAATTTCTCGTTTTTTTTTATGTTTTTCAGGTTTCACAGGCACTATATATGTTTTTTTTGCAAAAAAACAGGAATATTTTGCATTTTTCCACCTGCATCCGGCTTTGCAGTTTGCAAAATCCTTCTGCACATATTAAATTTATAAAAATGAAAGGATACTTAATATGAACCAAAAAATGCTTATACGCAATGCCCGTGTCGTTTCCCCGGGATACGACGTTCCCAATGCCGCTGTGTTGGTAGAAGATGGAATGATCGCTGAAATTTTTGTCGGCGGCAAAGCAGATAATGCCCCTGCATGTGACTGTGTTTATGATGCAGGCGGCAATACTCTTGTCCCCGGATTTATTGATGTGCACTGCCACGGCAGAGCCGGATTCGACTTTTGCGACGGCGACAGCGACGGCATGCTTGCCATGTGCAAGTCAAAACTTTCGGAGGGTGTTACCTCATGGCTGCCGACAACATTGACTTTGCCGGAAAAAGATCTGACCGCCGCATTGGAAACTGCCAAAAAGTATGCCGAATCAGGATCCCCATACGCCAAAGTCCCCGGGGTACATCTGGAAGGCCCTTTTATCAACCCCGCCTGTCTGGGGGCTCAAAATCCTGACTTTGTCAGGCTTCCTGATATTGAGGAAGTCAAACGTCTTAACAGTATTTATCCGGTAAAAAAGATCTCTTATGCAGTGGAAGTTGACGGCGGCACAGAATTCGCCTCGCAGGTGCTTGCCCTTGGTATTACACCGAGTTGTGTACACACAAAAGCCACTTATGCCCAGCTTAAAGAAGCAATGCAGTACGGCCTTAACAGCCTGAGCCATTTCTGTAATCAGATGACTCCGCTCCATCACCGTGATATCGGTGTTGTAGGGGCAGGTTTTATGGAACAGGAACTTTTTATCGAAATGATCTGCGATAAAATCCACCTGTGTGCAGATATGATCAAACTCATATTCAAAATCAAACGCAATGACCGCATCCAGTTGATCTCTGATGCCATGCGTGCATCGGGCATGCCTGACGGCAATTACACTCTCGGCGGTTTGCCGGTCGTTGTAGCAGAAGGTGCAGCACGCCTTGCCTCCAATGGAGCCCTTGCCGGCAGCGTACTCAACATAAATACTGCACTTAAAAATGTTTATTCA
>JAZSGI010000183.1:0-19563 GCA_045532655.1 Victivallaceae bacterium
GGCAGACAGGAAGCAATATCAATATTGCGGAATGATCTCTCAATCATTTCATCCATAGTTCCGGAAAACTCATCCATCCATCCGGTAAGATCAACAAAACAGGCATTGACACCGTGTTTTCGCAAAATCAGAGTTGAATTGTATGCTGAATGAGCTTCGCCGATACTGCTGAGTATCTCACGGGTGGCGGGAAGATAATCATTGCTCTTGAAGTGACCGAAAGAACGCAATGTTGCAAGATGAGTAAGGCATGATTTGGCACCGTCGATACGGGAATCGACAAATTCATCTGCTTTTGCTGTATCCAGTCCGATTTCGGCAAATCCACGGTTGAGGTCATGCATACGGACACGCAATTCTTCCAGCTTACGCTTCCAGTCAGGGTTGCCTGCTGCAAAATCAGCAAATACACCGGGGGCACCGGTCTTTTTATTTTCAAGCAAAGCATCGGTAATACCGCCGTAAGCGGAAACAACAAAAATACGGTTGCTGCATTCCTCCGGTTTCATTCCGGCAATAATAACATTATTCATTATTTCACCGAAACGGCTCATACTGGTGCCGCCGATTTTTTCTACTGTATGATTCATAAAAAGTCCTCTTATTCTCAAAGTTCTTCTATACGCAATACCCGGCAGGGACTCAATACTGTTGACATGGCATTGATCACCCGGAGGGCATTATTGAATGCTTTTTCACTGGCGGCATGGGTAGTGAATACCACCTGGGTCCCTTCGCTGCTGCTGCGCTTTTCACGCTGGCTGAAACCGGCGATACTGATCTGCTCGGCAGCAAGAGCTCCGGCGATACCGGCAACGACACCGGGAGTATCTTTGACCTGCACACTGAGCCAATAACGGGAAATCACTTCATCCATCGGCAACAGTTCCGGCGCATCCTTGCATGCAGTGAAACCGAAACGGCGGTTGCGGCAGTCACAGGCAAAATCCAAAGCTGCATCAGCAATATCGGCAATCACGGCACTACTGGTGGCATTACGACCTGCCCCTCTGCCATAGTAAAGAGTTTCCCCTACCGGATCGCCTTCGATCATGGCTCCGTTGAAAACGCCGGAAATACCGGCAAGCATTGAATCACGGGGAATCAGAGTGGGATGCACACGCACTTCTATGCCTTCAGGACGGCTCTTCATAATACCCAGCAGTTTCAACCGGTATCCGAATTCTGCGGCAAGCTCAATATCGCTGGCTTCCACATTACGGATGCCTTCCACGTGGATCTCGTTGGAATTCACCCATCTGCCGCAGGCGAGCGAGGTAAGGATCGCAGCTTTGTGAGCTGTATCAAAACCATCTATATCCAGAGTTGGATCCGCTTCGGCATAACCGAGTTTCTGGGCATCGGCAAGAACATCAGCAAATGCACTCTTTTCATTTTCCATGCGGGTAAGGATATAGTTGCATGTGCCGTTGAGGATACCGTACATACGCATGATGCGGTTTCCGGCAAGACCTTCCCGCAGTGCTTTGATGACAGGGATACCACCGCCGACACTTGCTTCGTAGTGGATATTGCCGCCGCCAGCAGCAGCTGCAGCAAAAATCTCATCACCGTATTCGGCAAGGAGAGCTTTATTGGCAGTAACAACAGTTTTGCCGGCACTCAAAGCATCCACAATAAGTTTGCGGGCAAATCCTGTACCGCCCACCAGTTCAACGACGATATCGCCCCCGGCGATCAAAGCCGCAGAATCTGTAGTAAGCAATTCTGCCGGGACTTCGACACCGCGATCTGTTGTTATATCAAGATCGGCGATACCCGCCAGCTGAATATCTACACCAAGACGGGCAGCCATCAGGTCGTGATTGCGGAGCAGATTTTCCGCAACCCCGGCACCGACGGTACCGAAACCAACAATACCGACTTTGATCTGTTTCATATTTTTCCTCCTAAAACAGGCTGTATAACATTATAGTTAAATAATAATATAGCACACTAAATGTACATTTCCAATAAAAAACCCTGTAAAAGGTCAATTTGCACGCAAAAAACTTGGCATATGAAAACTCTGCCGGGAATCATTTACTTTTCCTGAAGTGAATATTTATATATTGCCGGTTGACAAAAAACAGTAAGTGAAGTATATTTATAAAATATAACTTTCAGGAGATATTCCCTATGGATACAAAACTTTTTGCACTTGCAGTATTGTTTGCCCTCTTCATAACCATACCTCTTGCTGCAACGGAGATCATGTCAGCCGGAACACTTCTGCCAATTGTCATCCCGACAAACCCGACACAACTTGAAGAATATGCTGCAGAAGAACTTGCAAATCACATCACCCTTGCCGCCAACTGCGCTCCCGAAATCATCAAAAGCGATGACTATACGGCAAAAGCAGTCAGAATAAAAACCATAGAGGGCGGAAAGGATACCATTCTGCTGCAAAGTGACGGCGATTCTCTTTTGCTTGCCGGGGCACTGCCAGCCGGTCCCCTTTATGCTGTATATGAATTTCTGGAAACTTACTGCGGCGTCCGCTGGTGGACATCACGGGAAATGACAGTACCGGTACTTGATAAAATATCAGTTCCCGATGATCTTGATTTCCACTATACGCCGTTGCTTTACAACCGGGAAATATTTTATCAGGATGTTATTGATCACCCCGAATTTGCCTCACGCCTCCGCAGTAACGGTCACGCCAATAAACTGCCGGAAAAAATGGGAGGGCATTACGAGATAATCGGCTTCTGTCATACCTTTGACCAGTTTGTTCCCCGCCGGGAATATTTGCTGCAGCACCCTGAATATTTTGAAGAAATAGACGGCAAACGCCCGGGAGTTCCGCAAGGCAGCAAAAGTGTCGGTCAGTTGTGCCCTGTCAACACAGATGTTCAGGAACTTATGGCGCAAAAAGTTCTGGCGATACTGCGCTCCACCCCGGATGCACGGGTGATCTCTGTTTCCCAGAATGACAACCGGGATTACTGCCGCTGCAGCAGCTGTATGGCAAGTATAAACAAATACGGTACTCCCGCAGCCCCACTGCTTGAACTTGTAAATTACACCGCCGGGAAAGTGGCAGAGGAGTTCCCTGATGTAAAAATAGAAACACTTGCCTACCAGTACACCCGTAAAGCCCCTGCAGGAATGAAAATTGCAGATAATGTCATAATCAGACTCTGCTCAATAGAATGTGATTTTTCCAAGCCCCTGTTTGCCGGAAGCAATGCTTCCTTCCGCCGTGACATTGAAGAATGGCAAACTCTTGCCCCGGAACTGGCTATATGGAACTACGTGACAAATTTCAGCAATTACCTGATCCCGCACCCAAATTTCAACGGTCAGAAAGATGACACAAAATTCTTTGCTGACCACAAAGTTACAACACTTTTCCAGCAGGGTGATTATCAATCAGGCGGCATTGCGGGAGATTTCACAGCAATGCGGGCGTGGATACTGGCAAAACAGGCATGGGATCCTGATTTGCAGCAGGAACAGCTTATGGATGAATTTCTCGCAGGTTATTACGGCAAAACGGCTGCCCCGCTGATAAAAAAATACATAATGTTATTTGAAGATGAAATCACTGCTTACAATGAGCATTTCGGCTGTTTCCGACAGGATACTCTGCAATGGCTCTCAGCTGAAACAATAGCCCGTGCATTTATACTCCGCCGGGAAATCGAAGCAGCTGCCGGACAGGATAATATACCGGAAATCCGCCTGCAGGCCGCATTCCAGCCTCTCGAATCAGTTTTCATGGAACGCATCCTCGGCTCCGGGGAACACCGCAAGGAACTCTGCCGGGCAATGGGAATAAATGAACCTTCCGGAGAAGAATTTATCAATCTTACAGAAAATTACATAAAACTGCTGGAAAACCTCGGCACCGATTATTTCCGCGAAAACTGGTATGGCAAACGCCGCCTCGCTGATCAATCCGTCCGGCTCAGGGAAAAAGCAGCGGAACTGGCGAAAGGCAACTGAATACTGCTCTATGTTTTACATCGATGTCCACACACATATATTTCCGCACAATATAGCGGCAAAAGTCGTAACAGAATTGGAAAACTATTATGGCTATCCATGGTCTGGAACCGGAGAAACGGATGATCTTCTGAATTCAATGCAGGAAGCCGGCCCCGGTAAAGCTGTAATTTTTTCAAGTGCCACCAAACCGGAACAGGTGGAGTCAATAAATAACTTTCTGGCGGCAAGTGCCGCAGAAAATCCAGACCGTTTTATCGGTTTCGGAACAATGCATCCGGATTATGACAGAAAACGTGAAGAAATCGACAGACTTATAAAACTCGGTTTACGCGGATTGAAATTCCACCCGGATTTTCAACGGTTCAATATTGATGATCCGTCCATGCTGGAAATATACGAGATCGTCGGCGACCGTCTGCCCATGATATTCCATGTGGGAGATCCCAACGTCGATTACTCATCGCCGGAACGTCTTTCCCGTGTACTGGCAAGATATCCGCAACTGAAAATCATTGCAGCCCACATGGGTGGGTTCCAAAGCTGGGACAAGGCAAGACAACACCTGATCGGCAAAAATCTGTGGCTGGATATCTCCAGTACGATAATCCATATTTCCCCGGCAGAAACTGCTGCGCTGGCACGGCAGCACGGCATAGAAAAAATCCTCTTTGCAACGGACTATCCGGCACAGCGGCACGAAGATGTGATAAAAGATGTACTTTCCCTCGGATTTTCTCCGGAAGAAAATGAAATGGTTTTTCACCGTAATGCAGAAAAATTATTGCAGCTCACCAACTGACCGTTAATCTGCAGACCGGAAATTTCTTTCCAGAAAAACCCCGTTGCAATACCCCTGTATGCGGCTGTCATTCTGCGCCATGGCAATTCTTTTCATTGCCAGTAAAACATACTCTTCATTTATTTCGCACCCGGTAAAACAACGTCCCAGTTTTACTGCCGCTGCAGCTGTTGTACCGCTGCCCATAAAAGGGTCCAGCACAAGATCACCGGGGTGAGTTGATGCAAGGATTATTCTGGCAAGAAGTTTCTCCGGCTTCTGAGTGGGATGCTCCGTATTCTCCGGCATTGACCAGAAAGGCACAGTAAGATCATCCCAGAAATTGGACGCCCCTGTCAGGCGGCTTTTACAGCCCTCTCCGTCCTCTTTCCAATCTTTCGGCGAACCGTTCTGACGGTACGGGGCAATAACTTTGCGGCGGATTTTTACGGCTTCAGAATTGAAACACGGTTCAGCACCCGGTTTGACCGCATACCATATATCCTCATGGCAATTTTTCCAGTTAACAGAACTTGAACGGCCCTTTTCCCGCTGCCAGGTTATGCGGTTACGGATCTCAAGACCGCAACCCAGCAAGGCAGCAGCAACAGAATTTGACGTGTGCCAGTCAGTACAGAAATAAACAGACGCCCCCGGTTTCAGCAAAGGTACAAGTGCAGGGAACCAGCTTTGCAGATACTCTCCGTACCGGCTGTCAGAAACTTTGGGAAAAGATATGGAACCGAATTTTTTTGCAATACCGTAAGGCGGATCCAGGAAAAGCAGATCAACACATTCCTCCGGCATGATTCCGGCAAGCGCACAACAGTCTCCGAGGAAGAGTTTATTACGCAGCTCATCTTTTCCCACCATTACAGAAGGAACACGTAAAATATCCTGCCGCAGAATCCTGTGTTCATCTTCAGTAAGTTGGATAGTCCTGTTCCTGCCCGCCATATACACCTCTTAAAAAAGCACCTTTGCAACGGCCTTCTTCACCTTCACACAACCTCCGCGTCTGCAGCAGCTGTGACCTTCCCCGGGAAAGAAAACAGCAAAAGTTTCAGGGGCAAAAAACATTCTGACCTTTTCCGCTGCTGCAGCGTCATAAAAAGCGTAATCACCATCTCTGTTATAAGCCTCCAGCTCCTGCAAGTTTTCCGCCGAAGCAAATATGCCGTTTTCGCAACCGTCAAGCACGCACTGGATGTCGGTGTATTTCTGATGTACCTCTATTTTGATATCGGCTTCATCTTTGGCATCATAGGAAAATACATTGATGTACAATTTCCCGGGGATGATATCGATTCTGCCTTCCGGGGTTGCCGCATCAAGTTTGCTCAATGCTTCAAAGGCTTTACAGAAAAGCCCTTCATCATCAAGCGAAGTATATTTCTGCCACACACTGCATTTATCGTAAATCATATTTTATCCTTTCTGACTGCGGCGGCAAAATCATGATCTATACCGAAGATCTTTTCCCAACCGCCGAGTTTCCTGACTTTCAACAGAATATTTATACGGTGCTTCAAAGCATCATCAAGGGGCAGGAAACGGCGGGTTATTTTGACTTGATACCACATTACGTAATCTCCTGCAGACAATGCAAGCACATCGTCCGTGGGCACTGCATCGCGGCATTGCCAGATCATAGCCTGCACATCCTCCTGCGCCAGCAGACTATCCATTTCCGCTTCCGGCAGTGAATATTCAGCGGCTATCTTCTGCAATGGTTCCCCCTGCGCCAATCTTTCAGTAACCTCCTGACTGACACCGGGAAAGCGTTTCCGATCGGCGACAAGCATCGTGCCTTTACCGGAACTCTCCATAAACATGGTTTGATTTTCGTAATAAAAATCGGTGATATCATTCTCTGTAACGCATTCACCGCCGGGCAAAGGCTCCTGCAGTATCCATTCATCAAGCAATTTCTGCACTTCTGCGGCAGAAACCAACTCCACCGCTTCACAGCCATTTTTCAGCAGGTGGTCTATACCGAGCAACAGAAATATATCTCCGACAGGCATGCCGTCCCGTCCGTTTCCATACTTGTCCGGAATATTTTCCCACGTCGAAACCGCAACAGCCGTGACCGGCACACCAAGTACAGAAAGCCCCGGAGCAATAACAACCGGTAAAGCCTCTGTCCGATCACTTTGTACGGGGGGATTTCCTGCTGTCAGCAGCAGCACCGGAAAAAACAAAATGCAGATAATCCCGGATATCTGTAACCGACGCCCACTCATCACCGTTCAATGCCTTTTGCAGCATCAACAGCAGTTTCCTGCGCCGCCGCTTCCGCCGCAGCTCTGATACGTTCCTCCTCTGCGGCAATCCAACTGCGGACGCCTTCAAGTTCTGGCGCCAACACCTCATGCAGGGAGTCATTACCGGCACAATCCTTCAGCACAACATTCAACGCATTGCGTTTATCTTCCAACGATACGGCATTTCTCATAGCCAAAAGGTGTTTTTCTGCATTTACCAGAAACTCCACCTGTGCAATATACTCCAGAAAGACCTGACTGCTGCCAAAACGCCCCCGTGCTGCATTCAGGATTTCCAGAGCTTTACCGGCATTCCCTTTATCAAGTTCCTGTTGGGCACTGTCAATAACAGAGTTATAATTAATATTGTGTTCAAGCAGTCTGAACCCCATGGCAGGAGTTCCCAATTCACTGAGTTTGCGGCACTGGCTCAATGCCGCCTGATGATCTCCGCTCCTGGAGTTCTCCAGCATACGCAAAGAAAGATCCACTTTTAAAAGCGGAGGCGGCACTTTACCGGTCTCTGTTTCTCCGCAGCCGGGAAGGATGCACCACAGAAACACGGTAAAAGAAAAAGACAAGGCAGAAGCCGGAATGAAAGGTTGTTTTCTCATAATATTAAATAAAATACCACCACTTCCGTAAAAATGCAAGCCATAAAGTGTTATTTGACTTGAAAAATATCTTCCGGCGTGGTATTTTAATATATAAGACATGAAAAACAATCCAAATAGGAAGGAAATATTTATCATGAACCCCTACCGTACTCATACTTGCGGTGCCCTCCGCAAATCAGATGTAGGAACAGATGTCCGTCTCTCCGGATGGATCCACAGTGTCCGTGACCATGGAGGCGTCATTTTTATCGACTTGCGTGACCATTACGGTCTTACCCAGATCGTTATCGATCCGGAGCGTGACTTTTATCAGGCTCTTGACCGCTGGCGGGTGGAAAGCGTGGTCTGTTTCGCAGGCAAAGTTGTCGCCCGCAGCGAAAGTACAGTCAACCCCAAACTTGCCACTGGCGAAATCGAAGTTGCCGCCGAAGCAATGGAAATGCTGGGCGAAGCCGAAGTACTGCCCTTCCAGGTGGCAAAAGATGATTCCGCACCGGAAGCCCAGCGGCTCAAATACCGTTTCCTTGACCTGCGCCGTGAACGTCTGCACAAAAATATCATACTGCGCAGCGAAGTGATCTCCGAAATGCGCCGTTACATGATCGAACAGGGATTCCATGAGTTCCAGACCCCCATCCTTACCGCCAGCTCCCCGGAAGGCGCCCGTGACTATCTGGTTCCCAGCCGTCTGCATCCCGGTAAGTTTTATGCACTGCCCCAGGCTCCGCAGCAATTTAAACAGCTTCTGATGGTTGCCGGATTCGACCGTTATTTCCAGATCGCCCCCTGCTTCCGTGATGAAGATGCCCGTGCCGACCGCAGTCCCGGTGAATTTTATCAGCTGGACGTGGAAATGAGTTTTGTGGAACAGGATGAAATTTTCGCTGTTATTGAAGGAATGTTTGATTCTGTTTTCAGCAAATTTTCCACCAAGGAATTCACCCACTCCCCCTACCCCAGGATTCCCTACCGGGAAGCGATGGAGCGTTTCGGTTCAGACAAACCCGACCTGCGCAACCCGCTGGAAATGGTCGATGTGACTTCCCTTTTCGCCGGATGTGATTTCAAGGCATTTGCCTCCGTCGCAGAAGAAGGCGGCAAGATCCGTGCAATCAAAGTCCCGCAGGTATCCACCCAGCCGCGTAAATTCTTTGACGATATGATCAAACATGCCCAGGAAAATGGCGCAAAGGGTATGGCATACATTATCTGGCTCGATGGCGAAACCAAAAGCCCGATCGTCAAATTCCTTACTCCTGAAATCGTGGAAAATGTCCGCGTCGCAACCAAAGCCGAAGCAGGTGATGCTGTATTCTTTATTGCAGATACAGCCAAAATGTCCTGCAAAATCGGCGGAGCCGTCATTCCGGAACTGGGCCGCCGTCTTGGACTTATCAATGACAATGAATTCAAATTCTGCTGGATCGTTGATTTCCCGATGTTTGAAACAGATGAAGAATCAGGTGCTGTCATCTTTTCTCACAATCCCTTCTCCATGCCCCAGGGCGGAATGGATGCCCTGCTCAACAAGGATCCCCTTGATATTCTTGCCTATCAGTACGATATCGTTTGCAACGGCATTGAACTTTCCAGCGGTGCGATCCGTAATCACCGCCCGGAAATCATGTACAAAGCATTTGAAATCGCCGGCTACCCGGCAAGCACAGTCGATGAAAAATTCGGCGGCATGATCCAGGCATTCAAACATGGTGCACCGCCTCACGGTGGTATCGCCCCCGGAGTTGACCGTACCGTCATGCTTCTGGCAGACGAACCCAACATCCGCGAAGTTATTGCGTTCCCCTTCAATCAGCAGGCAGAAGACCTGATGATGAATGCTCCGGCAGAGGTGACACTCCGTCAGTTGCGCGAACTGCATATCGAGGTGAAATTGCCTCCTTCCATGCAGAAAAACGCTGAAAACGCAAAATAAACACATCACCCCCGTCCGGCTGTACCGTCTTTCCGGTACAGCCGGATTTTTATCAGGAACCCTCCAGAGATGAAAAAAGGCAGAAAAAAAAGAGTACTCCTTCTACTGCTTGCTGTTTTCATTGCCGCAGCACTCTGGTCCGTTTCCAATTATGACACGCTCCGGCACATTACCGGTGATGTTGTTTACGATCATCACAGTTTTGATTCCCTGATAAAAAAGATGGCGGCAAAACACGGATTGGATTCCAGGCTGATCAAGGCATTGATATATCAGGAAAGCCGTTTCAATCCCAACAGAAAAGGCAAAGCCGGAGAAATCGGCTTGATGCAGATATTGCCCAGAGCGGCAGTAGCAGACTGGGCCCGTGTTACAAAAAGCAAAACTCCTTATACGTTCCAGCTCTACAATCCGGAACTTAATCTGGAAATCGGCTGCTGGTATCTGGCAAGAGCAGTCAACCGCTGGCGGGAGTACGATGACTGTCTGGAACTTGCTCTGTGCCAGTACAATGCCGGACCGAGCAGGGCAAACGCCTGGAAACCGGAAACAAAAGACGGTTCTGTAATGGACAGGATAGATATTTCATCAACAAGAAAATATGTTACCGAGATCATGGCCCGTTACGATCATTATACACAAATCTCACCTTTTGAAGATACGGAGTAACCGATGCATCAGATAAAAATAACAGACGGCCCCGGCGCAATGCCCTGCCTTGAAATCAAAAATTCTTCTGCCGAAGTATTGATATCCCTTTACGGCGCCCATGTACTTTCCTATAAACCCGCCGGTGGCGAAGAGGTGCTGATGCTCAGCCGCAAGTCAGAATTCAGCTATGGCAAAGCTATCCGCGGCGGTATTCCCCTCTGCTGGCCATGGTTCAGCAAACACCCGTCCCTTCCGGAACTGCCGTCCCACGGTTTTGCCCGCATCCACAGCTGGGCACTGGAAGACATAAGGAAAGAAACACTTGCTGACGGCAGCGAAAATACCACAGCTGTATTCATCCTGCCCCGGTCGGCGTATTCTGGAAATTTTGAAATCCCCGAAGTTAATGTACGGCTGATAGCAGAAGCCGGAAAAAAACTGAAAGTAACTCTGGAAACAGAAAATATTTCCAATAAGGATTTTTCTTACTCCTGCGCCCTGCACTCTTACTTTAACGTAAGTGACATATCCAAAGTCAGGGTATCAGGCCTTGAGAATGAAACATTTTTTGATTCCCTCGCCGGAATGACCGGCAAAGCACCGGGTGAAATAACTTTCACAGGAGAATATGACAGAATATTTTCTTCTGCCAACACTTGCGTGATCCACGACAGCGGCATGGCCCGCAGGATCATTATAGAAAAAGAAAACAGCGGCTCCACTGTAGTCTGGAATCCATGGATAGCCAAAAGCGCAAGGATGCAGGACTTCGGGGATGATGAATATCAGCGGATGCTGTGCATAGAAACAGCTTGTGTAAGGGAAGATTCACGCATCCTCTCCCCCGGATGCACAAGCCGTCACAGCACTATAATAAGTACTGCAGCAGAAAAGTAACTTATTTGCGGAAAAAGGTTATCTCCCGCAGATCACCGCCCAAATGCCGGATATTTACACAAACTGTGTGTTCCGGCATTATTCCGGCAATACGTTCCGGCCATTCCACCAGTGCAAATGCTTCAGGGTCGTCAAGATACTCATCCACACCGAATCCGAGGGCGGAATACTCATCGCTGATTCTGTAAAGATCAAGGTGAAAAAAATCTCTACCTTCCGGTGTCCTGTATTCCTGAACTATAGTATATGTGGGACTGGAAACAGCTTCTGTTATACCCAGCGCCCGGGCAAAACCTCTGGTAAATACTGTTTTCCCGGCACCGAGATCACCGGTCAGAGCAATCACGCTGCCAGGCTGCAGAACAGCAGCAACGGCAGCAGCAAAAGCCTCTGTTTCGGCCTCATTATGTGTCAGTACAGGTTTATCGATTGTTATGTTCATATCCTTTGACCTCTATTAAAATATTGTTTTCATCTACAAGCAGCCCGTCTCCAGCAGGCAGGACTTTACCGATCCGGGAAACAGGAACATCAAATTTCCATCCGGCAAGCAATTCATTTTCTTTTTCCGCCGGAACAGTAAAAGCAAGTTCATAATCTTCCCCATCCGCCAGTGCTGCAGTGAGTGTCGTATTACATGGGATCCGGGCAGTTTGCAGCTGCACCGTCACCCGGCTTGCTTCCGCAATGCGCCGCAAATCCCCGGCAAGGGAGTCACTGACATCCAGCATCGAACTTGCCAACAAGTTTTCCGCAAGGAATCTGCCTTCTGCCAGACGGGGTTCAAAATCAAGATGCTTACCGGCAAGGGAATTACCGAAACTTCCAGTCACCCAGACACCATCGCCCGGTTTTGCCCCGGAGCGCAGCACAGGATGTTCCGGCGCCTCCCCCAGTAATGTCAGCGAAGCAACTGTACCGGGATCTTTCAACGGCACAGCCGCATAATCACCACCGGCAACAGCAACATTGTATTTTGCCGCACAATCCCTCAATCCGGAGAAAAATCTGTCTATCCAGCTGCGCTCCAATGCCGAAACATTCAAAGCCAGCAAAGCCCACAGCGGAGTACCGCCCATTGCCGCCACGTCGCTTATATTGCGTTTCAAAAGTTTTGCTGCGGCTTTTTCCGGCGGAGTTGAATCATGAAAAAAATGCACATTGCTGATAACACTGTCAACAGCAGCAAGAAGTTTTCCGCCGCCAAAGGGCAGTACGGCACAATCATCCCCCGGTCCGACTATCATACGGGGACAGGTGTCATGCGGTTCCAATCCCGGAAGCCAGTGTGACAGCACAGCTAATTCAGAAGTATCTTCAAACATATATCAACCGTTTCCTTTGCGTATAAAATACACCGGAATGATGATTATTGCAAATCACATGCTGCCGTTTTTTCTTTTTCAACAAGGAAATGGATAAATTTAAGCGTTTTAAAAGCATCGAACCATACATGAAAAGCCTTTCGCCGGGCTTCCGGGGCTGCCGGAGTGTTTTGCAAAATCTTCCTCCAGGCCTCCGGAAATTCCATTTTATTAAGCCACTCCCCGATTGCCGGATGCACCTCCGGCAGTATATAAGCATAATTTTGCGGCAATTCATTGCGTACAGACTCCAGAAGCATGCGCAGGACGGCAAAGACGCTTTCCGGATAAGGTTCGGCAGCAAACCTGCCATCGAGTATTTCAATGAGACGCGGTCCCGTCCCGAAAGGCACACGTTGTGAACAGCGTGCCAGCGGATGAACAACAGTACCGTCAATATACCCGATAATACCAACCTTGCGGAGAGCCTGGAGAAAATAAAAATCCTCCCCGCCTGCCCTCACCCTCATTCCTCCTGCTTTCTGCCCGGCTTTTCTGCGCCATGCCATTGCAGACCCCATCACGGGGTATCCGTAAGGCGAACCGGCGTTCCGCAAACCGTCAGAATAGGACAAAAGGTATTTTTCATATTTTTCAACAGCCTCCTGCATCCCGGCCGGAGCTCCCTCAGCCACCCGGTGTGCAAATCTGACAGAAGCTCCTGCCCAATCCGGATTTGCCGCAAACGCTCCAGCTGCAGCAGCAATATAATCAGTTTCAACGACAGTATCGGCATCAAGGGAAAAGATCAGGGCGTTTTCGGCAAGGAAAGGTTCAGCAGCTTCCACAGCTTTTTTTCTCGCCATGCCCACGCCTTCCTTTGCCTTTACCTTCAAGTCCAACCACAGCGTTTTTGCACATCCGGTACGGAACTCCTGGGCATCAGCGGCAGCAAGAGCCAGCAATGCTTCATTATCGGCAATTTCAGCCGGGGAACTTTTCTCATTGGAGTTTACTGCAATAACACAAATCGTCTCCTGCCGGTCACTTTCCGGCAGTAAACGCAAGGCAGACAAAGTTTCCACAAGGGCATCTTTGTCTGCCAGAACCGGGATGATTATCCCGAAATTGAATTCACTGCCGCAAGTCACTTTTGGCAGGCGGTTTCACAAGCCGTGATGGTGTTGCTCATAAGCATGGCAATGGTCATGGGTCCGACCCCGCCGGGAACCGGAGTGATCATGGAGGCTTTGGCTGCGACCTCTTCAAAAGCCACATCACCAACCAGCCTGCTTCCTGATTTTTTTGAGGGATCAGGGATACGGTTGATACCGACGTCAATAACAACGGCGCCCTCCTTCACCATATCGCCCTTGATAAATTCAGGTTTGCCCACTGCCGCAATAACAATATCTGCCTGCCGGGTAAATACACCGATATCGGGAGTTGCTGAATGAACGACCGTAACAGTTGCATTGGCTCCCTTATTTTTCTGCATAAGCAAAGCCGCAAGGGGTTTTCCGACGATATTGCTTCTGCCGACAATGACAGCATGTTTTCCGGCACAGTCGATATTGTAACTTTTCAGTAATTCCATAACACCGGCTGGAGTACACGGCACAAATCCGGGCTTGCTGCCAATAAGGACCCTGCCTACATTCCGCTCACTGAAACAGTCAACATCTTTATCCGGGGATATGGCATCGATAACAGCATCTTCATCAATATGACGCGGCGGAGGTGACTGAACAAGAATACCATGGATCTCCGGATCCCGGTTCAGTTCATCAATGAGTGCAAGAAGCTCATTCTGGGTAGTTTCCGCAGGCAAAGCGTATTTGCGGGAAACAAGTCCCAATTCTGTACACATCTTGACTTTGCTGGCCACATATACCTGACTTGCGGGGTCATCACCCACCAGAATAACGGCAAGTCCGGGAACAGCATTGTATTTCTCCCGCAAAGCGGCAATACGTTTGAGGTTGTTTTCTTTTACTGCGGCGGCAACTGCTTTTCCGTCAATGATCTGCGCGCTCATAAAAATTCTCCTGCATTTCCGCAAGACTTCCCGGCTGCAGCTGCAAAAAAAATCCCGCAGCCGCTCAACACATCACGCAGTAAACACTACTGCCGGAGTCAGACCCGGGGAAATCACGGAATTTCGTTGTTTGGGAATGGAGCGGGTAACGGGGGTCGAACCCGTATAACCAGCTTGGAAGGCTGGTGCACAGCCGTTATGCCATACCCGCAGTTCCTGAATAAAAAGAAAGGACATGGTGCCGATGGAGGGAGTCGAACCCACACTCCGTGAAGAACTACGACCTGAACGTAGCGCGTCTGCCAATTCCGCCACATCGGCACTTGATACTATATAATATACCCCCCTTTCGCTAAAAAGCAAATAAAAGAAGAGGATTTTTTTGTTTTTTTCATACTTTTTCCCGGCAAAAGGTGTTTTTGGGTCGAAAAAAGGTTGTCACTTTGCCTTTTCGGTGTTATCTTATAAGAATACGGATTGAATTATGACTGGTGGATCAGATATGAAAATCAATGCTATTATACTTGCAGCAGGAATGGGATCACGGCTTGCTCCGCTTACCGGCTATTTGCCCAAAGCGGTGCTGCCGGTGGGCGGCGTACCGTTGCTGCACTCTATCATAGAAAAAGTTAAAAATGCCGGAGCGGAAAAAATTGCCATAAACACCCATTATCTGGCAGAACATGTGTCAGCCTGCGCAGCAGCATCAAATTTTGCCGGCGACATTACCATTTATCACGAACAAGAGCTGCTGGACACTGCCGGGCCGCTGATAAACGCCAGAGAACTTTTAAGCAGCGGCGATCACTTTCTCCTTCACAATGGCGACGTCTATACAGATTTTGACCTCGTTCCAATGCTGCAGCAGCATATCGCCACAGGTGCAGTCATGACAATGGCGGTATTGAAAGGTCCGGAAAACCGGCTGCACATACAAGAAGATAGAGTTGTTGATGTAAAAGACCTGCTCGAAGTACCCCACAGCGATTCCAGTAAATTTTATACTTACGCATGCGTTGCTGTTGTTTCCCGTGATTTTTTCCGGTTTCTGCCTGAACAGGTCGTTCCGTGCCATTTTTATGAAGCCTGGACAGCCGCACTGCAGGCAGGAGCCCTGATATCGCCATATTATATTCCGGAAAACAACTTCTGGAACGATATCGGCTCCTGCAGTCAATACTTTGCAGCAAACTGCCGGGCCGCAAAGGGAGGAAATCTCTTCATGCAGAGTTCCCAAATATCTCCCGGAACAACCTTTACCGGCTTCAATGTTATCGGGGCAGAAGCCAGAATCGCCGCCGGAGCAAAACTGCATAACTGTATCGTACTGGAAGGCGCCGATGTCCCGGCGGCAAGGTGGATAAATCAGGTAATCGGCAGAAATTTCGTCTGCCACCGGGATGAACGTGAAGTAAAACAGCTTGCCATTACTGACGGCATGGCAGACTCCATACAGATCACAAGCCTTGAAGAACAGGGTTCAATCCGCCGCTTTTACAGGATAAAGGATACCGAAGGCTCAAAAATACTGATGCTTTCAGACGCTTCTGACAAAGATTTCGGACATTTCATAAAACTCGGTAATTTCTTTTCCCACAACAATATGTTCACCCCCGCAATTTACAAAGTCAATACGGAAGAATACAGTGTTTTGATGGAAGATCTGGGCGACAATGTCCTTTTCAGGCATCTGCAGAAATGCGACAGACAGCAGCTGCTGAAACATTACCGGGAAGTATTGCATACTCTTGTACAGTTTCAGGAACACGGGCGCAATGCCATTGCAGCCGAAGATATGGAGTACAGACTTTTCAACCGCAAAGTGCTCCTCTGGGAATCAGAATATTTTACCGGAAACTTTCTCAATCGGCTTTGCGGCCTTGAATTTGACAAAGATTTTGCAGAAAACCTCCACCGGGAAACGGTTCAAATCGCCCTTGCCGCCGAGCGTATGCCAGTTGCTGTGATGCATAGAGACTTCCAGTCACAAAACATTGTTTTACAAGACAATAAAGTGCGCTTCGTGGACTTTCAGGGCTCACGTCTGGGACCATACACTTACGATGCCGCAAGTCTGATAAAAGATCCTTATACAGAACTGCCGAAAGATTTACGGGATGAGTTGTACGATATTTTTTACGCAGAATTGCAAAAAACAGGATTTTACGCACCTCTTCAGGAGTTCCGTTATCATTGCCTGCTGGGTGCATTACAGCGGAACATGCAGGCTCTGGGAGCATACGGCTTCCTGGCGTTATCAAAAGGGAAAATACATTATCTTGAATATGCGCCACCAGGCTTGCGCCTTTTGCAGGAAGGGTTGGCTGAATTTTCTCAAGTATCCCCCTTCCCGACCACATATCTGCATAAAGCCTGTCAAATGGCGGCAGAAGTACTTTCCGGAAAAATCTCTGTACATTACAAAAAACACAATTACAAATAATGGATTTATATAATGAAAAGCGATCTTGATATATCACAGGAAGCCCCAAAGAAAAATATTACAGAAATAGCCGCAGCAATGGGTATTGACGGCGACTTCGTTGAACCATACGGCAAATACAAAGCCAAAATATCACTGCAGGCAATGCAGGGGCGTACCCCTTCTGCAAAACTTATCCTCGTAACTGCCATAAACCCAACACAGGCAGGAGAAGGCAAAACCACCTGTACCATAGGTCTGGCAGACAGCCTTAATCATCTTGGCAAAAAAACCATCGCCGCCTTACGGGAACCTTCACTTGGGCCGGTTTTCGGCATGAAAGGCGGCGCAGCAGGCGGCGGTTATGCTCAAGTCGTCCCGATGGAAGATATAAACCTCCACTTCACCGGAGATATTCACGCAATAACCAGTGCTAACAATCTGATATGCGCCTGTATCGATAATCACATACATTTCGGCAACGCGCTTGATATACAGGAAGTCACTTTCCGGAGATGCCTTGATATAAGCGACAGAATGTTGCGTAATGTTGTAACCACATTCAAAGAAGAAAGCCGTAAAGATGCCTTCAATATCACAGTTGCTTCGGAAATCATGGCAATACTCTGCCTTGCCGACGGCATGGATGATCTGCGCAAACGCATAGAGCGTATCGTTATCGGCAAAAATTCCGGAGGAGGTACCGTTACCGTTGGCGAACTCGGCGTGACCGGAGCGGTAGTTGCTTTGCTCAAAGACGCAATGAACCCAAACCTGGTACAAACTCTGCACCACACACCGGTATTTATCCACGGCGGACCATTTGCCAACATAGCCCATGGCTGCAACTCTATCGCAGCAACAAAAATGGCAATGAGCTTCGGCGACTATGTTGTCACCGAAGCCGGATTCGGCGCAGATCTCGGAGCAGAAAAATTTGTTGACATAAAGTGCAGAACCGCCGGGATCGCCCCTTCTGCAATCGTAGTTGTGGCATCAATAAGAGCTTTGAAACTCCACGGAGGAGTAACAAAAGACAACCTGAAGGAAAACGATCCTGATGCAGTCCGGCGGGGATTCAGCAATTTCGCTCTGCATATCCGCCACATGCAGGAAAATTTCGGTTACAGAGTTGCTGTTTGCGGAGCTCTGAACCGCTTTCCCACAGATACAGATGCCGAACTGGCTGTTTTTGAAGAACTTTGCCGGGAACACAATATCACAGCACCGCAGGTCACATCTTTCGCAGACGGTACCACAGGAGCAATCGAACTGGCCAAGGCAGTTACAGCACAAATCGCAGAATTACCGGACAATTCCGGCAAAGAGTTCTGCTCGTATCCCCTTTCAGATGGCATTTTTGCCAATCTGGAAACGATTTGCCGTAAATTTTATGAAGTCACCAAAATTGAATTTTCTGCTGAAGCAAGGGAACAATTGGAAGCTCTTGCTGCAACAGCAGCAAATAATCTGCCTCTGTGTATCGCCAAAACTCCTTATGCCCTTAATGACGGCTCTGAAGACAAACAACTCATTCATATCAGAGAAGCAGTACTTGCTGCCGGAGCCGGTTTCATCATTCTGAAAACAGGTACGATAATGACCATGCCCGGTCTCCCGCAACATCCACAGGCAGAAGTAATTGACTTTATCAACGGCAAAATCACAGGAATGTCGTAAAAATCTCCGTCCACAGTTGACCGCACCAAAAATATTCCCGCCGGAATCAGTACTTACCGTAAGCAATTCCGGCGGGAGTTTTTTATATTTCAATTATTTTCATTTTTGCACTTGACTTTCATGCTTACACATGATATATTTATGCGCACAGGCATGCCATAAATTCATATACAGCACGCTATAAAAAAAATAAAAAAACAGGTAATGAGACAATGACAACAGCAACGATCTGTATAAAAAGCACAGAAAAGTGCGATTTGCAGGTAGCAGATTTTTTTCTGCCCGCAATTACAGAAACGATTTCTGTCATCTCCGGGGAGATGCAATCATCTCCAGCCATAACGGTCTCATCATCAAAACCATGCTATGCTGCGTTGCGGGTAACGGACAATGCAATAGTGCGTTTCGCACATTTAGTACTGTCCACAGTTAAATTGATCAAAGTATTTCTGAACAACTGGGGAAAGAGAATTTCCCACCGTACGACTTTCCGTTCCCACGTATTCATGACAAAAGCAGTTTTTTTAAGGATTTGATTTTAATTAAATAAATATCATTCAAAGAAAGGCAAAAAATGAGCGACAAGATCTATGTAAATCCCAATTGGGTGGATGAAGCTGCATTTAATGCAGATCCCTCAAAACCGGAAGGCGCAGTCTGGGGCGAAACAGCATTCGGCGATATGCTATCAGGATTTAATGCTGGTCTCCTGAGTGGCAAAGAAATAGTAATGTTGGGCGATGTTGATCTCAACGAAAAAACAGGTTATGCCGTTGATGCAAGCTGGGCAGGCAAAAACGGTGAAAATGTTTCTCTGAACGGTAAAACCTATGTTGTCGGCGTCAACGCATTTGCCACCCTGAAAGAAGCCATCGACAAAGCAGAAGCTGACGAAGCTGCTGATACCATCGTCATCAACGGAAATGTGAATGGCAAAGGGATCAGCAGCATCACCACTGACATCACACTGTCCGGAACCGGAACAATTGAAATAGACAATGTTATTCTTGCTTACA
>JAZSGI010000154.1:0-19843 GCA_045532655.1 Victivallaceae bacterium
AAATTCCTTAAATAGCAGCTGCATCTTTGCCATTTTTTGAATGACTTTTGAAATTACCTAATATTGATTATCAATATTACTGTTAAATTGCAGATGGAATTTTCCGGAACAATTGTTTCAGTCATCGCTTCTGCTGAAGTAATCAAGGAAAAATGCTGCTGCTATGGGAGCGCAGTCTTTGCCTCCTGATTGTTCATTTTCCAGCAATATCGTAATAACATAGGTCCTTCCGGCATGTGTACCAAATGCAGTGAACCAGACATTTTTGCTTCTGTTGTTTCTCGGACCCACCTCTGCAGTACCTGTTTTACCGAAAAGATCTATAACATCATTACCCGCACTTTTTCCGCTGCCCCGCAACACCACACGGCGCATACCCCGCCGCACCACTTCCAGCATACCGGGATCAAATCCTGTTTCACTTCCATTGCGTTTACCTGCGGTAAAAAGCGGTCTGCCATGATCGTCATTGACGCTTTTAAAAAGGCGTGGTGTCACCAGAAATCCTCCGTTGGCGATGGCTGCAGTATAACGTGCCGCCTGCAGCGGTGAAACAGTTATCATTCCCTGGCCTATTGAAAGCAGAGCGGTATTGGCACGGTTCCAGCTGCGTTTTTCCTGTTTTCTGAATAATTCCTGATCCGGCAGCTGACCTGCCGCCCCCGGTATTTCGATTCCGGTAACAGAACCGAGTCCGGCACGTTCAAGTACAGACACAATGGCATCGAAGCCGATTTCCATACCCATTTCAATAAAGTAGTCATTACATGAACGTTCCAGTGCTTTTTCCATATCAACCGGTCCGTGTATTGCCGTACAGCGTATCGTTGAAGTACCTATTTTGGTTCTTCCGTCACATACGACAGTTTTTGACGGTGATATTCCTTTTTCCTGTATTGCCAGTGCTATAAGTGGTTTGATGATACTTCCCGGCATATATGTACCGGAAACAGGACGGTTTATAAGAGGTTTTCCGGGATGATTCAGCAGCTCATCATATCTTTCTTTGCTTATGGACGGTACAAAATCGTTGGCGTCATATCCCGGAGTTGATGTCATGGCGATGATATCGCCGTTATCAGCATCCATGACTACCATTGCACCGTTGTATCCCCGGAGCAGATTTTCGGCAATACGCTGTGCATCTGCTTCAACAGTAAGTATTATATGATTGCCGAATGTGGGCGGCACAGTTTCGATCAATTCCTGATTTTTGTATCCGAGATAATCCACCTGTACAACAGAACATCCCGGTTCGCCGCGCAATCCTCTTACACCCGGTGTGATTTCGCCGTCAAAAATCTTTTCCAGTCCTGATCTTCCTTCAGCATCGGGCAGATAATAGTTGTATTCTTTGCGGTCGCTGGCGGAGAGCGGTTCCACATTGCGGACAAATCCCAGTAATTGTGCGGCAAAATTCTTCTGTGGATAATACCTTACAGATGATATTTCAACACCTGTACCGTTTATTGCCGGGAGCATCTGGTAAAATTTTGCAAGCTGTTCAGTGCTGAGATCGTGAAACGCTGTAAATGGAAGACCCGGGGTTATGTTGGAATGTCTGATGATCTTCTCTTTTGTGACTTCAGATTTTACACCGATCGCATTGGCGATCCTTTCTGCCGCTGCTACGGCACTGTCTGCCATTTTTCCTCTCGGTGCCCCGCTTCTGATCTCTTCCATATAAAAAACTATATCATATTGCGGTATATTTGCTGCCAGCACTTCAAGGTCTGAAGTCAGTATCATACCTCTTTCTGCCGGTATGCGTATACGGCGCACGGTTTGTCGCCGTACTTTGTCGCTGTGCTTGTCAACAGTATAGATCTGTTCATAATATAATTTGAAAAGCAGTACAGACAGTCCGCAAAATACTATTGCAGAAATAATAAGGAGGCGCAACCCCGGGAAAGATTTTTTTACACGGCTCATCTTCTGATCTCCGTTTTTTGTATATCGATACCGAGTTTGCGTGCCAAAAAGGAGATAAGCCACATTATCACCGGCATAATAAACACCCCTGCAATACCGCAGAAAAGTACATTTGCGGCAAAACTGAGCCATTCCTCTCCATCTTTCCACCCTCCGGAAATCATCCTTGTAAAATAGAGAACAAACGCTGCCGTCGATCCTGTACACATCCCGGGAAACCACGATGCCACAGTACCGAAAACATACTTTTTACCGGCAGAAATCATTATTCCCCAGAAAAGAAACGGCACAAACAATTCCATAAATCCGGCAATTCCCCTGTCATAGGTCAATCCGGAAAATGTTGCCGCCAGCAATGCCGGGAAAATTGCATTTTTCACTTTGCAGTAATTACCGAACGCAAATACCGTCCATACACTCAGCGGCAGATATATGCCTGTATCACCAAGCCATACAGAAAAAATAAAGGCCGTAAAAACAGATACTGCTCCGAAAAGTATTGTCATTCTGCCGTAGTTCCACTCTGTTCGACCTGATCAGATCTTTTATCATTTCCGCTTATTGCCACTGCAACATAACGCATGGTATTAAGATCTGCAGCGATCTTCACCTTGCCGGAACGCACCATACTGTTGCCGTATACTTTGTTGTGACTTTCAAGGCTCTCAAGATATCCCACCATCACTCCCGGCGGGACAGCCTTTTCAAATCCTGTAGTAACGATCTCCTCACCTATTCTGTAAGAACGGTCTCCCGGCAGAAAATTTATACTTCCTGCCTGCCCGTCAGCATTGATGAAACCAACAGCATTTGCTTCCGGCAGACGTACCGAAAAACGCATGCTGCTGTTCATTATTGTACGTACAACAGACTGGTGACGTGAAACTTCTGATACAATTCCGGCAAATACCGATACAGGTTCACCATTTATAACAGCTATTGTAAATACACCTGCACCGGCTTCAACACCGTCATCACTTCCCTTGTTTATGGCAAAACTTTCATACCAGTTCACCGGGTCCCTGCGGATGACTTCGCTTATTGCGAAGGAAACTCCTTCTGCCTGTGACAATCCGCACATACTGCGGAGTACAGCGATTTCCTCCTCCAAAGCTGCTGTATTCTTTGCCTTTGCCGCCAGCAGCAGGTTATCCCTGCGCAGTACTTCCACCGCAGCAGCAAGTTCCACCGGTGTCCTGACACTCAGTCCTTCTTCCCTTACCCGCCGCATCGTATCCGCCGGTATCGCAGAAAAAGGATAGATAAAGTCACCTATAAGTTTTGAAGAAAGATCTCTGCTCCATAAAAATACGATCGCCGACAACAAAATCACTGCCGGCAGTATGATCAGCCACGCACCTTTGTACCAAACTCTTTTTTTATGTCTGATCTTTGCCATGATATTACAGGTTGCCTGTTACAAGTGAATATATTTCAGGAGCTGTATTGCGGAGGAAATCTTCGCACTTTTTCATATTTTCCTCTGCTGAATCACCTGCAAGCAGCTCATAAGCCAGCATTTCCGCTTTGTTCACAGACAGTTTGCGTGTCACATGTCTTACCATGTTTATACATCCTGTTGCCATACTCAATTCACGCAGCCCCAGCCCTATAAGCAAAGCTGTAAATCTTGGATCACCGGCTATTTCCCCGCAAAGACATATTCCTATACGGTGTTCCCTTGCAGTTTCAATACATGTCTTCAGTATTCTCAATACAGCAGGATGTGCCGGGTTGTACATATGTGCAACTTTTTCATTTGTCCGGTCAACACACATGACGTACTGCACCATATCATTACTGCCTATGGATAAAAAATCAACTTCACAGGCAATAGTATCGCAACAGAGTGCTGCGGCAGGAGTTTCGATCATTGCACCGAGAAAGAGTCTGTCTGCACATTTTATTTTTGCCGCCTTTAATGCAGAAACTTCTTCAGCGATCATTTTTTTCACCGCTTTTATCTCTGAAATATCCGAGATCATCGGTATCATCACATGCAGATTGCCGAATTGTGCCGCCCGCAGCAAAGCCCTGATCTGGCTGCGGAGAATATCCGGACGGTCAAAAAGTCCCAGACGCACACCTCTCAGACCCAAAGCCGGATTTGTTTCTGTCACACTTTGTATCGAGTCTGCCATTTTGTCCCCGCCCACATCCAGTGTCCTGATAACGACGGGGTCATCACCGCAAGCTGTAAGGAGTTTGCGGTATACTTCCAGCTGGGTTTCTTCATCCGGAGGTGTTGAACGGTTCATAAAAAGGAACTCGGTACGGAAGAGTCCTATACCACATGCAGCATATCTTTTTATCTGTTCCAGGTCTTCTGTATCTTCCATATTGGCAGAAAGCTGTACAGAAAAACCATCTGTTGTTTCCGGCCGCAGTCTTGTAGAATTCTCCAACTGTTCAAGGATCCTTTTCTCCTCCTCAAACTTGGCGAGAAACAGTTCATAGCTTTCCTTTGACGGATTGACGATCAATCTTCCCGTACCGCCGTCAACTATCACAATATCGCCGTCGGAAACTTTTTCAAAAATTCCGGCCGGTATCCCCACAAGTGCCGGTATCTGCATGGAACGGGCAAGAACTGCAGAGTGGGATGTACGGCTGCCGGTTTCTGTAACAAAAGCAAGAACATCTTTTCTTCCGAGCCGTGCAGTATCTGACGGTGTAAGGTCACGGGCAAGGACAATGGCAGGTTCGCCGGATAATGTTTCCGGAGTATTTGTTCCTGAAGCCTGCAGATGCATAAGCACACGGCTGCCCACATCCCTTATATCCACGGCTCTTTCTTTGATATACGGGTCATCGATCGCAGCCAGAGTATTGATATAGCGTTCCATAACTTTTGCATATGCACATTCAGCGGCAATAAGTTTGGAACCGATATACTGTTCCACCTCTTTCACCATAGCCGGATCTTCAAGCATAAGGATATGTGCATCAAAGATATTAGCTTCGGAAGTATTCAGCTTTTCTGCAAGTTCCTTTTGCAGCTGGTCAAGTTCGGAATGGGTTTTTCCGAGAGCATCTTTCAGGCGCACGAGTTCGTGTTCCACCTGGTCTTTACTGATAACACGGTTTTCAGGGATATATGCGTGCTCTGCCGTAACGAGAATACGTATTCTGCCCAAGGCTATACCGGGAGATACTCCAATAGCGGAAAAGACTTCTTCCTGCATCAAAACGCTCCTTGTTTAGGCTTATATGCGCCGGTGTTATTCTGTTTCCCCGAATCCTGATGCAAAATCTTCAGAAAGGCGGTCAACAATCTCCTCTGCACCGTCACCTTCTGCTTCAATAACAAGTTTTGTACCTGTACCTGCCGCCATCATGAGTATGGAAAGAGCACTTGATGCCATAACCTTTTCGCCATTTTCCCGCACAAACCGGACATCCGCACTGTATTCAGAAACAGCACGGGCAATCATGGCAGCCGGTCTGGCATGGAGACCGAGACGGTTTACCACGGTTACTTCTCTGGTTATAACGGTTGAATTTTCGGACATCGGCAATTTCTCTCAAAAATTTTGTTCAAGGCAGGTCTGATAATATAACACACTTTTTAAATTTTTCAAATTCCAGCTATTGAAAATTCGTGATTATGGTGTAAATTTACATTAGATTTAAATTAAAGGAGAAAAGAACTATGAAATATAAGTGTGTTTCAGTCGGGACATTTGAAACAAATTGTTATATTGTTTCCTGTGGAAATATGTTATATATAATCGATCCCGGTGCAGATGCAGAGCTGATTTGTGCCGCTGCCGGGGATTTTGAATTTGATAAGGTGCGTATTTTGCTGACACACGCCCATATCGATCATATTTCAGCAATACCGGTCCTTATGGATAAATTGAATGTTGAATCATTATATATGCATGAAAATGAATATGTTGTATATGCAAGCAAAGAAAACGCCATTCCGCCGTGGTATCCCCTTGCCGAAGGTCTTCCGGAACCTGTATTCACACCGTGGGATGATTTTCAGGTATTGCCGACACCCGGCCATACACCCGGCGGAGTATGCTATTATTTTGCCGGTGATAATATTGTGTTTACCGGCGATACCCTCTTTGCCGAATCTGTGGGCAGAAGCGATCTTGCCGGCGGCAATCACAAAACCCTTATTGATTCGATACACCGGGAACTTATGAAACTTGACGATTCAGTACTCTGCCTGCCCGGTCACGGTCCGGCAACGACCATCGGTGACGAAAGATACAATAATCCGTATCTTTGAGGCAACTTTGATTTGACAACTGTACCAAATGGGTACATATTACTCCATGACCGGAAAAATTAAAATAAAAAGAGGCAATTTCAAAAGAGGAAAAAATGAACAACGAATACAGAACAATGGGCGGTACTCTGCAGAAGGAAACTGCAGGGGTTGGTTTTTACAGATCTTTTATTACAAAAGTCTACGGCTGGATGGCAGCCGGTCTGGGTCTTACCACTGCGGCAGCAGCAGTTACCGCAGCAGTTGTGGCGGCAAATGTGACAGAGGAAAATTTTGAATCACTGCATGGGCTTTTTATTGCAGCACTGATCGTTGAAATCGTACTTGTCATGGCTATCAGCTGGGGTATCAACCGAATATCACCTGCAGTTGCAGGAGTGCTTTTCCTGATATACTCCATCGTAAGCGGTGTAACCATTGCACCGATAGTTTTTGTTTATACCGGGACAAGCATTGCTGTGACCTTCGGCATAACCGCAGGGACATTTGCCGCCATGAGTCTTTACGGTTACTTCACCAAAGCTGATCTTACATCTTTCGGCAATATAATGATGATGGGTCTCTGGGGTATCGTTATAGCCACGATCATCAACATATTCTGGGCAAATGAAACCCTTTACTGGGTGATTTCCTACCTCGGAGTTGCTATTTTCACCGGTCTTGTGGCATACGATACCAATAAACTCAAAGGTATTGCCATGAGTATTGAAGATGGCAGCGTGGAAAGGGCAACTGCAAGCAAAATTGCCATAATCGGCGCCCTCAACCTTTACCTTGATTTTGTCAATCTCTTTCTCATGCTTCTGCGTTTCTTCGGCAAAAGGAGGTAATGATGCTGAAGGAACTTGTCAGTACAGGGAACATAAGTATAGCAGTTATCGGACTCGGTTATGTGGGTATGCCCCTTGCGGCGGCATTCGGCGCAAAGTACAGAACAACAGGTTTTGACCTTAAAGAGGAACGTATAAAGGAACTTAAGAGAGGTACAGACAGTACCGGTGAAGTCACTGCGGAAGAGTTTGCTGCGGCAGAACATCTCTATTTTACCTGCAATAAGGATGAAATTACCGGGTGTGATTTTTATATAATAACAGTTCCGACACCTGTAGACAAGTTTCTCCGTCCGGATCTTTCTCCGCTTTATTCGGCTTCACGGACAGTTGCTTCTGTGATGAAAAAAGGTTCTGTTGTCATTTACGAAAGTACCGTTTATCCGGGGTGTACCGAGGAGGAATGTGTACCGGTACTGGAAGAGGTTTCCGGCATGAAGTACAATACTGACTTCTTTTGCGGTTACAGTCCTGAACGTATAAATCCCGGCGACAGATCCCACAGATTACCTGATATCCGGAAGATAACCTCCGGTTCAACACCCGATACCGCCGATGCCGTGGATATGCTTTACTCATCCATACTCAATGTAAGTACCCACAAAGCTCCATCCATCAAAACTGCCGAGGCAGCCAAAGTTATCGAAAACACCCAGCGTGATCTGAATATAGCATTTGTCAATGAGCTTGCCAAAATTTGCAGACTTCTCGGCATAGATACCAATGACGTTCTTGATGCCGCCGGTACTAAATGGAACTTTCTTCCCTTTCGTCCCGGACTTGTCGGCGGTCATTGTATAGGTGTTGATCCCTATTATCTGACACACAAGGCCCAAAGTATGGGCTACATACCCGAAGTGATCCTTGCCGGAAGGCGTATAAATGACGGTATGGGCAGATTTGTTGCCGGAGAAGTCCTGAAAATAATGATAAGCAAGGATGTTAAAATCAAAAACAGCAAAGTTCTGCAGCTTGGTATAACATTCAAGGAGGATTGCCGCGACATCCGGAATTCCCGTTCAGCCGATGTGGCGCATACACTTGAGGAATACGGCTGTAATGTAACAGTATTTGATCCCCATGCCGACCCGGATGAAGTCAGAGGGGAATACGGTCTTGATTGTGTTTCAGGCACAGAAAAACTGCTTGATAAATACGATGCCGTGATAATGGCTGTTGCCCATAAAGAATTTGCAGATCTGGATATAAGAAAGTATTTACATTCTTCATCAACCGTATTTGACATAAAAGGTAAACTGCCGAGGGAAATAACAGACAGCAGGCTTTGAAGAGGATATGGTTTTCAGTACACAGAGCTTTTTATTCTTTTTTCTGCCGCTGTTTCTCGGAATTTATTTTCTTCTTCCCGCAGGTTCATGCAACCGGCTGCGTAATTACTGGCTTCTTGCCGGCAGCCTTGTTTTTTATGGATGGTACGAGTGGAAACTCCTGCCTCTGCTTCCGGGGATAACCTTTGTTTGCTGGTTTGCCGGGAAGTATATGGCAGAAGGGGGCAAATACCGTAAAAGTGCAGTTGCAGCGGCTTCAGCAATATCAATATTTACGCTGATTTCATGTAAGATCCTTGCAGTTGGCGGCGAAACAGATTCTTTACCGGAATGGATGGGAGAATTTGTTTTTCCCCTCGGTATAAGTTTTTATACCTTCCAGGCACTTTCCTACACCTTTGATGTTTATTCCGGCAGAAACATGCAATACAATTATACCGGATATTTTTCTTTTCTTACCGGAACATCCATGTTTACCCAGCTGGCGGCAGGGCCCGTGGTCAGATGGCATTCACTGGCACCGCAGATAAGCGGACGCAAATATCTGCCGGAGAAATTTTCCCGCGGGTCATTGCTTTTCATGGCTGGTTTTGCCAAAAAGATACTGCTTGCAGATGAACTGGGTATGATTGCCGATGAAGTTTTTTATGCCTCCTCACCCGGCACATTTGCCTCATGGCTGGGCATAACAGCGTACACTTTACAGATATATTTTGATTTTTCCGGCTACTGCGATATGGGTATCGGTACAGCGATGATGACCGGGTTCATACTGCCGCAAAATTTCCGTTCACCTTTAAGGAGTTGTTCCATAAGGGAATTCTGGCACCGCTGGCACATAACCCTGTCGAAATGGTTCAGGGATTATATATATATACCTATGGGTGGTAATAAAAAAGGTATTTTCCGCACCTCATGCAATATTTTAACAGTAATGCTTTTAAGCGGTATATGGCATGGAGCGGGGTGGAACTTTATAATATTCGGTCTGTTGCATGGGGCGGCAATGGTTTTGGAACGTATGAAAAGATACCTGTTTCCCGGCTTGAAACTTCCGGCAATAACCGGATGGTTGTGGATGATAAGTGTAGTGCTGGTGAGTTTTGTATTTTTCCGTACCGGGACACCGTCAGCTGCCCTGGAATACCTCGGAACAATGACAAGGTTGAGAGGCGGTATTGCAGCAGATGGTCTGGTGTTGAATAATATATTGTCATATAAAAATCTGGTGGTGATGGCTTCAGGGATATTTATTGCAGTTTGTACAAGAACGACAGCGGCATCCGCTGCCCGGAGAGGCAATTCTTTCTGGATCTGCCTGATGATCATATTTTTTGCCGCCTCAATAATAAAAATGCTGTCCGTTCCCGGTGAAAATTTTATATATTTCATATTCTGAAGCAAGATGGGGAGTTTTGTGCCTCAATGCGATTTTTCGGCAGCAGAAATATTGAATGGTTTTCGCGGACGTCCGATTTACCGTGAAAAAGGTTACGATCATACACGTTTTTCATTGCGTATACCGCCGTACGGCTGCGGAGTCATCGCATTGGAATTTACCGGATCGATCACCTGACCGTCAAGGATATCAAGCCGCAGACAAGGGAGTAGAATATACTGTTCCCCCGGCTTGATTTTTCTGTTTTGCAATGCTATATTATCCCCCGTCGAATTTTACAGGAGATTTATATAATGAAAACGATTCTTTTTCAGGGAGATTCCATAACTGATTGCGGACGCCTTACATGCGGAGGGGCAGGGTATCCCGTTGAATACAATATGGGACCGGGGTATCCGGGATTGATCGCAAGTTTTCTGCAGGGGGAATATCCGGAAAAAGATTTCAAAGTGTACAACAGGGGTATTTCCGGCAACCGTATTGTTGATCTTTACGCCCGCTGGAAGATGGATGCCCTGAATCTTGAACCGGATATCATAAGCATTTTTATCGGCATCAACGATGTAGGTCACGAAATATCACACAAAAACGGTGTGGAGGCTGAGCGTTTTGACAAAATCTACCGTATGATGCTCGACTGGACGGTCTCTGAACTGCCAGAAGTGAAGTTCATTATCATGGAGCCTTTTATTCTGCCATTTGATGAAGAGGATAATCTCTGGATGGATGAAGTGGCCCGCCGACGCAGTATCATAAAAAATATTGCCGCGGATTATAAGGCTGCGTTTATCCCTGTACAGAGTATCTTTGACAACGCTCTGCAGCGTGCTCCTCACGGTCACTGGATGGCTGACAGGCTGCACCCCTGCGCCGCCGGACACCACCTCCTTGCCAAAGCATGGCTTGAAGCGGCAAAACCGTTACTGGATATCTGACGGTACAGACAGAAACAGGGGCGGCAGCAGAGAGCTTTTCCGGGGAGAAGTGAACAGAAAGCGTTTCCTGCGTGGAGCGGCTTTTACAGTTCCTCCAAAGCGGCGGCTTCCAGTTCTGCTGCGTTTTCTATACTTTCTGCCATAGCCTCGGCCTCGGATGGGGCTGGGGTGTAACCGGGAGAATTGAGCATGTCAAGAATACGGTCAAAACATGCTTCTGAATCAGCCAGCAGAGCTTTTGTTTTTTCCGGCAGTTTTTCCGGATCTCCGCCGTTGGAAATAAAGGAATTAAAGGTTTCCAACCGTGTTTCCACCAGCATCATCACCCGGTTGCGCAGCTGTCCTCTTATCTCATCACCGGCATGATCGTAACGGTTGACAAAATGTTCAAAGCGTTCCTCCAGTTCATTAAGGAAAACCACTTCCTGGGCTTCGTCGGCAAAGTCAGGAGTTTCGGGGAACGCCCGTGAATAAAAGGATTCAAAATCATATTCTCTGCCGAAAAGCTGATCCAGCATAAATCCGTCAATGACCGGGATTGTCACCGGAAGTTTCAAATCTTTGAGTATTGCACCAAGTGAAGCTGTTTCGCCGCGGGAGATCCCGAACCCGGGTGGAATATGTACCGCACCGTTGTCCTCCTCATCATCCCCGCCGCAGTCAC
The DNA here is from genome assembly GCA_045532655.1 of Victivallaceae bacterium. GTDB lineage: Bacteria > Verrucomicrobiota > Lentisphaeria > Victivallales > Victivallaceae > JAVBQJ01. The sequence continues at coordinate 11,296 of JAZSGI010000154.1, forward strand.
ATTCGCCGTCGTGGTGGTGAACGTGTGCAGGATCATCTGTCCCTGTGATCTCATCCGGCAGATCGGGCCGCAAAGCCAGAAAACTCTGTCCCTGCTCCATGGCGATAGTAAAATCATTGTCCTGCATATAAAATTCATCCAGTGAAGCTCCGGGAGAATTGAGCAGTTCCCTGTTGATTGCAAAGACACGGCGCAGCTGCTGTGGTATGGTTAGTGAATCACCGTGTTCTTCAATGACTTTCTTCAATGCGGCAGTAAATCCGGCACACCACTCTTTCTGTGCTGAAGCCTTGCGTTCTGAAGCGGAAACTGTTCTGCAGACAAAGATACCTTTGCAGAAATCAACGATCCTGACCAGCAGAGCATCATCTTCTTCAAATCCGTTTTTACTGAAAAGCTCTTTACATTCAAGAGCCGAGACGGAAACTCTGGTATCAGGAGAGGTCTTTTTACCGGCAAGTACTTTGTAATTCTCCTGGGATTCTGCAGTAAGCGTGGGGAATATCTCTTCCACTCCCAGAAAAGCATAACGGTTGAAAAGGTCACTGATGCGGTATTTGCCGGATGTCCATTCCAGCTTTTCGCCCCCTTCAAGAGATACCGTTGCTTCGGAGATAAAAACATCATCGCAAAAAACAGCAAATCTGTGTCCGGCGATCACCATCCCCATATCGATCTCGTCCTTTGCAGGAGTAATGAGAAATTCACCGCCATTGAATATTGCGGCTTCGTCCAGTACAGTATTTTCAGCCATAATGACCGCTCCTTTTCTGTGACCTCAAAGATCTTTGCCCATAATATTTTTTGCGTGATCAAACATAAACTGCCGCAGATGCAGTGCCAGATCTGCCTGTTCCCATGTTTTTATGGTATCAACACTTACAGCGTGTGCAATTTCAAACTTGCCTGATTTTGTCCGGCGCAGAGCATTGAGCATTGCCCCGCAACCGAGATCTTTGCCGATATCGCTGGCAAGGGAACGTATGTATGTACCTTTGGAACATTCCACACTTATATCCACTTCCGGCAGTTCAAATCTGTTTACAGTAAGGCTGTGGATGGTGATAGGCCTCGGTTCCCGTTCTATTTCCTTTCCCTGCCGGGCCAGTTCATAGAGTTTTTTGCCTCCGACTTTGACTGCAGAGACCATAGGCGGGATCTGCATAATATCCCCTCTGAACTTATTCAGAGTTGCCTCCAGCACAGAGGCAGTAACCATGGAACAATCCTTTTCGCTGCAAATCTCCGTTTCGGTATCCATACTGGGAGTTTCTGCGCCCAGGCGTATCACAGCGTCATAGCTTTTGTTTTCGCCGGAAAAATGTTCCGCAAGGCGTGTAAATCTGCCGAGTACCAGTACCAGCAACCCTGTGGCTGCCGGGTCAAGAGTACCGCAATGACCGACTTTCGGTATATTGAAACGTGCACGAACCATGTTTACAACATCAAAACTTGTCCATGTCAACGGCTTGTCCACCAGCAGGATCCCCTCGCCGGTAAAGACAGGAAGACGGTGTTTATCGGGTCTGTATCTCACAATTTATTCAACTCCTCTTCAAAGCGGCAGAGAACCTTTTCCGCCGTTTGTTCAATATTTTCATTTATCTGCAATCCTGCGGCATATTTGTGACCGCCGCCGCCAAATTCTTTAAGAATATCCGCCGCCGAAACAGTTCCGGGCTGTGTGCGGGAAGAGATCTTGAGTCCGGTTCCGCGGGGTGAGATCAGAATTGCGGCTTTCACGCCCTGCAATTCCCTGATACGTTCAATTACGCCCTCGCCGTCACGCATATCAAATGAATACTTCCTGAGCATTTCCTCCGTGACCGTACCGACAGCAAGTGCCCCGCCGCAGCGGAATTGCAAATGATTCAGTACCAGATCAGCTTCCAGCTGCTGCTGATTCAGCGGCTTGGAAAAATAAGCATTGGTATTTACTGCATTCAAGTCAGCCCCAAGCTGCAGCAGTTCACCGGCGGCCCGGAAAGCCCGGCTGTCGCTGTTGGAAAAACGGAATCCCCCTGTATCTGTGGAAAGCCCCAGCAGAAACAGCGTTGCCGCTTCCGGAGTTATGTGCCAATTCATTTCACGGCATATTTCAAAACACAGGAGTGCTGCCGCCGCACAAGCCGGCTCAACGGCCTTACACCCGGCACTTGTAAAATTGTTGCCGGGATGGTGATCCAGTACCAGCGAGGGCATTGAACTGCACAAGTCATCTATATCTGCCGCACCGCATCCTGCCAAAGACGGTGTTGCACAATCGATCACCAGCATAAGATCATGTTCCAGAGCCTCCTGCCGGGATATTTCGGCCACAAACCCATCATGCACCAGCGGGGCATATTTTTGCGGAAAACCTTCCGGCATAAGCACTGTTGCTTCTTTGCCGGAATATCGCAGCACATCTGCCATGGCAAAAGCCGACCCGACGGCATCGCCATCAGGTTTGCGGTGTACAATTATCAGAACCCGGGAAGCTCCCGCCAACAGTTCACTGTACTGATCCGGCATCGTTCTCCCCGTCCGGTGCATATTCACCTGATGCTTCAAGGCCGTTCAGAATACCGATCACTCTGTCCCCGTCACCGAGTCTGGAATCATAACGGAAACAGAGGACAGGAGTATGTTTGAAGCCCAGCGTTTTTGCCAGATGCCGCTGCCAGTCTTTGCGGCGTTCAGCCAATTCCCTGTCCACAGCATCCCGTACCCTGTTGGGGACCCTGCTGCCGCCGAAAATACTGAGAAGTACAGTGGCGTTACGCAAATCAGAAGATGTTTTTACGGCAGTTACCGAAAGAAGCATCCCGTCGGGAGCGATACTGTCCCGCTGGATCAGCAGGCCCAGTTCTCTTTTCATAAGCTCATTTACCCGGAGCAGACGGTCAACACGTTCAGACATATTACAAGCTCGCTTTACGCAGTTCGATTTCGTAAATATCAATCATGTCTTCGGGGAGGAAGTCATTGAAGTTGTCAAGCCGTATACCACATTCAAGCCCGGCCTTCACCTCTTTGACGTCATCCTGGAATCGGCGCAGACTTGCCACAGAACCATTGTATATAAGTTCTTTTTTGCGGTAAACACGAGCCTTTGCCCCCACCTTGACAGAACCGGCTTCAACAATACAGCCGCAAACTTTCGGACCCTTTGAAAGTTCAAATATCTGCAGGATCTTGGCTTTGCCCAGTTCTTTTTCGCGTTTTTCCGGATCAAGACGTCCGGTCAGGGCATCTGTGATATCCTCCAGCAATTCATAAATGATGCTGTAAAGGCGGATTTCAACACCGTTCTTTTTGGCGATCTCGTTCACACCGGGATTGACCCGCACGTGGAATCCCACGATCATTGCCCCTGATGCAGCCGCAAGCATAACGTCGTTTTCTGTGATTGCTCCCACAGAATTCATTACGACTTCCACCTTTATCTTGTCATCGGGCAGTTCTGCCAGTGACTGTTCAATGGCTTCACCGGAACCGCGGACATCGGATTTGATAACGACCGACATCTTGTTCTGGGACTGGGAATCGATCTTGTTGAAAAGATCGTCCAGACTGGAAATACTCTGGTTGGCAAGTTTGTCATCTCTGTTGGCAGCGGCACGTTCCTCGGCACGCTGACGGGCTTCTCTTTCATTGGCGCAAACCTCAAAGGCGCACCCTGCTTCCGGAACTCCGGAGAGCCCGACAAGTTTTACAGGGGTGGATGGCCCGGCAGATTTGACCCGTTTACCTTTGTCATCGATCAGGTTTTTCACCCTGCCGTAATATTCACCGCAAAGGACGGAATCGCCGATTTTAAGAGTACCGTTCTGGACAAGGATATTGGTCGTTGCCCCGAGCCCCTGTTCCAACTGTGCCTCAATAACGACACCCTGTGCAGAGCGTTTGGGATTTGCCTTCAATTCAAGCATTTCGCTTTCAAGCAGGATACGGTCGAGGAGATCATCCATACCGGCACCTGTTTTTGCAGAGACCCGCACTGTACCGATATCACCGCCCCAGTCTTCACTGGTGAGATTGTTCTGCTGCATCTGGAGCAGAACCCTGTCGCAGTCGGCAGTCGGCAGGTCGATCTTGTTGATGGCAACTATGATCGGCACCTTTGCCGCCTGGGCGTGGTGCAAAGCCTCGACAGTTTGCGGCATGAATCCGTCATCTGCCGCTACAACCAGCACAACGACGTCAGTAACATTTGCTCCTCTGGCACGCATTTGCGTAAACGCCGCATGTCCGGGAGTGTCGATAAAAGTGATCTGTTCGCCGTTGTGCATAATTGTGGATGCACCGATATGCTGTGTGATACGCCCTGCTTCACCGGTAACGACACTGGTATGCCTGATATAATCCTGCAAAGAAGTTTTACCATGGTCAACGTGTCCCATGAATGTTGCCACAGGGGGACGGGGGACAAGTTTTTCCGGTTCTTCTTTTATAACAGGTTTGGCGGCAACTGGTACAGCTGGTTTTTCTCTGTGTTCAGCCACAAGAGTTATACCCCATCCGGCACAGAGTTTCTTTGCGGTTTCTTCCGGAACAGATTGATTTATACTGACCAATTCGCCCAGTTTCATAAGATCCGCAATGACCTCATTGGGACGTTTACCGACGGCTTCGGCAAGATTTTTGACCACGATAGGGGTCTTGATATGCAGTTCGCCGTTGGCATCGACTGCCGAAGCAGCAGGAGCAGAAGCCTGTTCCTGCTGGGGTTTGTTTTTCTGATTTTTATCTTTGCCTTTACCGTTTTTATCTTTGCCTTTTGCTTTGGCAGCTGGATCTGTTTCCCTGCGGGCCCGGAGAGCTTTAAGGCGTGCTTCAAGTTGTTCCACTCTGTTTTCCGGAACCTCTGAATCCACATCCATGGCGTCGACACCCATTGAAATAAGTTCGCCGATAATATCCGACGGTGCAAGTTTGTGGCGTGCCGATATATCTCTGACTTTAATAACTTTACTCATAAATTTCTTATCTCCTTTCCCCCCATCGTATTACTCAGCAGTAACAAGGGCTGCAAAGGCTTTGCGGACGGCATCAGCATCAATACCTTCGATTTCCAGAATCTGTTCCAGACCTGCTTCTTTGAGGCCATCGACGGTAACGTACCCGTTTTTCACCAGAATTCGGCATGTTTTTTCATTCATTCCGGTAGCTCCAGCCAGCGAAGCGGCAGCTTTTGAAATTTTTTCTGCCATGGTTTCCTGTTTTGGAGCCTCGGCCTGACGGATATTGATCGTCCATCCGACGAGTTTGGCTGAAAGGCGCACATTCTGAGCCTTTTTGCCAAATGCCAGTTTGGACTGTTCATTGGCCACAGTCACCTGCAATTCGTGTCCGTTTTCATTGATTTCCACGGAAAGGACCTCTGCCGGAGAGAGCGCATTGGCGGCAAATTTGCAAATATTTGCATCCCATGGTACAATATCAATGCGTTCGCCGTTGAGTTCATTGGTGATATTGCGTACCCTGGCTCCTCTCACCCCGACACATGCGCCGACAGGATCGACTCTCGGGTCATTTGATTTGACGGCGATCTTGGTGCGGCTTCCGGCTTCCCGTGCAACACTGACGATCTCCACGACACCGTCGTGAATTTCAGAAACTTCTCTTTCAAAGAGCCGTTTGATGAAATCCGGATGAGTACGGGATACCACCAGACTGGGACCAGCGCCAGTCACATCGATTTTCAACAGCAGTGCATTGATACGGTCACCAGAAACATACTGTTCGCCGGGTATTTTTTCCTTGACCGGCAGAATACCTTCTGCCCGCTGAAAATCTATAATAATATTTCCGGCATCAAAACGGCGCACCGTGCCATTGATAATATGATTGACTCTGTCATTGAATTCCGCTCTTGCGGTTTCTTTTTCTGCTTTTCTGAGCTGCTGTATGATTGCCTGTTTGGCAGCCTGTGCAGCAATACGTCCGAAGTTGCTTGGGGTGACCTCCCAATCGATGACATCTCCGACAGCAGCATTTGGGAATCTGGTAACAGCCTGCTGCAGAAGTATCTGATCAGAATTTGGAGCAGCTTCAACGACTTCGAGTTCTGCCCATGCCTGAACTTTACCAGAAGCGGGGTTGATTTTGACCTTCAACCGGCTTGCAGGGTGAATACTTTTCTGTGAAGCAGAGAGAATAGCAGCTTCAACAGCTTTGATAACGCTTTCCCTGTTGATTCCGCGTTCCTGTTCGATGTATTCAAAAATGGAGAGAAATTCATTCGCCATGGCTTCACCTCTTTCGATGTTGTGCATTCCGCCGGTATTTCCCGGAGGGTCCTCTCATCCCCTCCGACAAAAATAAAAGAAGCGGGTGATGCAAAATACCTACCCACTTCCCTCCGGTCGTTGAAATGCTGGTTAACGATTATTACACAAAATACCTGTATTGATTGATCCTTATAAAAGTTCTACCATGTAATATATCACAGATAGACGATTTATTCAAGTGCATAAATAAATTTTTTTTTATTTTTGCTTATATTGACGATTGTAAAATTAAACGCACCCCCTCCCGGGAGGGGGGAATACCAATGTCTTTTATGATATTATTTAAAAACAAATTTGACACAAGGTAATGTTCCTTACTATTCGATTGGAGTCAATACTTGGCATTACTTGATGTTTTGCACTCCCGAGCAGGCTGTTGTTGAAATTTTATACAGTATTCTCGAACAGATGGGAGTCGCAGTTCAAGATAAAAATGGAAAATTTAAGGCTATAGCCAAACAAGTTCTTACTTTTACAACAACCGCTGTAGGAAATATTTTAGGCCAAACGATTGGAATAGATGAGGTCGGATCAAGTATTTTGGAAGCCTCTAAAAGTTGCCAAAACGGAACAGATAGCACTTCTTACAACCTTCGTCCAGCTTCATCAAAAGATGAGCAGCTTAAGATAAAAATCAAGCAAGCTATACGAAATATTTATTTTTTCCCAATGCTAAATCAGCAAAATAAGGTGAGTTGCTTAACTTTGAAGGAAATGTTGTTATTATTTCAAAAATTTAACTCACCGGAGGTGTATTTATGGAAAATCAAATCGACTGGACAAAAGAGTGTGAAAAAATCGCTGCGGAACTGGCTGATGATGTTGTCAGCAAGTTTGTCAACAATGAAGAGATCGATCTTAATCTGACTCGCTCGATCAATCCGGGAGATGTCTATGGCTTGCTCTCCCGTACTCCGCTTAATGATAAATGGAACACGGTGATCATCAAAATTCATACAAAAAATTTTCCTGAAAATTTTGCTTCACAATATTGACAAACAGGTTAAATAGTGCTAAAGTTAGTCGATTAGGTTGTTTTTGTATTTAAGGATTATGATATTATAGAAAATAATTAGGGTGAAATTATGGCTGTTGTTCTTATTGGTGTATATGTAAAATCAAGTTTCAAGGAGGGTGCCAATAATCTGGCACCTGACAACACTCCTCTTGAATATGGTAAAACTGCCTTCAGCAAACTGGAAGATGCTTTATTGGCTGTTTCTCCAGGAACAACGATCGTTATGCTTGATAAGAATGCCACCGTCAAGCTCAGAGAAGGCGGGATTATCGAAGTGGCAACCGATAACCTTACAGTTCTCGGCGGCACTGAAAACGAAGACGCATACAAGTCTGTGGCATCTTTAACAATAAACGGCGAAAAAGCCACAGTAGCAGATATAGCCGAGACTGCGTTAAAACTTTTCAAAGATGTCAAAATCATCAACGCCTCCACCGGAGAAATCATCGGCGGTGAATTTTCTGTCAAAAAACAGAAAAAAGCTGACGGCACAGGAAAAATAATCACTGAACTCAAGGCAATCGGTTCTGCAACTGTCAGCAAAAGTTCCGAAGTCGGACCGATTTCAGGCTACAGCAACGTGACTGTCGAAAGCGGTTCCAGTGTCCATAGCATCATTGCATCCCATGCCAATGCCGGTTCTTTTAAAGATGAAAAGAGTACGACACGCAAAATATCCGCCCCTTACTCCGGCAACGATACTCATACCACTACAGAAAGTTCAGTTGGTTCAGTTAAAATTACCGCTGCAGATGTTAATGACGTAGTTTCCGGTTATACCAATGTTTCATTGAAAGAAGCATATGTCGGCAGCGATATCAAGCGTGGAGCAAATTACAGCGACATTCTCCGGGAGAATTATTCTACTCAAAAAGATAAAATCACCTTCGTTCAGGAAGTTAATTGTGTAGAGAACGCCTCCGGTAATCTGACAGCAGTCGACAGTCTGATCGCTGGCGGCATCAGTGATTACAACACAGTAACACTGACAAATACCGGCGCCGGTTCAATCAGCCGCAATATGGGAGCAAAAGATTTTACCAAAACCACTTGGACAGGTCTTACGGCAGATGATGTCGAGAAGCTTTCAGAGGGCGAAGAGCGTAATCAATTTATCACTGCCAGTGAGAGCACTCTTGAAATCAAGGCTTCCGGCAACGCAACGCTGAAAGTTGATAAAAACGCCTCCGATAATATGACCGTTGGCGACATCAAAGGCTATAGTAATGTCACTGCGACAGGATACGATAACGGG
>JAZSGI010000189.1:0-2927 GCA_045532655.1 Victivallaceae bacterium
GAATATGGTGCAAGACCTTTGCGCAGAGCAGTGGAACACTACCTCGAAGATCCGCTGGCCGAAGAACTGCTGAAGGGAACTTTTGCCGGGGCATCGGTACTGCATATCCGGCTTGACGGCGAAAAACTGGCATTTACAGCAGAGTAAGGTGGAACCATATCAGTTGGGATTGCGTACATCGATATCTGCGGAAATACGCAGGGTCTGCGAATGAGGGGTTTTGAGGATGTAATCTCTGATGATTTTGCGTTCTCTGCCAAGATTTTCGCCACGAACCAGCAAAAGGTAACGGAATTTGCCTGCCAACCGTTCCGGGAATCCAGCTTCCGGGGGCGAGACGGTCACTCCCTTTCCGGCATTGGCGGAAAGTATCCCGAACAGATCTTCTGCCGCCTGAACAGCCTGTTCGCCGTCAGCTGATTCAAAGTGCACAGCCGCCATGCGGGTGAAGGGCGGATAATCCAGTTCTTTGCGGATCTCAAGCTCATAATCGGCAAATCCCTTGAAGTCATGCCTGACCGCAAATTCTATCACCGGGTGAGATGGATCAAAACTCTGAAAAATCACTTCCCCCGGCAAATCCCCCCTCCCGGCTCTGCCTGCAACCTGTGTAAGCAGCTGGAAACTCCTTTCACCGCCCCGGAAATCCGGTATAACCAACCCGGCATCGGCATTGAGAACGCCCACAAGAGTAACTCCGGGGAAATGCAGTCCCTTGGCGATCATCTGTGTCCCGATAAGAATATCGATATCGCCTGAACGGAAACGGTTCAAAACACTTTCGTGGGTATGCCTTCCGGAACGCATTGTATCTGAATCCATTCTGAATATTCTCGCTTCGGGGAATATGGCACGTGCCTGGGACTCAATACGTTCGGTACCGCTGCCGACATACCTGATCTCCTCATTTCCGCATTGGGGACACACTGCCGGAGCAGGAAACATGGCTCCGCAGTAACGGCAGCTGAGCAAATTATGCTTACGGTGATAAGTATAAGCAACGGCACAATCGGGACAGGAAGCTGTATAGCCGCAATCTTCACATTCAAGTTTACGGGCATATCCGCGGCGGTTCAGGAAAAGTATCGTCTGTTCTCCGGCGGCAAGGCGTTTTTTTACAGCATCGATCAGAGTCGGCGAAAAGAAAGAGGATTTGCCCTCATCAGTCTCCTGCCGTTCCAGACTGAGATCCACAACTCTCACCGCCGGGAGCGGCTGGGATTCAGCACGCTGCAAAAGTTCGCACAGCACATATTTGCCGTTCATACTGTTTGTATAACTTTCCAGCGAAGGTGTTGCTGAACCGAGAAGCACCACTGCCCCTTCCATTGCACCCCGTTTTACCGCCACATCACGGGCATGATAACGTGGAGTTTCCGATTGTTTATAACTGTCTTCGTGTTCTTCATCAACAACGATAAGGGCAACGTCCGGGAAGGGAGCAAAAAGAGCCGATCTTGCTCCGACCGCTATCTGCACCTGCCCGGAACGTATCCGGTTCCACTCATCAAAACGTTCACCATCAGAAAGACGGCTGTGCAATACACTCACCTTTTCCCCGAAACGGGCACGGAAACGGCGCACCGTCTGCGGAGTCAGCGATATCTCCGGCACAAGCACGATAGCGTTTCCGCCCCGTTCCAGTACCATGGCTATCGCCTGCAGATATACCTCGGTCTTGCCTGAACCGGTAACTCCGCGGATAAGCATGACCCGGCGGGATTCTCTCCCGTCAAGCATGTCTCTGACAGTTTTCAGGCATGCCTCCTGTTCCGGTGTAGGCGGCAAAGGCACTGTAGGCACAACAGAAGCCTCACTCCAGGGAGAACGTGAAGTTTTTTCTTCTATAAGTTCCACCACTCCGGCTTTTGCAAGAGTTTTCAATGCAGACGGCCCTGCACCGGCCTGTTCCAGAACTTCGCTGCGGGGCAATGGTACGGCTGAATCCAGCAGCAGCTGCAGCACCCGCAACCGTAATGCAGCACGGGCATCAGATGCAAAACGGGACAAATACTCATTGGCTGCGATCCGGTCGCAAACAACAGCTTTGCCTACAACTTTCTCTTTTATTCTGCCGGAACGTACCGCTGCCGGGAGAAGAGTCCGTACAGCATGTTCAGCGGCACAGCAATAATACCGGCTCATCCACTCTGCCAGATTAAGCAGATTGGCAGGCAGACGGGTGGAATTGGCATCTGCGGAAATAATTTCCCGTAAGCGGCCCTTGAAATCAGCAGTTTCTTTGACCGCAAGCACAAACCCCTGTCTTTCGCCTTTGCCGAAAGGGACTTTGACCCGGCTGCCAAGCCCTATAGTACCGGCAAGCGAAGCCGGAATCGCATAATCAAAGCCCCGGTCAAGAGCAAGATCTATGATCACTTCAGCGATCATTTTGCTCCAAATCCCTCATTATCTGTTCCACAGGAGTCAGATAACGTTTGGAAGCATTGCACGGCTTGCAAGCACAGACCACATTGCCTCTGGTGGAACGACCGCCACGGGCAACAGGAACGATATGATCCATGGTAAGTTCAGCAGGCTGAAAATGCCCGCCGCAATAATAACATACCCCTTTGGCAAGCTGTTCTTTCCACCAGGAACTTTTCCGCAGTTCTCTGGCTTTTTCCCGCTCTTTTGCCACACTCCGGGAATCGGCAGTCATTTCTATCCAATCATCCATAAATCAATGCCTCCATGCTGCAAATGATTTCATCGTGCCATCATGCGCCGCATATCCATCTCGTCCTGACGCTTTTTGAGAGTTTCCCGGCGGTCAGCATGATTTTTGCCCCGGCAGAGAGCTATCTCCACCTTTATAAGGGCTTTTTTGCGGTACATGGACAGGGGGATTATTGTCATACCTTTTTCGGCAACAGCACCGGCAAATTTGCGGATCTCTTTTTTATGTACCAGCAAACGGCGTTTCT
>JAZSGI010000152.1:0-6810 GCA_045532655.1 Victivallaceae bacterium
CCCTATCGTTGTGCCGGTATCCTGTTGAAAACAGTGGGATATGTAATAACGGCTCAAGCCGCAGAGATGTTCCAGAGAGGCAAGGGAACAGTTTTTGCCGTTGGTGGAACGGACAAAGGCTTTGATCTTGCTGGATAAAACATGATGGTTGCGCTTTTCCGGTCCGTGTTCGAGGGTGAAAGCGGCTTCATCAAGCATCATATTGCAAATGGCTCTCAGGTAAGCATCGACGTATTCATTTGTTATTTTCGGCAGATCTTTAAGGGCATTCATCCGGTTTTCAAACAGTGTTTTCAGTGGGATCGGCAGCGGTTGGTTGGAGAGGGGGATAAGAAATCCGCCTGTCCCCGGCTGTTTTATGGAATATACATTTGTGTAGAAATCATCTTCTGTCAGGCATCCCCACAGGTGTATCAGGTCATGATCATATTTTGAATAACCCATTGAGTGATGTATGAATGAATCTATTATTATCATATCCCCGGGGTGTATGGTGAGGATAGAGTTGTTGAAAAAGAAATCGCATGTTCCATGTATTACATACAGAAATTCCACTGCCTGGTGCTGCGAGATTTTTACATCTTCAGGCAGTGTTGCTTCTGTCATCCGGGACCACGGATGTATGATTTTTGTTACCCCTTTGCGGAGAGAATCGATGACCTGCTGTTTTGTTCTGTCCATGAAATTTTCCTGTAAAATCCTGATTTACAACGCAAGACATTTGCTTCTTTCAGATACTTTAGCATTGAAAAGATAAAATTTCAAATCTTTTTTCAAAAATAATGTATTTCTAAAACCAGTGAACGGCTTTTATATATAAACGTCTACTATATTCAGAAGAGAATGGATATTTTTTTATTTAGCAAGATTGGTGTGTTTTTAGCAATATCTGTGTATTGACTTTTCAAATTTTCACTATATAGTAACTTAAGGTATGTAAGTCGTGTCGTATTTACAGCGGCGATTATTTAAGGAAGGAGGATCAATTTCCGGCCGTTGTATTGAGCGCAGGTTTATAACAGAAAATATTGATTTTTAACGGAAAGAGGAAAAAAAATGAGAAAAAATTTCACACTCATTGAATTGCTCGTTGTAATCGCAATTATCGCTATTCTTGCCAGTATGCTCCTGCCCGCTTTAAGCAAAGCACGGGCCGCAGCACAGCAGATCAAATGCGCAAGCAACAAGAAGCAGATGGGCCTTGCAATTACCATGTATGCCGGTGATTTTGAGGATTGTGTTCCGTACCTGATCACACTGCCGCCCTATTACTGGCACGTCCAGACCGGCAATGCTGTTGCTCAGAGTTCCATCAATGCTCTCTACGAATACGGTGTAAGATTCAACATTATGAGTTGTACCAATCCTGTTTTTGTGGACTCTTACTGGACCGAACCTTCCGGCGGTTCCGGTACAATCGGCGGCGATATTGATCTCATGTTCAATTTTGATAACGGCACTCACAGTTACAACAAGTTCAGCGTTATCAAAATCACCGAAAATCCCAGCAAATTGCTGGTTGCTGACTACTACAGCACCAAGGATCCTTACAACAACAACCACAAAGGTATGAATGCCTGTCTTGTTGACGGAAGTGTCAAATTCTACAAAGTGAATGAAATTTGTCACGAAGACGGTCACAACTTTTATAAACCTGCACCCGGTTCTTCCGGCGGTGCCCCCAAGGTATGCTGCACCGGTCCCGGATGCGGTTTGGCCAATATCAATTGATAAGCGCATTAAAGGACGTATATGAAGTATTTGTCTCTGATTGCCGTTTCTGTTGTTTTTGCTGCGGTTGCTGCCGCAGCAAATCCGCCTACCGTGTATATCCCTAAGGTTGATCCGGAGGTGATCGACTACCTCTTCTGCAGCGATTATTTTGTGCCGGAAGAGTGGCAGGATGCTGCATCGGTAAATGATTTCCGGGGGGCCCTTGGGGTCATTCCGGAAAACACAACATTCTTTTTGATGCATGATGGTGAACGTCTGCTGACCGGTGTTTACTCTCTTGATAAAGAACCCTCTTCTGCCAGAGCATTTGTACGCGGTCCCGAAGAGGATTTTTCTCTTGATGACAGCGTGCAGCTGATAATCGGTCCCAAAGGGTCCATCGCTGTTGAAATCAGAGTCGGCGGTTATGAGGATGCATATAACGCCCAGAATCCGGTCAATGATTTTTACGGTTTCGCCTGCAATATGGCAGGTTCCATTGCCCGGTCATATAATGAAACCCCTATGGCAGAGCCGAATTTTCTTGCCAATGTAATGCCAACAGAAGATGGCTGGTTTGCAGTCATTCTTATTGATTTTGCTCAAATCGGGGTTGATGTTCCGGAAAAAACTGAATTGCTTATGAATCTTTTCCGTTTTTACCGGGGAGCCCGTTACGGTTGGTATCTGCCCAGTTTCGGCGGTTATGCCGCCATGCCTTTCGCCAGAGCCATCGCTTTGCCGGAGGATGCAGATCCGGCGTTGGTGACCAAAGCCGGGACTCCTCCGGAATATCATCCGGTTGTCCCTGTGTTGTCGCAGCCGCCGCAGGATATTGTGATGGAATATTACCCCATTGCCGGGAAGGTCACTATCCAGCTGCCTATGGGAAGCGAAGAAAATACTGCTTTTCTGGCGATCAATGACAAAAAGATCTCTACTCAGCTTTCCTCTGTAGAAAACTTGAGGCTTGATCTGCCTGTTGATGGTCTTGCTGTCGGTGAAAAATTTACTGCCAGGGCCTGGATCAGTGATCCTGCCGGAGCGGAAAGCAAACATGTTTCACGGGATTTCACCATCCTTGAACAGCCTGATTGGGGGCATACCGTTGTGGCGCAGGAGTATCTTGACGATGTAACCCCGAAACCCTGGACTGCTCCTGTTGATCTGGTGGATGCTGTTGCTCTTGATCATGGAACGATCGAGTTCGGTGATATGATGCTGCCGCAGCAGATCAGAGTCCTTGACAAAGAGCTTCTCAGCGGCCCCATAACTGTTACAGCCATTGCAAATGGTGAATATGTGCCGATGAATCTCTGTGCAGATACCAGAGTCAATGGTACATCTGTTACCCGTATATCCGGTACCGAGCCCGGTCTGGAAGTGCTCAGCAGAGTCGAATTTGACGGTTTTACTGTTATAAGGATGAGGCTGAACAATATGGATGCCAGGGAACTGGAAGAACTTACACTTTCCATACCGCTTGCAAGTGATGTCGCCCGTTATGTTATTCAGGATAACTCGCAGTTCCTTCATGCTACCGGCGGGCATGGTAAAGACGGAAATTTCGAGGTGTACAGCAAGCAGTTCTGGGTCGGTAACGAGCAGATCGGTATTGAATTTTCCAACGATTATGCCTGTGTATTCTCGCCCTATAACGGTTATCAGTACTCACTGTCGCCGGAAACTGAAAACGGTTCTGTTTACACTGTCCGTATGGTTACTGCCAAAGGACAGGTTCCCAGAGAGGATCAGATATTCCAGTTCTTTATTCAGCCCACGCCCACCCGCCGGGAGATCCCTCTGCCGGGCTCTGACGGTATATACATGTGGCACGAAAACTGGTCAGATTATCAGGCTTATCCTGATATGACAAAGGTTCCTGCTATTACTGCCCGTGCCAATGAACTGCATAACGAGGGCCGCAGGTTGTTTATGTACTTCGGGCATGTCATGCAGGAAAATGCCCCTGGATTCAAAGAATACGGAACAGATCTCATGCGTTACCCGGATGCTTATAACGGCACATACTTCCGTATGTATGATCCCGGTAAAGGTATCCCCTGCCGTGCCGTATGTTTCCGTGATGCCGCAGGCGATCTTTTGATCGACAGGATAGAAAAACTTGTTGATGAGGCAGATATCGACGGTCTTTATTTTGACGGTCCTTCTGTTCCATTCCCCTGCGAAACTATCGGTCATGATTGTTCTGACAGCCTCAACGCCAGCTGGGATGAAAACTGGCACCGCGGCAGGACTCTCGGTCAGCGTGCATTTCTCAAGCGTCTCCGTGGTATTTTTGACAGCCGCGGGAAAGCTGATGCTCTGTTGACACATACCGGCGGGGCGTTCCATGTTTCCTGTCTCGGTTTGTGCGACTATTTCTATGACGGTGAACACCTGAACCGTTACCGTTACGGGTATCTGCTGGAACCGTGGAAATTCATTATGGGGTACACCGGAAAACCATTCGGCTGGAGAGGAAATTTCGTGCCTGGCCTGCTGGTTACTTCCACTCTGACCCTGAAACAGGCTCTTGCATGGACTCTTATCCATGCCACAGATACACCTATCGGTACCCATCCGCTGCAGACAGCTGTATTCAGTATTTTCCAGCGTGATCCCGACAGTAAGTTTTATGATTACTGGCATGACCAGCCGCACATCGTGAACCCGGATAAAAATTTCCTGGTGTCATATTTCCTTAACGATCGTGAAGCATTTGTTGTTGCCTCAAATATTACTTACCGGGGAACGCAGAAGAATACCATTGATATCAGCAATCTCTTTCCCGGACGGGAGCTTGATATTTATCAGGTAAACACCACAGAACCTCTGCAGTATGCCGATGGTAAACTGACCATAGAGTTGCCGGTTACTGAATACCGGATCTATCACGTCATGCCTGCTGATGCCAATGACCGTTCTGGATTTGCACTGCCTTCGCCGGTGCGTGAAATCAGGGAAAATCTCCCGGCAGACAGCGATATCATCCGCAACAGTCTGCGTCAGGATGACTGGACAATTGTCAATAATGTCGAACCTGTACCGCAGGAAGCACAAGCATTTAATATGCCCATTGTCCTGCAGAGCGAAAAAGGCACAAAGGTGGAAACAGAAGCCCGCTTCAACAAGGCTCTGCCCATGGATTTCAAAATCCGCCTCAAACTTGCCCATCAGGACAATATGCGTTTCTGGATCGACAATGTTATGGTGCGTTATGATGAAGATGACGGCTGGATCTTCGGCTGGCTTATTGAAGGCGTGAGTGAATTTGACCTCAAGGATTACTGTCAGGTTACATTGATCCCTCAGGGCAGAAACTATATCAAACGGGGTACGGAAGTTGAAGTTGTCATTATTATGAAAGACGGCAGATTGACATTCCTGTACGACGATTGCCAGATCCTTACAGAAGCCTTGCCTGCCATTGAATATCATAACAGTCACAGGTTCCAGCTCTCCACCTGGGGCGGAGATTACCTGACCTTTGATATGATTGAACTTACTGATGTTGTAAGTGAAGACGATATCCCTGTCCGCAAGCATCCTATTTATTGATTAAAACAAATTCCATGGTACGTTAAGATGAAAGCTGATTTTATTTATGGTACGCAATATTACAGAGCTCCCACGCCGGCTCGTGAATATTGGGCAGATGATTTAAAACATATCAGGGAACTTGGTTTTGATTCTGTAAAATTCTGGGTGCAGTGGCGCTGGAGCGGGAGGATCCGGGGCGAATTTTATTGGGATGATCTTGATGAATTAATGGATCTTGCCCATGCAAATGGACTCAAAGTGACTCTCAACCTTATAACAGAGGTTGCTCCGGCGTGGGTTTTCAGAAACTGGCCGGACTCCGTTATGGTCAGAGCTGACGGCATAAGATGTGAATCAACAGCAAATATATGCCGTCAGATCGGCGGTTATCCCGGCCCCTGTTACAGTCATGATGATGCCCGTAAAGCAAAATATGAATTTATTGCAGAAACGGTGCGGCATTTCCGGACACATCCTGCATTAGCTATGTGGGATGTTTGGAATGAACCGGAGTGTAACCTCATGCTCCGCAAGCCGGAATTATCCACCATGCTGTGTTATTGTCCATCCTGTGAGAGGGAGTTTTTAAGTTTTCTCCGGCAGAAATACGGTTCTCTGGAGAAGCTCAATCAGGTTTGGGGACGTTGTTATACCGACTGGGAAGAGATTGAATTGCCGCAGCAAACCCAGACGATCACGGATTTTATCGATTGGCGGCTTTTTCACTTGCAGAAACTGACTGCGGAGGCTGAATGGAAGTTGAAGCTGGTCAAAGAACTTGATCCTGAACGTATCGTTTATTTGCATGTAGTGCCCGATACTGCAGGAGAATTCAACTGCATAACCTGTGTTGATGACTTTGCTCTTGCTGACTGTGACAGCGATGTATTCGGTTCCACCATGACTCCCAGTCCTCTGCATTGTGCCCAGGCGGTATCTGCCTCCGGTGATAAACTTTTTTACAATGCGGAGTGGCACGTTAATTTCGGGTCAATAAATATGCCGCAGCGGGTTTTGGAGCGTGACCGGTTTTATTACGAACTCCTTCCCCAGTTGGGGTGGGGGGTAAAGGGAATCCTTTACTGGCAGTTCCGCAGCGAAACACTTGGTTCAGAATCCCCGGCGTGGGGCGTTGTTCGTTGTGACGGAGCTGAACGTCCGGTAACTGAATATGTCAGCGAATTTATTGCACATATCGCTCCTTTCCGGGAAAGACTTCTTGCCGCAAAGCCGTTCCCTGCTGAAATTGCAGTGATCAGGGATTGTGAGAATGAAATATTCCGCTTCTGTGCCGACAATAACGATCTCGGCAAATTCCATGATGATCTGCAGGGGATTACCGATACTCTCTATAAATTGAATCTGCCCTTCAGAATGATAAATTTCAAGCGGCTTGCAGCGGCTCCTGACAAGGTACGTATGCTTATTCTGCCCGGAGCTTATCTGTTATCGCAGGAAAATGCAGATATATTGCAGAAATTTGTCCAACGTGGCGGGGTGCTTTTTGTGGACGGTCATCTTGGTGCTTATAATTTTTCCACCGGTCGCCACAGT
>JAZSGI010000011.1:0-14812 GCA_045532655.1 Victivallaceae bacterium
AGGCACATCGCCTTTGTTATGTTTTTTCAAACGTTCCCGTAAATCAGCTGTATGACCGATATAACGCTGCTCAGGATGTTCAATACTGCGTAAAATATAGGTGTAAAACATTGTCAGTGGCTTCTGTTGAACGGTTGTCGCAATTCGCAGCCGCACAGCCCTCCGCCGCTCTCCGAGCTATGGAGGGCATCCTTCGCACGCTCCGTTGCACTCAGCTTATTTTTGCTTACGCAAAAAAAATCTACGTATGGCATTCCTGACGGCCTGCCATCCGTAGCTTTAGCGAAGGATGGTGGGCGTAGTAGAACTCGAATCTACGACCTCCACGATGTCAACGTGGCGCTCTAACCAACTGAGCTATACGCCCCTTTATTGGGTTGTGATTATTAATATAGTGTACTTTTTGAAAAATGCAAATCAAATCTGCTTTTTTTTGACAAAAAAATGCAATTTTGACATAAATATTATGTCCGGCACCTTATCTGACAGCAAGATATTTCCATGCTCCGAAAGAAAATTCATGGGGAAACAGGTTGACAAGCCTGGAATGTTTGAGAATATAGGCCACAGGAACCGACTCACATATCCACGGACAATCATCAGTTACCTGCTGCAGCAGATCCTTTATCCTCTCTTCACGTTCCGCTCCCGGTTCCAGTAAAAGATATTCCCGGTAAAGCATGTCATAGGCGGTATTGCTGTAACCGGAACGGTTGGCCCCGCCCACAAGATCGGAAGTAAAAAGCTGCAGGAAGTTTTCACAATCAGGATAATCACCCTGCCATGACAGCCGGAAAAGTTCCACTTCGCCTGAAGCAAGTTTTTGAAAAAAACGGGGAGAATTATTCAATACCGGCTCCACTGTCACTCCGATCTTCGCCATATCTGATGCAAATATTTCGCCTGTTTGCCGGTGCTGTGCAGAATTGCCATTCAAATCCAAAGTCAAATGCAGACTCCGTCCTGTTACCGGATCCTTACCTCCCGGATAACCGGCTGCAACAAGCAGCTCAGCCGCTGCCGCCGGATCATAAACACACCATGGAGAAAAGAATCCTTCCGGCATTTCAGGCACGCCGGGGGGCAGAGGCGCTCCGGCAGGCTGTACAAGATTTTCATAAAATTCGGCAAGACGCCCCCTGTTCAACGCCATACTCAAAGCACGGCGCAGCAGCACATTACTGCCAAGTACCGGATCGCTCATATTAAAACCGATATACTGGATTTCCAGTGCAGGAGAACGCAATGGTTCAATTCCTTTGGCGGCAAGTTCCGGAATACAGGCAACAGAACCGTCTTCCAAGTTCACTACAACGTCTGCATTCTCTCTGGCAAGGGGAAACACATCAAGTCCCCCTTGCAGAAACAACAACCACGCAGACTGATTCTGTCTGATACAGAAACACTCTATACGTTCAGCCAGAGGCAGCGGCCTCGACCGGTCATTCAAATTTTCCGCCTCCGGGAAATACTGCAGCCTGTAATCAGGATTACGCAGCAGGGATATTTTGTATTCCCGTATCCACTCCTCCAGCCGGAACGGGCCGGAGCCGACAGGATGTTCGCTGATATCTCCGTAATAAAGACAGGCTTTCCGGGAAACTATCCCCATAGCGGGAATGGCAAGAACATATAAAAATCGCTGATCGGGACGGGTGAGACGGATAACAAATTCACGGTCATTTATAATACGGAACCCTTCTACAGCATCATTATAACATGAATCATCACCTTTGGGCAGATTGGATGTTTTTCTGTAAAAATCATCTATCCCGGCAATTTTTCCACGGATAAGACTGTAATTGGCTGTATGATTTCTGCCGTCGGCAATGCGCAAAAATGAAAAGACCACATCGGCAGATGTTACCCGCCGTTCCTCCGGAACACTGTCGTCAAAACATTCATCAGGTACAAAAAAAAGATCGTCACGCAATGTACAATGAAGTTCAAAGCCATCTGCGGATATCTCCGGCATTGCAGCAAGCATGCCGGGACGGAGACGGTACGGAAGGGCCGGATATTCGTACTCCAGCAAAGTGTCGAACAAGGCGGCACACATCCTCTGACTGGCGGTATCGGCAGCAAAAGCCGGATCAAGGGAAACGACTTTGCCGCCTACGGCCAGACGTATACCCTCACCGCCAGACTCTTCATTTCCGCAGGAGGAGAGGGTTATAAGCAGAACAAGAGCCGCAAGGCAATATGCTGTACGGCTCAAAATTTTGTTCATCGGGTGCACAGCTCCCGGAAGAATTCACGCCTGGCAGCAAAAATATCTGCCATTTCTTTGCGGGGAACATATTCTGCAACCTGGAAAGATGCGGCGATCATCTTACGGGCAGCTTTGACATCAGCAAGCACTCCGGCAGTCACAGCCTGAGCAGCGATATTGCCTACAGCAGTAGCCTCGACCGGACCGGCAACCACTCTGGCTCCGGAAGCATCACTGGTAAGCTGCATAAGGAAAGAACCCTTGGTACCGCCGCCAACCATATTGATAACCGGATAAGAGGTTTCCAGCACCTCGCCGAGCTTGCTGACCCTGTCAGCAAAATACAAAGCAAGTGAATCATAAACGGCACGCAGGATCTCCCCGTCATCAGCAGGTTCGCCCTGTCCGGTGGCACGGCAGAATTCCCTGATACGTTCAGGCATATTTCCGGGAGTCAAGAAATCCTGACAATTGGGATTGACAAGGAATTTACACGGTTCAGAAGCCACAGCGAGTTTTTCCATATCAGCGAAAGAAAGCTCCTTCCCCGCCTCTTTCCAGACACGGCGGGTTTCCTGAAAAAGCCAGCTGCCCATGATATTGGCAAGAAAGCGTATCTTGTTTTCCAGACCGCCTTCATTTGTAAAAGGCACATTGGCTGCAGCATCTGAACAATCCGGTTCATCAATTTCCGCACCGAGCAATGCCCATGTACCGCAGGAAACGTAACACCATGAACCGCTTTCCGGCGCAGGAGTGGCGGCAACAGCACTGGCTGTATCATGACTGCCTATTTTAACAATGGGAACAGCGGGAACATTCAATTCCCTGCAAAGTTCTTCAGAGAGAATACCGCCTTTGGTGCAGGGCTTGACCAGCGGCGCAAAAACATCTGCCGGAATACCGAGCAACTCAAGAAGCTCTCTGTCAAAATCCCTTGCAAAAGCATTCAACAGATTGCTTGTTGAAGCCATAGTGTATTCATTGACTTTATCACCGCCAAGCATATAACCGAGAGCATCCGGCATAAAAAGCAGAAAACTGTTTTCAAAATCTTCCGGATGTTCCGCCAGATGGCTGGCAAGCTGATACACAGTATTCAGACTCATAAACTGCATACCTGTACGCTTGTAAAGCTCCTTCTGCGAAATCTTCTTTTTTACGATCTCCACACCTCTTTCGCCGCGGGGATCCCGGTAATTGTAGGGCAAACGGCGCATCCGGCCGGTCGTCCGGTCAAAAAGAACATAGTCAACGCCCCAGGTATCAATGGCAAGACTTTCGATGTCTGGAAATTTAGCAAAGGCCTTGGCAATACCGGCCTTGAGCTCATTGACCAATCCGGGAAAATCCCAACAGAAAGCACCGTCAACATTCACCGGACCATTGCCGAAGCGATGTACTTCTTCCAGCGACAACAAACCCTGTTCATCGATAATACCGACGATCGCACGCCCGGAGGACGCACCGAGATCAAAAGCGAGATAATAATGCTTCATTAAACGGATTCCTTATTTTTAATATACAACAGAAATTGCACCCTGTCAGCGGACAGCAGTTCCGGATGATTCAGCAACTTTCCAGAAGAAAACAGGGAGCATCAGAGGGATTGAAGTCACTTCGCTGGATGCCTCAACAACACCGTGCGCACCAAGTTCCGCAGCAGCAACGTTCATCTGCAAAAAAGCCTTATCAACACAGCAGTTATTCTTGAAGAAGCTCACTGCATCAGGATTTGCCACGGCTCCGGTCACAACAGGCAGACCGAAAAAGTAAAGTCCGGGTATCTTGGAATAAATATGAGCCACACCTGTTGCATTAGCCACTACGGGGGCCATTCCATAAAATTCTGTAGATGTTTCAACAGTGGAGCAGCCGCCGGCTATCATAGCTGTCATAAGGGCGGCAGCGGCAAAAACGAAGATTTTTTTCATTGTTCAAAACTCCTGCATGTGTTTTTTTGTTATTATTGTTGCAACTGTTGTTATACGGGATACAATATACAGCCTTAAACCATTTTCGGCAAGGGCAACTGCCGGATATTTGTCAATTTTTTCAATATTTATTTCCCGACAGATGGATGCAAAGTTGCTAAAAACATCATTATAGGCGCCAAAACAGAGAAAAAAGAGTTTTTTTTTGAAAAAAACCACTTTTTGATTTGCATAATCGGCAATTATGTATTAAGTTAAGCAGTGACTATTAACGTAGTTCCGGTTTTTGCCGGAACAGGGACAAAATAATGGAAGGTTAAAGATCATGAAGAAGTTTTTGTTCGGCAGTTTGCTTTGTGCAGCAATGTTCATCGGCGGTGCAGCCCGTGCCAATGATATCCTTGAAACAGTTGCTTTCTACATTCCCAACCGTATCATGGATGCCCTTGATATGTTTTCTGTAGAAGTCGGTTTCGGTCCTGTTGCCCGTATTGAGCTTATGGCTACTGAGTACGTCAAAGGCGGCGGCGGTATCGGCGCAACTGCACGCGCAGTGAAAAGCTACAACCGTCAGTACGGTTTCTGCGTTCAGAATGGTTATTATTTCCAGATCCTTGCTCTCGGCACCGAAGAGATGGATCGCCCCGATGAATGGCGCACCCGCTGGGTGGAACGTTACCGCGTGACCCGTCATGGTATCCCCACCTATCAGGACAATATCTTCAACATGTATGAAGGTGCACGTGATTTCTGGAGGATCGGTGGTGCCCTCGGTCTCGGCATCGAAGCTGAAGTTTACCTCCATCCCATTGATATTGCAGACTTCGTGACCGGTTTTGTCCTCATCGACCTCCACGGTGATGATTTCAATTCCGAAAACTTTATGTAAGTTTTTCTGATAACTTTACCGGCCGTGACATTTGTCTCCGGCCGGTTATTTTTTGCAGGTAACAGTATGTTCACTGGTAAATGCCGCCGTTGCGGGAACTGCTGCCGCTGGCACGGTTGGGTCAGGCTTTCTGATGGAGAAATAGATGTTATTGCCGAATTTCTCGGAATGAGTCCCGTGGAGTTTATTGACCGTTATACAGTTTTAGCCGGTGACCGCAGATCACTTTCACTGGACGAAAGGCCCGATGGTGAGTGTATTTTTTTCCGCGACGGTGAAATTTCAAGCTGCCTGATTGAACCGGTAAAACCACAGCAATGCAGAGATTTCCCCGATAAATGGAACTTCCCTGGATGGGAAAAGGAGTGTGGAATGTTTAATAACAAAGAAAATTATCCTCTGGGTGCCGCATATATTGTTTCCGGTCCTTCCGGAGTTGGCAAATCTACATTGCTGACCAAATTACGGGAAAGCGATCCTGCATTGGAATTTTCCATTTCCTGCACAACAAGAAGCCCGAGAGGTGAAGAAGTCGACGGCAGAGAATATCACTTTGTAACTCCGGAAAAATTTGAAGAACTTGTCCGGCAGGGGGAATTTCTTGAATACGCAGGCGTTTTCAGCAAAAGATACGGCACTTTGAAAAGTGAAATTTTTGACAGGGTGCAAAAAGGTGTTTCCGTACTCCTGGACATCGACGTACAGGGTGCTATGCAGATAATGGAAGCGGCAAAAAACGATCCGTTGCTTTCAGCAGTATGCAATTTTATTTTTATCGCCCCGCCCTCATGCGAAGAACTGGAACGGCGGCTGCGCAGCAGAGCAACTGATTCTGAAGAACAGATTTCGCTGCGTCTCGCCAAAGCAAAAGAAGAAATATCCCACTGGCGGAAATATGATTATACTGTCGTAAACAACGATCTGACAAAAGCGGCTGTTGAATTACAGGAGCTTGTCCGGTCACTCAAACTGGCATCAAAACTTTGGACAGGAGAAAGATTCTGATGGGGGATTCTTGCAGAAAAAATCTGCTTCTGGGTATAACCGGCAGCATCGCCATAGTCAAAATACCGGCAGTTATTTCCATGCTTATGAAACACGACATATCTGTTCATGTCGTAATGACAGAAAATGCAACACGATTCATTCAACCGTTGACTTTCAAAACCCTGACACGTAATCCGGTAACGGTATCACTGTGGGATGAGCATGTCCGCTGGGAACCGGAACATGTGGCTTTGGCAGAAATGGCTGACCTTGCTTTGGTTGCCCCCGCAGATGCCAATATTATCGGCAAAATCGCCAACGGTATTGCTGATGATGCCCTGTCCACAGAGCTGCTGACCATACGCAAACCCATGGTGATCGTTCCGGCCATGAACCCCAAAATGTACGCAAATCCTGTTCTGCAGGACAATATCAAACGTATCTGCACGGTTCTGCCGGAAACCGAATTTATCGGTCCTGTTTCCGGTCCTGTTGCCTGTGGCGACGATGGCAAAGGCCGCATGGTCGAGCCTGAAGTAATAGTCAAAACAGTACTCGAAAAGTTATCCTGAAAATCAAAAATTATTTGATTTTTTCACAAAATCGTGTATATTAGAGAATGCCGGGAAAGATTCCGTGCTTTTTTCATGTAAAAAAAAATGCTTAAACGAGGGGTATTTGAAGATATGTCACCGAGGAAAAAAAATACAAGTCAGGCAGCCCGTCTTGCGGCATTCACTCCTGAGGAAAAAGAATACTACAAAGCTCTTATGGCAGCCAGGGATGCCGTTGCAGGCAGCATTCGCAATCATGCAGCAGATGTCTTTGATTGCAGCAACGCTGATAAACGTGGCGTTACTACCCACATGGCAGACATGAGCAGCGATAACTCCCGTCATGAAATGGAACTCAGAATGATGAGTGCTGACGGTACTGATATCGACCTGATCGATGACGCCCTGCAGCGTCTCTTCAACGGCGAATATGGTATTTGTCAGGACTGTGGCGAAAAAATCTCAAAAGCCCGCCTTGAAGTCCGTCCCTACGCAAAATATTGTGTCAAATGCAAAAGCAACCGTGAAAAGAACGGTATGCCGTTGTATTGAATTGTGTCATTGATACCGACAGGGGGTACAAGGAATGCCAGAGTCCGATAAACCGGAGACTGCCGGGGACAAAGCAGAAATCAGCGGGAACAAAGCTGATATGGTCCTGACTGAGACAATGAACAAGGCAGAGGGCAGCGGCAACAAAGTCGGAGGTGCCGATGCTGAAACAAGCGGAAACAAAGCTGATATTGCCAACGCTGCTGCCGGAAACAGGGAGTCCAAAGCAAAAAAATACCCTGCCATTTCTGCAAAGTGCATCTATTGGGGCATTTTTCTTGCCATCGCAGTTTTGGTCATCGATCAGCTTACAAAAGCTGCTGCGGTTTACTGGCTCAAGGGCAAACCTCCTTTTACGGTGATTCCGGAGGTTCTTGATTTCAGATACGCCGAAAATCCGGGAGCAGCATGGGGCATGTTCGCCGGTCACTCGTGGTTACTGCTTATTATTGCCGTTGTTACCATGTTTCTGGCATTGCGGTTCATCGATGCCATTGCTGAAGGTTCCATCTGTAAAGCCTTTGCCGTTTTTACTGCCGTCGGCGGTATTGCGGGGAATGCCATTGACAGGATTTGGCACGGCTACGTTATCGACTTTATTGCAGTTGATTTGCAATTCTACAAATGGCCCATTTTCAATATTGCTGATTGTGCAATATCCGTCGGAGCCTGCCTGTATATATTGGTGTCCCTGTTGTACTGCTGCAAAAAAAAGGAAGCCGCAGATGTCAACGGCACAGAAAGCTGACAACAGTCCTGTGCTGTGCATAGCAGGACCGACAGCATCCGGCAAAAGTTCACTTGCCATAGATATGGCTTTGCGTTTTGATGCGGAAATCGTTTCTGTTGATTCCATGCAGTTATACAAAGGAATGGATATCGGCAGCGCAAAACCATCCCCGGCAGAACAGAAAATGGTGCGGCATCACCTGATAGACCTCTTTTCGCTGACTGAAAGTGTTACAGTTTCCACCTATTGCAAAATGGCCCGGGAAATTATGGCTGATATCCGTTCAAGGGGGAAAAAAATCATCCTTTGCGGAGGTTCCGGTTTATATCTCAAAACACTGCTTTACGGAATGGATGATTTACCTGCCGACCCGGTTTTGCGTTCCGGTCTGGAAGCAAAATTTCCTTCTCCTGATTTCATTCCGGCATTGCGGGATGCCCTTGCTGCGAAAGACCCTGCTGCGAAAAAACTGCCGCAACTGAGTTTGCGCCGGTTATTACGCTTGCTTGAAATCACAGAATTAACAGGATCTTTGCCGCCGCTGGCGGGTATACAACAAGAGCATACTCTCTTTCCTGCTGTTGTCTGGATATTGCAATGGGAACGGGAAGAATTGAAGTCAAGAATCAGAACAAGAACAGAAGCTATGCTTGAAGCCGGGTGGATAGAAGAAGCAAAATCCCTTACAGCCAATGGGCTTCTGCAAACTCCGACGGCACGGCAGGCAATAGGCTATAAACAGATTTCTAATTTTCTCGCTGGAACAATAAACAGGGAAGAGCTTGTGGAACAAATAGCGACAAAAACATGGCAATTTGCCAGAAGACAGTTGACATGGTTCAGAAACCAACACCCGGAAGCAGAATTTATCCCGATGCCTGTTCAGGCAGAAAATATGATTTCATGGCCGGAGCCCGGGAGGAACGGGAATACCAGAACGAAAGAATAAACAAGGTTCTTCCAACCTGTTAAACTCATAAGAAGGTACAAAATGGAAAAAGAAATCAAGTTTATCGTTGATGGGAATTAAAAACACCCGGCAGGGCATGGACGGAGTAAGATATGGAAAGTGAAGATTCAGCAAGAAACCTCGACAATACAGGACTGGTCATCCTTTATGGCAGAGAATTGGAGAGTACTCTGCGTAAACTCGGAGCCTCCGGTACCGGGGCTGGTGAACTGGCAAATTCCATCAAAGACAGAATTCCCCAAAGTCTTTTCCGCGACATCTGTTACATGATGAGCGTGCGTAACCGTTTTGCCCATGCCGGAATAGATGACGATGAAGAAAAACAGGAAAATTTTGATCCGGAGGATTATAAAGAATTCGCAGAAGGTGTTATCCGCCGTCTGAAACGGCTGGCAAATACGGAGCATGCTGACAGTCAAACGACAGAATCAAAGAACACAGAAAAAAGAACCGGAACCGGGAAAAGCAGTTCTGCAGATCTTTCGCCGGAAGAAATTGAATTTATAAAATTCAAGGCTGAAATGCGCAGACGCATACAGCTTCTCGGCTGTATACCGCTTTTCAACTGGTTTTACTTTCTCTTCCTCATTCTTGCGGCCTTCCGTAAAGCAGCCGTTCCCATTTCCATCCTGCTGCTCTCTCTGGCCTCACTGCCGCCATTTATAAATGGGTTCGCCTACCGGGATAATATACATATCCTTTGCGGAACAGCTCTTGCTGCCGCAGGATATATATGGACAATAACTGTATTCAAACATTTATCAGGCAGACCCCGCTGGTTCTGGTGGTTGCCGGTTATACACGTTATCCGTGTGACAGGAATGTTATTTACCCTGACGGACTGGAAAAAATTTATCACAGGCGGAATAGGCCTTGCGCTTGATTTTGCCGCAATTCTGGTATTGTTTATTCAGGAGCATCCGTGGAAATTTTTTGTCATTTACACTGTGACTGCTTTTTGTCTGAGTCTGGGGCATCTGATATTTTTTGTCCCGGCTGAACGGGGAAAGGATGAAAAGTGAAAAAAAATATCCCGGAAATACTTGCCCCTGCAGGAAACACCGAAATGGCTCTTGCAGCTTACGCTGCCGGAGCGGATGCAGTATATCTGGGATGCGGGAATTTCAATGCCAGACGCAGAGCAGCAAACTTCACCACAGATGAACTTGGAGCTTTGGTAAATCACGCTCACAAGCTCGGCAAAAAAACCTATGTCACAGTCAATACTCTTGTCAAAGAAAATGAGCTTCATGACGTTGCCGTACTTCTTGCAGATATAGTTTCAACAAACGCAGATGCAATAATAGTTCAGGATACAGGGGTACTGAATATCGCCCGGAAATACTTTCCAATGCTGGAATGTCATGCCTCCACACAAATGGGTATACATAATGTTTCCGGCATAATGCAAGCAGCTGCATGGGGAGTAAAAAGGGTTATCCTTGAAAGACAGATCACTTTGCCGGAAATAAAACTTTGCGCCGAAGCAGCAGCAAAAGCAGGCATAGACCTTGAAGTATTTATCCACGGCTCCATGTGCGCTTCGCTTTCCGGCCGCTGCCTGTGGTCTTCGGCACTGGGCGGCGAATCCGGTAACAGAGGCTGCTGCAAACAGCCGTGCCGCAGAGAGTACTTATTGAAAAACAGGACAGGCAAAGGTGAAATTGCCGGGCACTGGCTTTCAATGCATGACATGGCAGGAACTTCCTTTATGGAAGAAATGATCGCTCTCGGAATACGCAGTTTCAAAATAGAAGGGCGGTTGCGCTCTCCGGATTATGTTGTGAAAGCCGTTACCGCATATTCCATGCTTCGCAATGCTGTCTCCGGAACCGGAAGTGAACAGGAAAAAAGTGAAGCCTTTGCCGAAGTTGAGGCAATTCTGGAACGGACTCCGGCACGTTTCCCCGGTCCCGGCCCGGTTCTTGAAAAAAATGATAAGTGGTTGATCCCATTTGAGGCCGCAGCCTTCGGCAATGCTGCCGGGGAAGTAAAAGCAGTTGCACGGAACGGTATCGCTGTAAGACTCTCCGCAAGGATCCATCTTGGCGACCGCTTGCGGCTCATTCCTCCCACGGGTGGTGAAGGCGAAGCCTTCCCGCTCACCAGACTTTGCCGCAGAGGTAAAAATGGCGACGAAGATATAAAAGCCGCATCTGCCGGCGATGTTTTCATTCCGGGCAATTTCCGTAACATTTGTCAAAAAGGCTCATTACTGCGGAAAATCGGAGAAAGTAATTCAGCTTTCCGCAGACGTGCGGCAACACTGCCGGAATGGAAGACGGATCTCCGGGCGGAGTTATCATGCACTGCGGCAAATGTGGAATTGTCGATTCCGGAAAGGGGAATATCGATCAGCCGCCCACATGGAGGAACCCCGGCACGGCAGCACAGTCTTTCTGTTGACAGTCTTATGACGGTTTTTGCAGCCGGGAGTCCGGCAGGCTGGAACATCATACCTGTACCGGGATCTTTTGTTGAAGGTATTTTTATTCCCGCATCGGTATTGAAACAACTGCGGCGTGATATCTATGCTGAACTGGCACAGCTATTGGCTGACTCCCCGCGCAGCATCGCTGCTGCAGACGGTTTGAAAAAATTTGAAGAAACCTTCCGCCGGTCACAAACGAAGCCAGTCAACGGAGCTTTCCGGCATCCGGATTATTCCATCCCGGCATTTATCCCTGCCGGTCAGGAAGCAGATAAATTACGGGAGCTTGAAACATTTCTCCGTCAACATCCATCAGCAGCTGTTGCAGCGTCTTCATGGGGTGGTATTTATTGGCTTTCCATGCTCCGCAGCGTTTTCCCGGAAGCAGAATTCATGGTGCGCCCCCCTGCTCCGCTGACAAACTCTGCCGCAATAGATCTTCTGGCAGAAGCCGGAATAAATTGTTGCGAATCATGGCAGGAGTTGGAAGCAGAAGCGCATAATGCCATTGCAGAAAACTCCCCGCTGCCGGTCAGAAGAGCAGTAAAAATACCGCCTTTGCTGGTCACAAGGGCTAAGCTCTCCTCCGGTGTAATTACAGACAGAGAGGGTAGAAGATTCCGTATTGCTCCCGTTCCGGGCGAACCCCTGAATGGGGTGTACGCCATGGATGACAATCCGGTAAACGTATGGGTGGGAAGCGTATTGAAGTGACCTGCCGATGCTCTTCAGATACTGCATATTTTGCGGATCAATTTATCAAGCACAGCAACGGGTTTACCGATGCCATTCACTAAAGCCACATTGGCCTCAAGCAAAGCAGAAAATACGGCAGCAAGCTGCTGCGGAGAAAATTTCTGTGCCGCCTCGCATAATTTGAAAGCACGGTACGGATGTATTTTAAACAGCGAACAATCAGGAAATGCTTTTTTATCTTCTTCAGTTATACTCTGAAAATAATTGGGTCCGAAACGCTCCGGCATACCTATGGCATGCATTTCTGACCGGGTACGCAGGATATCTTCAAATGTTCCCGCTGCTGTATACAGCAACGACAGCTCCCCACCTGAACGGCCTTTCATCTGATGCAACAGTTTCCCAAGTAATTTGAATGCCTGATTTTTATCACGGTTCCGCAGGGCCTCAGCCAACTCCCAGCCGGGAGCTTCTCCGGAGGCAGAAATCACATTCTGCACATCTTCCACTGTCAGCAATGTATTATCTTCTCCCTGCCAGGTGAAAAGTTTATCAAGTTCAGAATACATCAAAGCTGTGTCAGTACCAACGGCAGCCAAAACCAGTTCCTGAGCCCGCATATCCAGAGATTTATTCATTGCCAGAGCGTATTCTTCAAGTTTTATACGCATGCTTTCTTTGGATTCTTTCCGTTTCGGGTCGGGCAACGAAAGAGTTTCAATAATAACTCCCGGACAGCTTTTCAAGGACTTTGCGGAAGCTTTACGACCATCAAGACCAAGGCCGCTGGCAAGAAAACGTATATCTTCCGGCAAACCATTCTGTAAAACTGCCAGAAGGATCTTGAAACCACGGGCCGTATCTCCGGTATCAAGCTCACTGAATCCCGTAAAATTCATCAGAAATACTGTTTTCTGCGATGTCAGAAACGGTGGTGTACGCAACGATGCGGCACATTCCGCCAGAATATCGCCATTGCTGCGTATGCCGTCATCACCGCGAATGATCTCCCATTCGGTATTCTCTTCCGGCAGAATACTGCCCGCCCACTCAACTGCAATGCCCCTTGCCCGCTTTTTAACAGCAAAATCATCGCTGCCGGAAATTATCCTGATTTCTCCAGACATATTATTCTCAAATCCTTATCAGTCCTTCAGCATAAACTTTCAATATTTCTGCCGCTTTATATCTCACTGCAATATCCATGCAACTATTTTACGCTTATTTTTTGCTTCCGAATCAAAATCTGACTCCTGCCAACGCGGCGATTGAATATCCCATTCCGGAATCTCCTCTGCCAAAACCGCAAGATCAGCTACACTTTCATCATCACTTATTATCATTACAGCTCCGGAACGCCGCCACTTGATATAATCAACAAATACACGACATAATTCCGGTTCCGGCTCACCGGCTTTGTTCCATACAGAAAAATGCGGTACAACTTCATCCCGGTCAAGATAATATATTATATCTCCACGGGGCTGCTTGGCAAGAAGGATTATATTTGTATCCGGCAATTCATCAGCTGCAGGTACAAGTTCGTTACGCACAAAATCCCTTGTATAACGGAAAAAATCCACCGCAGGAAAACAGCAAGCCATAATGATCCCGCACAACAAAGCTGCCCCTGTAAGGGTAACAGCAAGTCTGGTTGGCAGTCCGGCACAACGGGAAAACCAATCAGAAATATTCTCACTCTCTGCCGCAATTGCTATCACAAGAACAGTAAATCCGGCAAATGCCGGGGCCGCAATCAGTATTCCCGGCAGTTCAACCGCAAGCCTTGAAGCCATAACAGGTAATATAATAACCGCCAATACCCCGGCTGAGGCGATCCCCGTCACAAGATAATATAAAATATTTACAAATAAAGCTTCCCAGTGTTTTTTCTCGTCCCGGCACAACCATTGTGCCGCCAACAGAGAAAAGAACGGCATTATGCAGGCAATATAATACCACTCCTTAGCTGCTGTTGCAGAGAAAACAGCAAAGCACAAAAAGGAAATTCCCCACAGAGCTTTTACGGTAGCCGATACTTTGCGGAAACGCAGCAGCGCTTCAAAAAAAGCAATTACTATTATCAGTGTCCACGGGAAAGTAAGACGGAGAAACTCCTGAATATAAAAATACCACGGTTCATTATACAGGGTACTGTCCCACAGCATATAGATATAATCGTGCAGAAACGAATATATCCAATGGTTCCAATCTGCTCCTTCCGCCTTTACCTGATAATAATAAACACAAGCCGATAAAAGCAGAAAACTTCCACACCCGGCAAAAAAAGCAGCAAGATTTTTAAAGTTCAAATGTCTGCGGAGATCATCTCTCAAAGCAAGAAGAAACACTGCTGCAATAAAGGACACACCCAGAAAAGGAAGTCCTTTGGCCATAATACAGAAGAAACAGAGGAGATAGAAGATCAGGTATTGCCGGAATGCAGTTTCCTGCCGGTGAGCCTCCGTCCACGCCACAGTAAACATCACAGCTGCACAACTGAACATATCTGCTCCTGCCGTACGTCCCAGAAGCAGAAAAGGATACGTTGACAATGTTATCCATCCGGCAGTCAACCCTGTTTTGCGGTCAAAAAGACTTTTACCGATATAAATGACAGAATAAAGAAGCACAACCGCAGAGAAGACCTCAAGTATGCGGATACTCCAAAGCCCCTTGGCACCGAAAGCAATAAATGCACAGAAAGAAAACCACAGACTTGCCGCCGGTTTATACATATAGTGAAAACTGTTGACAAAAGCGTTCCAGACCCCGGACGGTTCCATAAGCGAACGGATGGAACGCGCCCATGATTCTTCCGCATCAAGCATAGTCGGGGCCCAGATAAAAAGCCCGA
>JAZSGI010000079.1:0-10260 GCA_045532655.1 Victivallaceae bacterium
ACCATCTCCCACCACCATTTACCTGTTCAACCGTCTGTAAAGACGGTTTTTTTGTGCTCAAATTACCTCTTTTACAACAATTTTTCCACCTTGCAGAAAAACGGTGGAAGGATTGGCTTTGCTCCACAAATATCCCACAATTTGCCCACATTTGCGGGAAAAGCCCCTCTACCATGTCAGAGGTGCAAAAATGAAGTGTTATTGTAAAGAACGAAAAGGGCATTGGTATTTCCGAATGCGGGTTCCTAAAGAACTGCATCCGTATCTGCCATCAGAGATTTCCTATTCAATCAAAGGACTGGATTTGGAAACAGCCCGTTTCAGATGTAAGCTGCTGGGGAGCCGCCTGGCGGGAGCGGCCGGTGATCTTGCAAAAAAACAATATACCCTTGACGACATAGCCGCCAAATGGGGTTTTTGCGATGCAAGCAGTTTCTGTCACGCGTTCAAAAAGCTGTACTCCTGCCGTCCGGGCGAGTTTCACAGCCGCAATCCAATCTTGTAAGCCACCGGCAGTTAACTTAAAATCCTTCACTGCAAATCCGACACAGAAAATTATTTTTTATCGGTCCAGTTGAAAGATATCCACTTCAGTTCTTCCTGATATCTTGCAATTATTTTTTTGCATTCATCAGAGGTTTGGACCGCATAAATACTTCTGTAAACAGTAGGCAGAATACCGTAATGTTTTTTGAATTGACGGGAAAAATAATTACTGTAGACAAATCCGTTGGCATATGCGATCTCATCCACGTGCATACACGATGTAATAAGCATTTCCCTGGCAGAACGCAGACGTAACTGCAAAAGATATTCAATGGGCGGCACACCCATTATAGTGCGGAAATGTTTTCTGAAACTGCTCACTCCCATTCCGGCACAGGCTGCGATCTGCTCCAAAGTCAACTGTTCATCAAGTTTCTTCTTCATATAGTTGATAGCTCTGGATATCTTGTCACTTATCACATAATCTATTGAAGCGGCAAGCTGGCAATATTTGCACACATTATAAGTGAGTTTGAAAAACGCTCCGAGCATCATTGTCCGGAATCCCACATTGCGTTCGGCAAAGGCATTGGCAATCGCCACAGCCTCCTGCAGAACCTCCGGCCAGTGCGGGTGAGATATCTGAAATATATTATTTCTGATCCCTGTTTTTGAGTTTTTAGGGCCGAAAATCATTTTATATCCGTTCATAGTATTGCAATAATGGGATATCACATTAAAAAGTTCCGCATCAAAGACAACATTGTATACCCCAAGCTGCCGGGCTTTTTTGTAATGATGTTTTTCGCCGGGAGCAATAAAAATAATATTACCCTGCCCCACCGGTTCCTCTTCTCCGTTAAGGATATGGATAGCTTCGCCGTGAGTAACCAGAACAAGTTCATAAAAATCATTGTGAACATGCTCCGGCGGATTATCGTCGACATCGTCGTGCAAATAGAAGGAACACCATAAAAGAAAGTCATTACTGAACCAGCGTTCCGGCAGTCTTATATCCATTTTCTTTTCCTCCATATCATTACCCCCCCTT
The DNA here is from genome assembly GCA_045532655.1 of Victivallaceae bacterium. Classification (GTDB taxonomy): domain Bacteria; phylum Verrucomicrobiota; class Lentisphaeria; order Victivallales; family Victivallaceae; genus JAVBQJ01. The sequence goes on from JAZSGI010000079.1 coordinate 1,538, forward strand.
CCGGGGCAATATATGCAGATTGCCCCGGAGATCCACCTTTTATTGTCCGACCTTTACTCTGAACATATTCCAGGAATATGGTTTCAACTCAGCTTTCAGCATATTGTCCACAAGGGAATACCTTGCCGGATCAATATTCCGGGAGCAGACCTGTTCATCATATTCGGTATTTATTGCTTCCAAAGATTCGTGATGAATCTCCACAGCACCTGCAATGCCTGACGGAACGAAATTTTCCAGCACCGCCTCGAAATCCATAGTTTCACCGGCTCTGTTCACGGCAAAAACCGTAACCTCTCCCGCCTCTCTGCGCCATACGGCCGTCGAACGCAGATAATTGACTTTGCAGGAAAAGAAAGTGGGTTCTTCATAGGAAGGCGAATCAATTACACTGCGCAGAACAGTTCCTCTTCCGTAACGTGATGTTTCCCGGAAAGGATAGAAAATCGTCTGACGCCATGCTCCGCCGCCGGCACGAGTCATAACGGGGGCGATCACATTGACACTCTGAGCCAGACAGCCTATTTTGAGACGGTCGGCATGATCAAGCATAGAGAGCATGGCACAACCGTTTGTAATAACATCGGCCATATCATAAATTTCTTCATTGACATCACGCCCCACGTTCCATGGAGGAGTTTTGATAGTCTCCTCAGAGCAACGGTATCCCACATTCCATTCATCAAGGGAAATCATAACTTTTTTAATAGATTTCCGTTCAGCAGCCACGCAGTCGCAACAGGCAATGGCATTTTCTATATTGATATCCAACAGCTCAGCATGAGCAAAGAACCGCTTATAATCATTGGTTTTATTGCCGAAATACAAGTGTATAGACAGAAAATCGACGTCATCGAAAACGTGACGCATCACTTCGTAATCCCATTTGCCGTAGGTGGGCAGACTGATATGACATGAACCGCAGACAGTAAGTTTGATATTTTTATCGACCATGCGCATCATTTTAGCAGTCTCATGGGCCTTTCTGCCATACTCTTCCGCAGTCATATGCCCGATCTGCCACTCTCCATCGGCTTCGTTTCCCAGACACCAGTAGCGGATATTGAAAGGTTCATCGGCTCCATTCTTTTTACGCAGTTCGCTCCAATATGTTCCGCCCTCAATATTGCAGTATTCCACGATTTCCTGAGCTGACTTTGGCGTATCGGTCCCCAGATTCACGGCATATATCGGTTCTGTATTCGCTTTGCGGCACCATGCCATAAATTCATGGATACCGACTTTGTTGGGTTCAATAGCTTTCCAGGCATACTCCGCCCGCACGGGCCGCTCCTCAACAGGGCCGATACCGTCTTTCCAGTTATATCCGGAAACAAAATTACCACCGGGGTAACGAGTCAGCGGCATATCCAGTTCTTTAATAAGCTCAATAACATCTTTACGGAATCCCTGTTCATCAGCAAGGGGATGCTCAGGTTCATATATACCTGTATAAATGGCGCGACCCATCTGCTCAATAAATCCGCCCCAGAGTTCTTTTCCCGCCTCGCCGATAACAAAGAGACGGTTTACTGTCAAACGTGCTTTCATAGCAACACCTTTCTATAGGTTTATGGAATCATCAACAGCAAGGATGCTGATACTTTTTTGTGTGCGCTATGAAACAGTATCGATAAGAACATTCCTGCAATATACCGTAATATAACAGCACTGTTCAGGATTGCAAATAAAAAAAATCAAAAAATATCAATTCACATTAATTATGCCGTATAAAAAGTTTTTTTCATCGGAAAAAACCATATAAAATTGCTGTTTACTTCCGTTGTCATGATACGATTTGCTCCCGATAACATCCCATTATTCAGCAGTGAAAATTAAACCGTGCCCTCAAAATAAAACTTTCTGACACAGAAAAAATGTTATTCTCCTTACCATTCCCCTGTTTTAGAACTGCAACTTCAACTCTTTTGGCACTTTTGCCAAATAGTATCATTTTTTAATCGCATTATAACAGTATCACCGCCCGAAATGACATACTATATATGTAGAGAATTGTGAATCTACAGGAGAAATACCTCTTGTAATTTCGGCCAACATCAGATAAGGAGGTAAAATATGAGCAAATTACTTACTTGAGCAGCTGTATCCACCAACAGTTCTATCGAAGACTTCAACTTCTCTCAGGACATCAGTACTGCTTTTGGCGATGACGGTACCGAGATCCTTGATGGCGTCGCATGCTGTGTAAGGCCGGTTTCCTCCTACAAATCAACAGGATTCATCTGGGGCGACGGAGCCACTGCGCACCGGACAAATGCCAACTTGGGCCTGACTTTGGAATACCGCCACAACAACAGGTGCAACGGTCTTTACGGTGACGGTCACGTGGAAGATATCCCCAAAAAAGCCTCAACCGGTGCTGATTACGGAGACGGAACAGTACACGATCTCTTCTGATCTTCCGTTTTCATAGCGATCAGTCCGTGATGCACCTTACAGCATCCGGTGCTGTCCCCCGCAAACCAGGGATGAGTTCCGTTTTATGCGGAACTCATCCTTTTTAACATCTTCTTATCAGCGAAGAAAAATATTGAACAACGCGGCATTTTTTGATATTTTTAGAATAACTTATGATATTTCTGTATTTTATATCCTTTTTTTCTGCTTGACAATAATACTATAGTAAAGTATCTTAAAACATATAAGAAACTTGCCGTATTCCCGGCAAAAGCACAGGAAAGAGTATAATGATGGAAGATATTTTGATATCGTCAGAAGGAAGATTTTGTACTGTTGATGCGGAAAAACAAACTCTCCGTTTTTGCGGCAGAGGATATGACAGGGAATTTTCTTTTTCCTCTTTTCTGCGCTTTTCCCGCACACGCCCCTGGGATTTCCCACTTCAGCAATATGATATTTTCTCAGTAAGCAAACAAGCAGACTCTCTGGCGGTAACCATTGGCAGCAATGAACTTTCCGCAGAAATAGTTTTCCGCTTCACCCGGGGAATACTCAAATGTTCTCTTGAGGTATTTTTTCACAGAGAAAGTTCAGTAAATCATGTTGCTGTCGCTGTTCCAATCACCTCCGATGCCATTCTGACTCTTCCAGGCGTTCTTTACAACAACAATCCTGCAGTGGCAGAAGTGGACACTGTCGCCCATTTCCCTCCAACAGGCAGCGGTTCGCTGATCGTAGAAGAAAGCCGGTTGCCGATAACAGGAGTCAATGCAGAAAAAAACGGTTCCTCTATTTCCCTTTTCTCCGTTCCGGATAACCGGAAAGAGTGGACCCTCGGACCTCACAGAAATACTGCAGGGGAAACTTTTCTTATGCTTACAGACGGCTGCTTGAGTTTTAACGGGGTCAAGGATCGTATATACTCTGCCAAACGTGCTGTTTCCGACAACTGCGGTACCTGTAATAATTTTGCAGCAGGTCAAAAAATAAGCAAGGATTTTGTCTTGTCATGGGGCGAAACCGCCCACTGCGGTCACGGCTTCCGTGATCTTGTTCTCAGCGGCTTCAAAATACTTCAGCCCGCAGAACACGGTATCCTGACACGGCAGGAGGTTATTGACCTGAAGATGTCTGCCCTTAAAGAACGTTGGGCCGGCGACGGATATATCTGTGCCATGCCCGATAATATTTACGGGATCAAGCCTTACTTTCTCTACGGCTGGGTCGGACAATCCTTCCGTCTGGCACTCTGTGATCTGCTGAACGCTCTGAACAGAAAAGAGCGGGAAGGAATTGAACGCATGTATAAATGTGTTGATTTCTTTCTCAAAAACAGCAAAACGGATATTCCCGGTCTGCGGTACAATTATTTTCATCTGGAGGATTCTTCCTGGACGGGAGAAGGAAGCGGCGACAAACAGGGTTTTTCCGCCAGAGCACTGGGGGAAACCTGGACAGATCTGGCAAGAATAATCCGCTGTTGCCGTGAAAACGGGCTGGCTGAACCGGAAGGAGCTCTTGAGGCATTGCAAGAAGGCTTGCAGTTTATTATTGATCACCGTCTGGAATGCGGGGCGGTTCCCTTCATGTGGTTTGCCGACGGGACACCGATATCAGAGGAAGTCTCCTGTGCAGGCTCCAGTGTACTGCCTGCCTTTCTCGAATATTACCGCCTGACGGGGGAAGAAAGATGGTGCCGTTATGCGGAAGATATGCTGGATATTTTCTATAAGACAGGTGCAGGGGATTTCAAAACACCATTTTCCCACGCAACTCTTGATGCCGCATGCGAAGACAAGGAAGCCGCCGTACCTTTTTTCATTGCCTCGGCGGCGGCTTATGAGCTTACCGGCAGAGAAAAGTTCCGCCGTTATGCGGAAATTGCGGCGGACTGGCTGCTTACCTGGGTTTACTTTCACGATGTTCCGTTGCGGCAGGACAGCATCTGTTATAAAAATGGATTCCGCACTACAGGTTGGCCCACGGTAAGTGTTGAACATCATCATCTGGATGTATTTTTCCCCGCCCGCGAGCTCTACGAGTTCGGTAAAGCAACAGACAACGACCTTTACCGTAAGATGGGGAAAATTATTTTTGCCGCCTGGAGCCACGGTATATCCCAAGGTCGTACACACTGGTTTTTCAGTAATCAGGGGCGGCAGGCAGAGCAGTTTTTTCAAACCGACTGGTTTTTTGTAAAAGACGGCAGGGAGCATTGGGATATTTACACCCCCGCACTCCGTTACCAACTGAAACGTGCCGGATATACGGAAGAAAATCTTGCAGAAAGACAACATAGAGGCGGCTGTACTCCCTGGGATGTCTCCTGGATAATCGCCCTTGTCCTTGATGCCGCTTTGGGATTTGAAACAGAAGACTGAAAAACTGTTCTGTTTCAGCAACAAGCCGGGAGGGGATGCTTCCGGCTTCCGGAAGAATAATACTATTTGCGCAACAAAATTCATCTTCACCACCCCGAAAATCCTGTTCCGGTAAACAAATAAAACTTTCTGACACTGAAAAACTGTTATTTTTCTTACATTTTCCTCTGTTCTTCCGCCTGAAAATTGAACTAATTGATACTTTTATCAAATAGTATCATCAGCAACCCACATAATCACAACATCACCGGTAGAAATATTGTATAATATATATAGTGCGCTTTGAAATTTGTTGTCATGAACAATATCTCCTGTAAATCAGGTCAACAACGAAAGGGAAACAAAAAAATGTGCAAGTTACTTACATGAGAAGGGGCATCCACAAAAGCTGCTATCAAAGCATATTGCAGCTTGAACGTGGATGTTGCAACAGAAAAGAAATACAGGTCTAATATTTTCGAAACAAACATTTCAACACTTAAAAAACAAAAGAAAAAAAATGAAAAAGCAGAATTTTACTCTGATAGAGCTCTTGGTGGTCATCGCCATCATCGCAATCCTCGCCTCTATGCTTCTGCCCGCACTGAGCAAAGCACGTGCAGCTGCAATGAAGATCAAATGCGTCAGCAACGTAAAACAATGGGGTCTCTTCTTCGCATTCTACACCAATGACCACGACAGTACTGTCGGCTTCTTTACCGGCAACGGCGGCAACTCCACCAACTGGGCTCCGCCCATGATGTATTTTTACAATGATCTCGGCTATATCCAGGACAAAGATACTCTGGTCTGGAACAGATGTCCCTCACGTATGGCTTCCTCCGGCGGCACCCCCCTCAAACACCATATGTACTATCATGTCGGATACGAAATCTTCTATAAGCCCGGCTCTGTTGCAACCGGTGACTATACTCTGATCCCCGTTCCCCATAGCGATATCAAGCCCACCGGCGTTATATTCAATGACGGTTGTCCCTTCTCCGGCACCACATCTCTGGGCATTGGCGGTAACTGCGAAGCATGGGAACACAATGGCAAGTGCAACGCCCTTTACGGCGACGGTCACGTTGAAGATATCAAAGAGCCCAAAGGCAGCTTTGCGGCTGACGGTCCCCGTGATGCTCTTTACAGCAACTGATACAGATTTCCGCAAGATATATTTGCTTTTCCGCAAGACAGATATATCTTAATTTGAAATAAGGATGAGTTCCGTTTTTTCCGGAGCTCATCCTCTTTAACACCTTATCTGAAAGGAGAGATATTGATGTTGAAAAAATTATTTGCCGCCTCCCTTGCGGCCGGCTCCCTGCTGCCTCTGGTCTCCGCAGCAGGAGAAGTTGTCACATCCCGCAGCAACGGTGTTCTTGCGCTGGAAAACGGCCTGACCAGACTTGAATTGCGGGAAAGTGATTTTGCCCTCCTTTCGATTGTAAATCAGGAAAATGGATGCGAGTACGTTACGGGCACTCCGGAAGGTCTCTTCCGCCTGACCATGCTGGAAGCGGGCGAAAAACCCGAACAGTGGTACGGTCTGGCCAAAGGTATCCTGTTTCATACAGGAGCTTTCGGTATCCATACAGCGGAATCCTTCGGCCATGGCGGAGAAGGCGGCTGGAACCTGAAACTTTCTCATCCCGGATGGTCCGAAGGCGATCTTGATATCACGATCACTGTAACCATGACAGAGGATTCCCCCTTATTTTCCTGGGATATTGCCATAGACAATAAAAGCTCACGCCCCATCCAGCATCTTGAATTTCCATATCTCTCCGGTCTTGGTGTGGAAGGTGCGGAAGATACTGAATATATGGCGGTTCCCGTTTACTCCGGTCATAAGCGCAAAGATATCCGCAAACAGTATTCCGGACTTCTCGGCTATACAGAATACCCTGCCGGAGGCATGACGATCCAGCTTTTCACCTACGAAGACGGCAACGAAAATGCGTTCTACTTTGCCGCACATGACAGCAGCAATTACAAAAAGTGTTTTGTTGCACTGCCTACAGGAGATCAGAAAAATTTCATGGAAAGTGTTATCCATTATCCCGACAAGCCTTATGCACCCGGCGTGTGGGAACTTGCCTATCCTGTCGTGACCGGACCTTTCCGCGGCGACTGGTACGACGGCTGCAAAATGTACCGCAGCTGGGCAATCACTCAACCCCGCTGGAGTCAGTCTCTGGCTGAAAAGCCCGATGTGGGCGGCTGGTTCAAAGATACTCCTGTATGGTTTCAGGGCAACGAGTGGACCTTTACCGAAGAAGCACTTCTGGAATTTGCCGATAAAATTGCCGGAGTCCGGGAAAAGCTGGGATATCCCATGGCTTTCCACTGGTATATCTGGCAGCAGTACGGCAAGCACGATTTCAATTACCCCGATTATCTGCCCGCCCGGCCGGGTTTTGCCGAAGCAGTCGCAAAAGTTCAGGCTGCCGGGGTAAAAGTCATCCCCTATCTCAACAGCCATCTTTGCGAAACTTCTCTGCCCATCTGGCGGGAACTGGAACTTTATAAATATGCAAAACGTGACTGCGCCGGTAATCTGTGGCGCGTTTACGGTGTGGGAGAAAACAAATCAAGAACTGACGACGGCTCAGGGCCTGTGGATATCTTCCGCGGCGATCAGGAGGGCCGGGATATGGTTCCCATGTGTGTGGGCACCCCCGTCTGGCAGGATGTTATCCTTGCTCAGGCAAAGGGTCTGATCGATGAATACAACGTTGACGCCATTTACTGGGACGAAACATTCTGCTATCAGGGTCTCTGCTACGCAAAAGATCACCACCACGACTGGATCGGCGGAACTTTCCATGCTGACGGCATAAGCGAACTGCATCGGAAAGCAGGAGCATTGCGCCCCGAAGGAGTCTTCACTCTGGGCGAAAATCTCGGCGAAAGCTATATCGATGTGTGCGGAGCTCTGTTGAACGGTCACTCCGACGGCAACGCAGATTCATTGCCCCTCTTCCAGACTGTTTACAGCGACAGAACCTCCGAAATCGGGCTTTTTGTCAGAGGTTGGGAATTCAGTGAATACGACGTACTGGCCTCAAAACTGGCTTTCAATCTTCTGCGTGGACGTGTTCTCGGCTGGTTCAACTCCGATCACGGTATCCTTGATATAAGGTTGGAAAAATATGCGCCCCAGATGGAACTGCTGAAACACTTTTGCGATGTCCGTCTGGCAGGTCTCCCCTGGCTCTATTCCGGAGAAATGCTCCGCAAGCCGGATATGTCAGCTCTGGAACAGGTCACAAAAATCTGGCAGCCCTGGGATTCAGCCGAAAATAAACCTTATGTATTTCCCGTTGTCGAAGGTGCCTGTTACCTTGCCGCAGACGGCAGACTCGGCCTGATCCTTGTCAACATGACCGATAAGGAACAGCAGATAGAGTTTCCGTGGAACTTTGAAGACTGGGGCGGCGAACAGGGCAGTGAAGTCAGCCGCAGCGAATACCGCAACAGCCGGTGGAGCGCAAGCGAAAAAGTTACTCTCGATGGTACAGTAAAAGCAGAATTGAAACCATATGAAGCAATAATAATCTCTTTCTCTGCTGAATAAAAAACTCAAAAGTCCTGCAGTTTTGTCCGGCAAAACTGCAAGGTATATAAAATAATGTGACCCTAAAAATTCAGACGGGGTAAATTATGCGGAATGGGGCTGTTGCAAAACCTGATGTATTACAGCAGCCCCTATCTGTTACGGAGAAGAACAGAATATTACGGATAGAAACAGATATTTTTTATAAAAAATTTTTATCTGCTCAACCACGAATTGAAAGCAAAGTCATTTTTACGATCTTTTCCGTAAAAATCCGTACATATCCGTACTCGAAATGATTGTTTTGCAAGAAAGAGTTTTGCAACAGCCCCATTTCTTTTATTATTATAGTAGAGCTGCCATTCGCAAAGAGATGCAAA
>JAZSGI010000075.1:0-2036 GCA_045532655.1 Victivallaceae bacterium
ATTCAATCCATACGCCTCCAATATGCCCGACAATCTTTTACCGGCAGCAACAGATAAGTTCATTGACCTCACCCACAAAAGCTACGGGAAATATATAAGCAGTCACTTTGGTAAAACTGTTCTTTTCACCTTTACCGACGAGCCGGAGCTTGGCTGCTGCGACCAGGCAAAGCTGCCATGGACCCCGGGAATAGAAGAAGAATTTATAAAAAGAAAAGGTTATGACATAAAACCATTCCTGACAGAAATCCTTGCCGCAGGCTGCTCACCGATACCGCGGGCAACAGCATTGAAACGTCTTGATTATTACGATGTCTGTTCTGAATTATTTGTTGAACGTTATCTCTATCCCGTCCGGGAATGGTGCCGCAACAATAACCTGCTTTCCGGAGGACACTTCAACGGAGAAGATGAATGGTTCCTCCCCGGCATGCTGAAATACGGTTCTCTTATGCGGAGTTTGCGGGCTCTTGATGCTCCGGGTATTGATGTTATATGGCGTCAGCTTTACCCGGGAAAACGTCTGCACTCATTCCCGAAACTGGCGTCGTCAGCTGCAGCTCAAACCGGAAACCGGTATTGTCTTGCCGAAACATTCAACATTTACGGCAGCGGTCTTACCCCGGAAGCAATGAGGTTTGTAATCGATTATCTTTTTACCTGCGGTATCAATATTTTTATTCTGGCATGTTATCCCTATGATACCTCTGACGGCAACATGGAAGGCTGCCGTCCTCATGGAGGACTGATTGATCCGCTGCATGAATATATGGATATTCTGCACAGGCATATCAGCAGACTTTCCTGCGTATTCACCAATTATGCCCCGGAAGTCTGTACTGCTCTCTTTTTCGATCAGCGTTCAATGTGGATGGGCGGTAAAAAGAGTGAATATTCCGCAGTAAACCAGCAGATAGTTGCAGAAAAACTCCTTGACAGTTATTGTGATTTTGACTATATTGACGACGATGTATTAAGAGACGGCAGAGCTGTCAACGGCAAGCTCGTTTACGGCAGTAAAGTTTATGAACGGATAATATTCCCGGATGATGCCGAATTGAGCATGGAAGCTGCAGCAAATCTGGAGACTCTCAAAGCTGCCGGAGTCCCCGTATTACACTCCCGTGAAACAGAACTGATCCCGCCGCTGCTGCATACAACTGCTCCCGCAGGTAAATTCAGGATCAGGAAACTCACCAACGGTACAGAAACTTTCTACTTCGTCATGAATATTACCGCAAGTACAGTTACAGCTTCTTTCAGCGCAACGGAGCAAAAAGAGGTATTCTGCTGCTCTCCGGAAAGCGGCGAATTATACCTGCAGCCCAATGCCCGACCCGGAATCTGGGAACATACCTTTGCCCCTTATTCCTCGGCACTGTTTCTTCTAAGCAGTAATACACCTCCCGCCCTCCCGGCGCCTCCGGCTCCAGGCAGAGAAATAATGTGTCTGTCAGGCGGATGGCTGGCGGCCCCGGTACAACAGACCTTTATCGGCAGGAATGATTATCAGCTCAAAAAAATCAATGCAGAATTCGTTCCTGCAGAACCGGGGGATTGGGCAAATTTCGCAGGAAAAGATTTCAGCGGCAAAGTCATATACAAAACAGAATTTGAATGGACATCCCCTCCCGGTATATATTATCTTGATCTGGGCAAAGTAAATTATGCCGCACAGGTCAAAATCAACGGCAGGGATGCCGGCAGAACATTTTTCCCGCCCCATATACTCATGCTTGAAAGCCATATGCTGCAGCCAGGCAGAAACACTCTTGAAATCAGTGTCTCCAATACCCTTGCCAATGCTATCGTGCCGGAAGAAATCCTGCAGCGGTGGCATAAAGATCTGCCGTATATGACATATTACGAAATGACCCAGCGGGATTTTGAAAAAGAGAGCACGCCATCAGGACTTTACGGTCCGGTGCGGATACTGCATGCACAAAAGGAATAAAAGGCGGCAGATTTCCCATATTTACCACATGAAGAGTTTGTATTTTCCCGTTTTGGAATTAAATTAGAAACAAATCCTTTTT
>JAZSGI010000062.1:0-5245 GCA_045532655.1 Victivallaceae bacterium
GGATTGCCCATGCTAAACGCATGTGCTCGTCTTCGCCGTCGAACCACCCCTTCGGGGATTCTGGTTCTTTTTTTGTTAGCACAAAAAAAAAGGATGCTTTCGCATCCATCGAATCCTGTGCTTGTCGCCATTTTTCATAAAATGAAAATGGCTCCGGCGCTTGGATTCGAACCAAGGACCAAGTGGTTAACAGCCACCTACTCTACCGCTGAGCTACGCCGGAGTGTTTCAACATTATTTAATATACCACCTTAACGGGATTTGTCAAATGAAATCATGATCTTTTTAGCGAAAAAATCTGATTTTTTCAACAAATTCACCGTTTTGCACCTTCCCGTTCAATTTTGATCTGCTATAAACACGGCATTTATCTGTTACAACAGCTCCGCCGCGGCTGATACTTTCAATCTGCAAGATGACTTTACCTGATTTATCCGTTTTTACCGGTATCTTTACCCATACCATTCCGGAACCGTTAAAAGATATTCCATTCACTCTGCCGCGACCGCCGGGAGGCAATACAAACAAAACTTCAGTTTCGCCTGAAATTTCACCTGTTCCGGCAAATGTTTTTTCAAGAATATCCCCAGATTTCACCTCTGCAAGCTGCCAGTCACCGGAAACCATGGAACCATGATCCTGATGAACTTCCCTGCCATCTGCCATAACATACTGCACACCCTCCGGCAATACACATCTCATAACGGCAGCTTCGCAATTATATTTGTAAAAATCATAAGAGAAATACACCACCCACACTGCTGCCAACAGCAGCAATAATGCGGCACCGACTCCTTTGCGCCCTGCGGTCCGCCATTTGCGCCAGACTGCAACACTCCAGATACCGCCGAAAAGAGCCAGTTCCGGATAAACCGGAGCTCTGAACCGCTCCAACATATAAAAGGCCGTTACTCCAAGCCAATAAGCAACAACCATGCCGCCAGCAATCTTGATTGACAAATGGCGACGCCGGAAAAAGAACGGCAGAATGGCAAATATACCGCACAATCCCAGCACAAGTAATATACCGCTTGAGATGAATGCCGCCCTGCCCCATAGCCCGGCAAGATCAAGTTCGCCCTTTATACCGTATTCAGGATCGACATTGAACCCGATATTATTCGGGATTTCCCGGTTATCCCAGAAAAGAAGAGCCTTGCGGCAATTCAACTCAACAAAAGCCAGCGGTTCAGCTTTTATCCACTGAAAAACTTTTTCCCGCACAGCTTCCCTATCCTGCTGCGCCATCCATTGATGCCATACGTCAGGGTATTCCATAGGTCCGGCAGGCAAGCCCGGTTGCCTGCCACCGGGAGGAGCCTCCGGTGAATTACCAAGGGCAAGAACCTTATCCGAAGCTGTACTCGGCCCGGTCAATTCGCCGCATATCCTGCTGTTATGGATAATATACGGCAGCTGCACTGCAATAACAGCCGCAAGCATCATCAACATTCTTAAAATTCCGGCGCACAACCTTCTGCCCGGCTCCGCCTCACGCCATTTACAGAAAAAAGCTCCTGCCATCAATACCGGCACAATAAACCAGAAATTTCCTCTGGTCAACACACCGCAACCAGCCCCAACTCCTGCCGCCAGCCACCAATACCATTTGCCGTGAATACCACGCAAAGCACAGTACAACACAAAGACGATCCAGAAACTTTGCAAAGTTACAATAGCGTGAAAAGGCGTATAAAGCACAAGCGGCTGGGATAAGGCACACAATACTGCGGCAACCAGTCCGCTCCTGTCCCCACCGCATCTGCGGGCGCACTTCCCGGCAAGAAGTATTACAACACCGCCCAACAGACATTGAGCAAGAATAACACCCCACACACCGCAACCGGAAATATTTCCGGCGGCTTTAACCACAGGCAGGAAAATTGTATAATAAAAGGGTTGGTAATCAAAAGCCGTTTCCGGCCAGCCCGATGCAAGAACTGCATCGGAAAGCTCCATATACGTCCGCAAATCTGTGGCCGCTGATGGAGCCAAGACAGAGTTCCTGCCGCCATTTGCCCCTGCCAGCTGCCAACTGACAGCCAGACGCAGCAGGATACCGGCGACACAAATAAGAGCGAGCATACAGTTGAAAGACCGTATACCCGCTCTATGCTCTTTTACAGAAACAGCCACTGATCAAACCGTCATCAGTTCTTTTTCTTTATCGGCAAACATCTTGTCGATATTGGCAATACATTTGTCGGTAAGTTTCTGGAGTTCATCAAGAAGCTGCTTGTATTCATCCTCGGTAAGTTCGCCGTCCTTGTTAGCTTTCTTGGCGGCATCATTGGCATCGCGGCGGACATTGCGTGCGGCAACTTTGGCCTCCTCGACTCTGGCCTTGACCTGCTTGACAAGGGTCTGACGTCTTTCCTGACTCAATTCAGGGATAGGAAGGCGCAGGATCCTGCCGTCACTTACAGGCATGATACCGAGATTTGAAGCAATGATCGCCTTTTCGATCACAGGAACCATTTTGGCTTCATAGGGTTGAATGGTAAGCAAACGGGGTTCGGGTGTTGCTATATTTGCGACATCGCGCAGTTTGACAGGGCTGCCATAATACTCGACCATAACAGGATCAAGCATAGCCGGATTGGCCTTGCCGGTACGGACAGCACCGAAATCGTGGCTCATTGAGGCTTCAACTTTGCCCATCATTGTCTTAACGTGCTCTTTGAGTTCACTGATCGCAACCTGCATGTTAACCTCCTTGTTTGGATTTATTTAAGTTCAGCAATAATTTCTTCAGTCAGCGGACGGAGTGCTTCTATACGGCATTTGCGCTTATCCGGGGTTTCAATTTCAGATCCCAGACGGCTTCCGTAAATGGCTTCGCCGAGACGGGTTTTGTATGACAGATAATTCTTTTCCGGGTTGCCGTCCCATGCGCCGAGCAGATGATATGTCACAACAGAATCATCATCGAAACGCAGATCAACGGTACAGCCGAGAACAGCAATATCTTTGACTTCGATATTTTCGCAGGGAACAGCTTCAACCCTGGCGATATCATTTTCGAGTTCACTGCGGCGGCGGGTCAGATAATTACGTCTTTCCTTGGCAGCATCAAACTCGGAATTTTCACGGAAGTCACCGTGGGCACGGGCGGCTTTGAGAGCCTCGCGGTTTTCCGGCTGATGGATATTAATGATATCATCCAATTCCTGCAGCAGACGACGGTGAGACGCCGGGAAGGTATAGAGAGCCTCCACGGTTTTGGGTTTCGGCTTACCGATTTGTTCCGCAGCCAGCATGCGTTCACCGGCACCCTTTTCAAGGTAATCCTTGATAGCGGGACTGAGTCGGGAAAGTTTCACCAGCAGACTCTGGCGTTCCCCGGCATAGAAGAATGTTCCGCCCTGCAGACAGCTGATTATGAGTGATGCCTCGCCATCGGCACTGTCAATAAGCTGCTGCTGGAAATCAGCCTTGTCCATGAGGTGAGTGCGAAGTTCACGCTGTGCCGCCTGCCATGATTTTGGCAGCTGCTGCTGATTCAAAGCGGAAACGACATTATCGATATTTACCAGTTTCAAAAGTTCAGCCGGGAGTTTGCGGCGGTTCTTCCATATCCACAGAGTAAGGTCACCGCTGGAATCACGGAGAGAACGGAAAGTATTGACAACAATGTCCATACCCATGATCTCGCAATATGAATTCAACGCCTTCAAAGGCAGCCGGACAGCATAACTTGCCAGATAATCGTCATCAAAAAGAGATTTGGTAGCCAGTACAAAGGAGGGCAGATGTTTTACAGCCAGATCCCCCCAGGCACCGAATGCCGCCAGCGGAGTACTTCCGGCATCAGTGGGCCAGAAAGGAGCTTTGTCCACCAGCGGAGCGTAGATAAATTCATGATCTTCGGGCCTTGAACGTTTTGCGACCTTTGCCACAACTTCCGCCAGTTTTTTGCTTTCGGCAACAGCCATTTGCGGTTTGAGGCGATCAAAAAATGCGTTGAGATTTTTCACACCGTTTTCATCATAAATGGAATCGTCTCCGGCAACTTCCTCTTCATCAAGCAGTTCAAAAATCTCCACCAGGCTCCGTCCATCGCAGGAACGTCTCTTGGCAGTACCGGCAACGGGTGCGCTCTGATCATACCATGCAGCAAAGGTTTCGGCAGTGAAGACGGAGGGAACAAAAGTCCGTTCCGCAATAGCACGCACTTCTTCAGCGGAAATATTGCTTTTGATCTTGCGCTTGACAATAGTCTTGTACTCTTCTGCCGAAAAAACCGGTTTGCGGCTGCCGTCTGCTATACGCAGGACTTCAACACCGGGAGCAAAGAGAACAGCCTGATCAAGAAGAGCCGCAAGAGGCATCGACAATTCACCGCCGTTAGGCAGCGGAGTAAGAACAACAGAAGCAGTAAGAACATTGATGGACGAAACAGCGGCCCATCTGTTGTTTTCTTTAAGATATGCCACTATGCCGTTGGTGATCATGCACAACACTTCTATGCGCCTTGCCACAGAAGCCAGCGGGACATTGCTGTCCCTGACCCCGGTTGCACGTACAACAGGAGTTTTTGCAAGATATGGCGGCAGTCCGATTCTGACGGCTTCAGCAACAGCCTTGCGCAAGGGAGCTGAATCCGGCACCCCGGCACCGGCAGCGGCAATAATAAACTTACCCTGATCACGGGTCATACTGCCGCCCTCCCCGGCACTGCCGATATTGTCAAGGAAAAAATCCAGTGACTCGCCGCATCCGGCCGCAGCTTCGGGATCTGCATTCAATCTTTTCAACAATTCTGCAAAAACTTCCGGAGCGGGGTCTTCCACCCCGATCATCCAGAGATCATCGGTTGTAACTTTACTGTACAAACTCATTCTAACTCACTTTCCTGATTAACCGTTTCATAATATAAAGCAAAAAACCACTTAAAGCAAACAAATCCGGTGATTTTTTGTACGTTTTTTTGCAATATCGGTTTGAAAAACCATTCAACACGGGATATATTTCTTTACCTGCACCACGCGCAGTATCAATAAATGAATGTAATAACGGACAATACAGATGAGTTTTTCGACCGCCAGAAAAGAATTTTTCATAAAATTATTCCTTTTGACAATCTTGTCTCTTGCTGCAGCATGCACGCCAAAAGAACGGCAGGTACCGGTGGAAACTGTGGAAGCCATCCTGCCGTTGACCGGACAATATTCCGGTTACGGAAAGCGTTTGCAGGCAGGTATGCAAACTGCGGTTTGCAAATTGAACGGGGAGCGTGCGGCAC
>JAZSGI010000067.1:0-5283 GCA_045532655.1 Victivallaceae bacterium
GCCTTTGACCATGGTATTGAGGGCTTCTTCACGCTTCTTCTGCTGTTTCTTCTGGGATCTCATCATGAAAAAGATCATGACAACAAAGACGACCAGCATAAGGATCATGGGGCTGAAGCCACCGCTCTGCTGGGGAACTTGTTCGGCGGCTGCAGCGGCAGGCTGAGCGGTTGTCTGGGTGGTTGCTGCATCGGCAGCGGCTGTCTCATTCATTGTTTTTCTCCATTTCTTTTGTTATGTTGATAAAAAAACACATTTATATTTCTAATAAGATACACCATCAAACATGTTTTCGCAAGCCTAAAGTGAAAAATCCATTAAAAAAAGTCATTTTATGGTTCGAAAAACTGCAAATACAGTGTATATTACATTATTGTTGTCAGAAAAAATTTCATATAAAAAGTTAAATTTCTGGAGAAAAAAGACTATGGCTTATTTTAAAGAAGTCGGCAGTCAGGTTGACTTTCCGGCAATGGAAAAGGAAATCCTGGATTTCTGGGATCAGGAGCAGGTGTTTGCGAAATCTTTGAAACAGCGCGAAGGCGCACAGGAATACATTTTCTATGACGGCCCTCCTTTTGCAACCGGGTTGCCTCATTACGGTCATTTGCTTGCCGGAACCATCAAAGATGTCATTCCACGTTACCAGACTATGCGCGGCAAACATGTTGCCCGTCGCTTCGGCTGGGATTGCCACGGATTGCCGGTGGAAAATGAGATGGAGAAACAGCTCAACCTCTCCAGCAAAAAAGAGATCGAAAATTACGGTATCGCAAATTTTAATGAAGCGTGCCGCAGTATCGTGCTCCGTTACACCTCGGAATGGGAAAAAATCGTCCGCCGTATGGGGCGCTGGGTCGATTTCCGTACCGGTTACCGTACCATGGATCGTGATTACATGGAGTCGATCTGGTGGGTTTTCAAACAGTTGTGGGATCAGGGGCTGATTTATGAAGGCAACAAGATCCTGCCTTACTGTCCGCGTTGTGCAACTCCGCTTTCCAACTTTGAAGCGAATCAGGGGTATGCGGAAGTTACTGATCCTGCGATCACGATCAGGTTTGCCTCTGTGGATGAACCCGATACCTATTTCCTTGCCTGGACAACTACACCGTGGACACTTCCCTCCAATCTGGCTCTTTCGGTCGGGGCGGATATCGAGTATGTCAAGATCCATGACGGCAATGAATATTATATCATGGCTGCTGAGCGGGTCGGTGCATATTATAAGGAAACTCCGGAAATCGTTGCCCGATTCAAAGGCAGTGAACTCGAACACAAAAAGTATGTTCCTCTTTTCAATTATTTCGAGAAATTGAGCGAAAAAGGTGCTTTCCAGATACTTGTTGCTGATTTTGTCAGTACAAGCGATGGTACCGGTATTGTTCATACTGCTCCCGGTTTCGGTGAAGATGACAACCGGGTCTGCAAACAGTATCACCTGCCGGAAGTTTGTCCCATTGATGCCGAATGCAGATTTAACAGCGAAATTCCGGAATATACCGGACGGCAGGTCAAGGAGTGCGATGCCGATATCATCAAACGTCTGAAAGCCGAAGGTAAACTTGTGCATCGTGGAACTATTTCCCACAATTATCCTCACTGCTGGCGTGATGACGGCCCGCTGATTTACAGAGCTATTTCCACCTGGTTCGTTAACGTGGAAGCTATTAAAGAAAAGATGATCAGGGCCAACAAGTATATCAGCTGGGTTCCTGCCCACCTTAAAGAAGGACGTTTCGGCAAATGGTTGGAAAATGCCCGTGATTGGGCTATCAGCCGCAACCGCTACTGGGGTGCACCGCTTCCTATCTGGCGCAATGAATCAGGCGAAGTTATCTGCGTCGGCAGCGTGGAAGAACTGGAACGTCTTACCGGGCAGAAGGTCAATGATCTGCATAAACATTTTGTTGATGAGCTTACCATTCCGTCTCCCACCGGCAAAGAGCCGCTGCGCCGTGTGCCGGAAGTTCTGGACTGCTGGTTTGAATCCGGTTCAATGCCTTACGCCCAGGAACACTATCCTTTTGAGAACAAGGAACGTTTTGAAGCTAATTTCCCGGCAGATTTCATTGCAGAAGGTCTTGACCAGACACGCGGATGGTTCTATACCCTTGTTGTACTGGCGGCAGCTCTTTTTGATCGTCCTCCGTTCCGTAATGTTGTGGTAAACGGGCTTATCCTTGCTGAAGACGGTCAGAAGATGAGCAAACGCAAGAAAAATTATCCTGATCCGCTTGATGTTGTCGATCGTTGCGGAGCTGATGCTCTCCGTCTTTTCATGCTCGGTTCACAGGTTGTACGGGCAGAGGATCTTAAATTTTCGGAAGAAGGTGTCCGTGAGGTTCTCCGTGGGGTGATCATTCCCATTTGGAATGCTTACAGCTTCTTTGTCACCTATGCCAATATTGACGGTTTTGAACCGGCAGAGGGTGCTCCTGCTCCTCAGAATTGTTCCAACAGTCTTGATGCCTGGATCATTTCTTCCGCTGCTCAAATGTCCGGAGAGATCATTGAAGCAATGGAGGAATACAATCTGCAGCGCGCGGCAAACCGTTTTGAGCGTTTTGTAGACGACCTTACCAACTGGTATATCCGCCGCAGCCGCAGACGTTTCTGGAAAAGCCAGAACGATTCTGACAAAAATGAGGCTTATGCAACTTTGCACTACGTGCTTCTGACTTTTGCTAAGACAGCCGCCCCGTTTATCCCGCTTACTACCGAAGCTATCTACAGAAATCTCCGTACACCGGGAATGCCGATTTCTGTTCATCTGTGCGACTTCCCGGATCCTGCTGCTGTTCAGCGTGATCCGGAACTTGAAAAGCAGATGGAAGCGACCATGAAAGCTGTTGTTCTGGGCCGTCACCTGCGTACTGTACAGAATATCAAGATCCGTCAGCCGCTGTCACGGGCCATAATCGTGGCAGCAGACAAGGATGTCAGCAAACTCCTCGAAGGAACTCTTCCCATTATAGCAGAGGAACTCAATGTCCGCACTATTGAACTCGGCGAAGATGAATCCAAACTTGTTTCCCGCAGTGCCAAAGCCAATTTCAAAGCACTCGGTCCAAAACTGGGCAAGAAAATGAAAGAATTTGCAGCCATTGCTGCTTCTTTTGACGGTGATATGATCGACGCTATCCTCAAGGGTGAGACCCGTAAGGTTACTTTTGCTGATGGTGAAGAGTTTGTTGTTTCTGCTGAAGATCTTACGATTCAGCGCACTGAACTTCCCGGTTTGGCTGTGGCAACCGAAGATGGTATCACTATTGCGCTTGATACAGAACTCAATGATGAACTCATTGCTGATGGTCTTGCCCGTGAAGCCGTGAGCAAGATCCAGAATCTCCGCAAAGAAGTTGGTCTTGAAGTGTCTGACCGCATCGAAATTGCCTGGGCAACTGCTGACAAAGTGCTGGCTGATGCCTTGAGAAAAGCCTGTGATTATATTTCAGGAGAAGTTCTGGCAGTCAAGTTTGTTGAAGGCAGTATTGATGCCGCCCCGCAGTATGAGCTTGATATCAATGACAAGGTTCTTGTTGTTACTGTTATCAAGAGCGGCTGCTGAACTTTGCTGTAAAGCATAAAAATGATCCCGGCGTAAAAACCGGGATCTTTTGTTTGTTATTAACTCTTTTGATCTCTGTAAATAGTATAATCCAAACTTTGGCTCATTACTTGAATGTTATTTTCAAAGAATCACCGGGATGCAGTTCAACCGGCAGGATCGTTGTATCATACTCTCTGTCAAGCAAAAGTTTTTTCAGAGTAAACGAACCGTGCAGCAAGGTTATTATTGCATGATTCCCGTCCTGAAAATAAGTACCCCAGATGTCACCCAGAGCCCAGAAGGTTTGAAATTCTCCCGTCAGGATGGTGGAAAATCCCAACATTCCTTCCCTGCGATCATATTTGAAGCCGCTGAAGGCTGCCAGAAGTCCGTAGGATGCCATGCTGCGGACATAATTGCTGCCGCATTCGAATTCGTTGTAAGGATTTCTTTTGCGTCCGTCAAAACGCTCTCGGATGGCTTTTGCGATTTCAATGGCTTTTTCTGTGTCCCCCTGAGAGGCAAGAGCTGTGGCAAACATCCATTCAAACCCGGTCATAGTTTCTGTGTTATAAGCCAAAGGAGTTGCCGGTTTGTTGCCGAGTGGCCAAGAACAGATAATTGTACCGGCTTCATCGTTCAAGCTGAATATGCGCCACATATTGGCAAAATCACGCATGGATTTTTTGAAATTGTATTTATATATGGATTGCAGTGTTTTCCGGTATTTTTTTCTGTCAAAAATTTCACCAAGGCCGTATATATCTGCATATGTTTGCGCAAGGACAGCATCTATACCGCAACCACCGGCGATCTGATATCTTATTTCACCGAATTCTTTGCTCCAGTACTCTTCTGCATTTACTTTTTGCAGCATCTCCTGATTCCCGATATCAATATTTTGAGTAAAATATTCTCCATTGAAAAGGTGTTTGTCAACAAACTGTTTCCCTTTCTGTGCAATTGTGCGGCATTTTTCAGCGAAAGCAGTGTCATTCATGAAATCCGCAAGTTTTGCTGCTGCATCGAGCGCACCGAGATAATGTCCTGTAAGCCAACTGTTGGGACCGAAAAGCTCCATATCCAAAGTATGATGCTGACGTCCGGTAAGAACTCCGCTTTCGTCCGGGTCCCACAAATCCGGATTATCCGGTGACCAGGCAAATTCAATTGTCCGCTTTATCATATGCCAATGTTTGCGTATGAATTCATCATTTCCACTTATTTTCCAGTCTCTGTAAATTTTCATAACATCGCCGAATTGTCCGTCGGCGCAAGGACGTGAAGGTTCTTGGGAGGCATGAATCCCCAAAGGCAGCAGAATTCTGAATTTACTTGCACCGTATTCGTTGATATTGTATTTAAAGAAACTTTCCCTTATTGATTCTTCCAGATCAGGGAAAAGGAAAGCCAGAGCCTGGGCATAATTCAAAACATGTGAGCATGAACCTTCGCAGGTGCCGCTTTCGGGAGCGACTCCTTCCCAGGCATAAAACGTACCGTCTTCCAAACGCAAACAGGAGGGACTTTTCAATACAGCAAGATTGCTTGCGACCGCTTCCTTGATAACATCAGGCAGTGTACCGCCGAACATCGCATCCCTGAAGCAGAAGGTTTTACTGCGGAGTTCATTGTAATTTTTCATAGCGTAAGATGATGATGCCTGCGAATTTTCCCAGCATACAGCATAATAATTTTTCCATGTCCATTGGGCATTATATTTTTCTGCC
>JAZSGI010000068.1:0-18941 GCA_045532655.1 Victivallaceae bacterium
CCGGCTCCCATAGGCAAGCTGAAAAGATAATCTGAATACGACACATCATAAAACGCTTTCTTGAAAAAAGCATCGTAATCAATTTCCATAGGAGCAGATTTGATTTTTGCAAGCACTTTGGGCGAAAATGGCTTGCCGCTATCATCAGGCATGGAAGCATATTCATACAGTGCCGCTGCAGCAGGATTATTCCGCAAATACTCTCTGGCTGTTGTTGTCAGTTCAAGTTTATCCCATTCTATAACAGAATTGAACTCGCCACTGACAAAAAGATCATAAAGGGATCGGCATTGACAGGCAATTTTCAGAAAAAGGTATGTTTTACCGCTTCAATCTGTGCATCTCGCAGTTTTGCGTTACTGATTACATACGCCAACAACTCCCTTACAGGACAAGTTTCTGTTGTCAACCAAAGATCGCGTTTATTTTGAATGAGTTTATAAAACATTATGCTTGTCTCGCTTGATAATCTTAATTATTTTTTCATATGCTAGCTGCGATGGCTGAGTTTTGCCAGTTTCCCAGCGATTGACTGTTGCAAAACTAACTCCTATTTCTCTCGCTAAATCACTCTGCGACCATTTACGTTGTTTACGTATATTTTTCAATTCTTCGGATAAATTCATAAGCTCATCCACCATTTTAAAACACTTCATTGAAAATATAACATATGTCATATTTTTTGCAAATCAAAAATTTAATTATAATATGATTTATTGCAATAAAAAAGGTGATCGCAGGTGATCTGGCGCGACTTATTGCAATTTGCGATATTGCTTATGCACCGCACGTGATCACCGTCAGAATCGCGTTATTTTAATTTTTTACTTAAATAAAATCTGCTTCATATGATTTGATTTTTTGGGGAGTGGTGCTATATTTGATCCGTCGCTCAGCTGAGAGATGGTTGTTTAACAAGGGAACAAACTGGCATAATTTGATGTAGCCACAATTGTAGCCATAATTCTTGAATTTACTGATCGAAAAGTCATAAGTCCTTAATGCGCCCATAGCTCAGTCGGTAGAGCAAATGACTCTTAATCATTGGGTCCAAGGTTCGAGTCCTTGTGGGCGCACCATTATGTTTAATACGACCACCTCCGGGTGGTCTTTTTTTTGGGTGGTCTTGTTTTGGGGGGCTTGTTTTGGGGAATGGTCTTGTTTGGATATAGATTCTTTTGGTGCAAAGGTTATTTTCGGGCTCGTGATTTACAGTGCGCTTTGGGTGTTCTGATTTCACTTTGCTTTATACTTTACCGCCGCCTCTTCCCGCCGTTTTTATGCAAAAATCACTTATTCAACCCTTTTTACCGTCAATTTATTGATTTTTTTTCAATTATTTTACCAACAGACCTTGAATTTTTCGCTAAACCCATTATATTCTTTGATAAAGACTTTTTGTGTAAAAAAACAAACAATAAAATAGAGGTATTCTTATGAGTTCATTTCGCAGCAAATGGTTCGCCGGAGCTCTGCTCCTTGTCGTCGCTTTCACTTCTGTGCCTGCAATGGCAGAGAGCAACATGGTCATGAAGCTCGGCCGCGGTATCGCCAACGTGGCTTTCGGCCCCCTCGAACTGTTGATCCGTCCCTATGACATCAGCAAAGATCAGGGCAATATTGCTGCTTTGACCTACGGTGTTCTTTCCGGTGTCTGCTGGACCGTTGCCCGCGAAGTCGTCGGCGTTATCGATATCGTCACTTTCCCCATGCCTCTCCCCGGCTGCACCGACAATCCCCTGGATGAAGGTTGGGGCTATGGACCGCTTATGCGTCCCGCATGGGTTGTCGGGCCTGACCACAACGCTTTCAACTTCTTCTATTTCAACGATTCACTCATGACTGACAACTGAGTGGTAATGACCGCAGACGGCAGTATATTTGCGGCATCTGCGGTCATTTGCAGCAGCGTCTCCCTGACCTGCAGGCAGTTGTATATTTTGTAATTATGCGCCTCTTTGACCGGGAGGCGCGTTCTGTTTAATTTAATTTAATTTGATTTTAATTTTCAGAGGATCTTTATGAGTTTTTCCTGCGGTTTTGTCGGATTGCCCAACGTTGGTAAATCCACTCTTTTCAACGCGCTCTGTTCCGGTGGAGCAGAAGCAGCCAACTTCCCGTTCTGCACAATCGAACCCAATACCGGCATCGTTGCCGTACCCGATGACAGATTGAAGGTTCTTGCTGAATTGGAAAAATCAGGCAAAATCGTTCCCTCCACCCTTAAATTCATTGATATCGCCGGACTCGTTGCCGGAGCAAGTCAGGGACAAGGGCTGGGCAATCAGTTTCTCGGGCATATCCGCAATGTCGATGCCATTGCCCATGTAGTCAGACTTTTCAAAGACACCGATGTTGTCCATGTTTCCGGCAAAGTCGATCCTGCCGCAGACTGCGAAGTCATTATGACCGAACTTATGCTTGCCGACCTTGATATGCTGGAAAAACGTTTGGCAAAATCACGTAAACTCGCCGCCAACGGCGATGCCGCCGTGAAACTTGAATTGGAACTGGCAACCCGTTTTGCCGCCAATCTCGCCGACGGCAAGCGCCCCGAATGGGACAAAAATGATCCCCTTGTCGCCGCCGCCGTGAAAAATCTCGGACTGCTGACCACTTTGCCCGCCTTCATCTGTGCCAACACTGACGAAGCCACTTATGCCGCCTTTGATACCGATCCGGATGCCGCAAAACTGCGGGAATACGCCGCCGGTCACGGCATGGAAGTCGTCCCTGTATGCGCCAAGCTGGAAAGTGAACTTGCCGAACTCTCCCCCGAAGAAGCGGCAACTTTCATGGAAGAAATGGGCATAAAGGAAACCGGTCTTGCCAAAGTTATCCAAACCGGATACAGGCTCCTTGACTATATAACCTTCTTCACCGCAGGTCCCATGGAATCCCGTGCGTGGACTGTCACCCGCGGCACCCCTGCTCCGCAGGCAGCAGGCAAGATCCATACCGACCTCTGCCGTGGTTTTATCCGCATGGAAACTGTCAGTTACGATGATATGGTATCGTGCGGCGGTTGGAATCAGGCTCAAGCCGCAGGCAAACTCCGTATAGAAGGCAAGGAATACGTCATGCAGGACGGTGATGTGATCCATGTCAGATTCTCTGTCTGACAGGAGTTGTCGGCATGAGCGAAAACAGAAGAGGTATTCTTAAAAGTTCTGCCGGGGTGGCAGTTTCCACTATGGTATGCCGCCTTCTGGGTCTTTTGCGTACCGTCTTTGAAGCGAATTTTCTCGGCGGTGGTGCGCTGGCTTCGGCGTGGGGGCTGGCATTCACCCTGCCCAACCAGTTCCGCAGTATACTCGGCGAAGGAGCCCTTTCTGCAGCATTGATGCCCATTATGGCAACCACCGAACACCGGGACGGGACAGAAGAGATGCGCCGCAAGTTCGGTATAGTTTTCATCTTTCTCGGACTGCTTCTTGCTCTGCTTACGCTGATTTTTTCCATTGGTGCAATAATCATTTCCCGCTTTGTTTCCGGGTACTGGCACACAGCCATGCTTATTGTGCCATTGCTTATGCCCTATGCAATATTCATGTGTCTGGTGGGAACAGCCGGCACATTGCTCAATCTTAAAAAGATATTTTTTATACCGAGCCTCGGGAACATGTTCCTCAATTTTTTCATTATCGGCACATTTTTTCTGCTGTTGGGAAAAACTGCCGATGACATGGCAATTCTCGAAATTCTCTCGTGGGCTGTTCTCGGCAGCGGTATGGCACATTTGCTGCTGCAGCTGCTGCTTTTGTGGCGTGCAGGTGTTTTCCCGGTATTCACGCACTTTGCAGGGGGCAAAAAGGTGCTGAAAGAGTTATGGCAGCTTGCCCTGCCCGGAATGGTGGGAGCCTCTGCGGTTCAGTTGAGTCTGGCGGTAGATCAGCTTCTTGCCGGGATGATCTCCGAACATGCACTGCCTGCCCTGAAATATTCTGAAAGGCTCATTTATCTGCCCATAGGCGTTTTTGCCATATCTCTGGGCAGTGTACTTTTTGCCGCATTGTCCCGTATAGCAGCCCAGGGGAAACTGGATGAAATGAAGGATCATGTGGCATGGGGGTTGAGAATGGTGGCGTTTATCTGTATTCCCATGGCATTTTTTCTGGCGGTTATGCGTACGGAAGTGCTGCGTCTGTTGTTTCTGCGTGGCAGATTTGACTTGACCAGTCTGGAAGCGGCGGCGAATGCGACACTCTTTTACGCTTCGGGGATACCTTTTTTCTGTGCAGTCAAGGTCATTCTTCCGGCATTTTATTCCCGCAAGGACACCAAAACCCCCCTTAAATGTTCACTTACAGCCATATCCTTCAACCTGATCTGCAATCTTATACTTATGTGGCCCCTGCAGCAGGGCGGTATCGCTCTTGCCACGGTACTTGCCAGTATACTCAACAATGCACTTCTTCTGTGGTGCCTTAAGCGGCAGGGATTCGGGCTTGAATACCGCAATATTGCTGTAAGTGTCCTGCGCTGTACGGCGGCATCTTTGCTGGCGGTGCTGCCGGTTTGCCTCTTTTACCGGGAGTGGAACGCCGGGATCACATGGATGCCGGGAGATCTGCTGCCTATGGCTGCAGCTGCTGCAGTATTTTCGGTACTGTACTTTCTCTTCTGCCGTATTTCCGGCGGCAGGGAGGGCAGCGAAGTCCTCTCCATTTTCAAACGCTGAATATTTCCTCCGGCAAACAAGGTACATATTGGTTTTTATCGCCGCCCGGGGGGAAACCAAATGACTCGTAATTGTTAATTATTTATAATCAAGAATTTAATTTTGCAATACAACTTTTTTATGAATTTTCCCTGCTTAAATATTGACAAATGGCGGAATTTTTACTATAATAGAAAATTCATAGAGAAACAACAAAACAAAATCAAACCTGCCGGGCGCTTTTGAACGACCTGCGTATGGGACGCTGGAAGGCAAAAACCTTTCCGGCAGAACGGGAACTGGCAGCAGCTTATGCCGTCAGCAACGCCCTGCGCGGGTATATAAAAAATACCGGAATTACTTTTGGATACAGCCAATAAGTAATTCCGGTAAACGTATATAAGGCTTCAAAGAGCGAGAAAATCTCTGATAAATCTTCTCATATCCTCTTTCGGCACAACAGAAGTATGTTTGGGGGCCTTGCCTTTCAGCGAAGCCAGTGCCTCCGGAACTTTCACTCCCGTACGGGCGGAAAGCATGTCAAGCAGCTGGAAATCATCTGCAGCCTGCGCACTGCCGTCGACCGCACCAAGCACCGCCGGAGCAAATTTATACGGCGAAGCGGTACTGGCAATGATGCACGGAGTATCATCACCTGACGCAGCACGGTATTTTTTATAAACATTAACAGCAACAGCAGTGTGGGTATCGCAGAGATAATTATCTTTTTCAAAGATTTCCCTGATAGTGGCACGGGTTTCTTCATCATCACAGCAGCCGCCGGCAAATTCGCAGGAAAGTTTGGCAAAAACATCTTCAGAAATCTGATATTTCCCTTCTTTCTTCAAAGAATCCATAAGTCCGGCGATCTTTGCACAATCTTTGTTGTAAAGGTGATAGAGCAGACGTTCAAGATTGGAGGATATCAGGATATCCATTGACGGACTTTCTGTAGTATAAAATGCCCGGTTGCGGTCATAAACCCCTGTTGCAATAAAGTCTGTCAGGATATTGTTGCGGTTGGAGGCACAGATGAATTTCTTTATGGGTAAACCCATCTGTTTGGCATAATATGCCGCAAGGATGTTACCGAAGTTACCGGTAGGAACAGTTACATTCACCTGCTCTCCGGGGGCGATCATGCCGTCCCGGATAAGGTCACAATATGCAGAAATATAATAAATCACCTGAGGCACAAGTCTGCCGAAGTTTATGGAGTTGGCACTGGAAAATTCCATATTTTTATCTGACAGCATCTTGCGGATATCTGCATCAGCAAAGATCTCTTTCACACCCGTCTGGGCATCATCAAAGTTGCCGACGATACCGCATACCGCCACATTGCCGCCCTCCTGCGTGGTCATCTGCAGTTTCTGCATTGCACTGACCCCGTCGCTGGGATAGAAAACAATGATCTTTGTATCAGGTACATCAGCGAATCCTTCAAGAGCCGCCTTGCCGGTGTCGCCGGAAGTTGCCACCAGTATGACCATGGTCTTGCCATTGGCAGTCTTGGCAGCGGCAGTTGTCAGCAGGAAAGGCAGCAGCTGCAGAGCCATATCCTTGAAGGCACATGTAGGGCCGTGCCACAGTTCCAGCATATATGCGCCCTTTTCCACCTCTTTGAGCGGAGCGGGAGTGTCGTTTTCAAAAGTTCCGGTGTAAGCTCCGGCGACACAGCGTTTGATTTCCTCCTCCGTATAATCGGTCAGATAAAGGCTGAGGATCTTTTCGGCACGGCGGATATAATCCATACCGGCAAGTTCATTGATATCCGCCATATCCAGCCGGGGAAAGGAACAGGGAACAAAAAGTCCGCCGTCAGCAGAGATCCCTCTGGCAATGGCCTGTGCGGACTGTACAGAAATATTCTGTCTGGTACTGGTGAATTCCATAATATAACATCCTTAGTTTAGTGGGGAAACCCCGATAAAAATCCATTCTCTATAATTTACACCGTCAAAGGTAATTTTTCAACTTGGAGCCTTGACAAAAAAGTGATGTATGATATATTCTTACGTGAATGCATTCAAAAAATGGCACCGGAGAAGAATATGGATTTTGCAGACAGATTGGGAAAAAGGATCCTGCGCAGTCATGTCAAAGCTGCAGAAAAAGGCATGACTGCTGCTGCATATCTGGCAAGCCTTTACCGGCGTTTTGATCTTGCCGGATGGCAGGCTGCCATTGCCGCCGGCAAAGTCACCGTCAACGGCACTGTCCCGACAGCCGGTTTGCGGCTTAAAGAACACGACTGCGTGGCGTTCATGCCCGGCGACATGCCGGAACCGGAAGCGGATCTGACCTTTTCGGTATTATACAGCGATGCAGATATTGCGGTGCTGAACAAATCCGGTGATCTGTGTGTTCATCCCACCGGGCCATTTTTCCGTCATACGCTGTGGCATCTGGCGGGGCAGGAACTGGGAGAACTGCGGTTTATCACCCGTCTTGACCGGGAAACTTCCGGCCTGATACTGGCATGCCGCAACAGGGAAAGTGCGGCGGCGGCTGAAGCTCATCTGCAGGAAATAAAGAAAGAATACTTTGCCCTTGTGGAAGGAGATTTCCCCGGCAGTGTACAGGCAAGGGGAGTTCTGGTAAAAGATGAAAAAAGTGCTGTGGAGAAAAAAAAGAAATTCCTTCCCGTTCCTGCCGCTTCAGCTGCCGGAGTGCCCGTATATACAGAATTATTTGCGGAAGAATACCGTGAAAACCACCGCACTCTGGTCAAAGCCGTACTCCATACCGGCCGCCAGCATCAGATCCGGGCGACTCTCTTTTCTCTGGGATTCCCCCTGGTTGGGGATAAACTTTACGGCAGGGATGAAAGAATTTTCCTGAAGATCCGGGAAAAAGCCGTTTCGGCGGATGATCTTGCCCTGCTGGGTATGTCCAGACAGGCCCTTCACGCCGGGAAACTTACTTTCCCCCATCCTGTCACCGGCAAAATCATGACATTTACTGTTCCATGCCCCTTTTAAAAAAAGAGAGCCGCTGCCAACCTGCAGAAGGTTATGCAGCAGCCCTTCAGGGTATTTTGCTTGCGCTTGCAATTACTGCAAGTCAGCCAGTGCGTCTTCCAGCCCGCTCTGTTTGACCAGTACTGCAGCTCCGCCATCCAAACCATCTTAAGCAAATTGTTTCAGATATTCATAGTAGCTGTTGCCGGTCATGGGATAATGCATATAGGTGTATCCGGCGATATTCCCGTCATCGTCTTTCCGCACCTTGCCTTCCGGGTTGCCGTCGGCTTCGATAACTACGCTGTCACTGAATGGCACAGGTTCGCCTTCCCGCTGCATGGGTACGGCAAGAACAGTTTGGATTTTTGCCATTACAATGAGATACGGAGAGATTTCTGCCGCATGTGCAACGCCTTCCCCAAAAAACTTTTTAAAGATTTTTCCCAGAAAGCGTCCTTATTGAGCTTCCGGACAACTGCTGCTGCAGCGGCGATGGCTTTACGGGACAGGGTCTAATTTATTGAAAAGTACTGCTCCGCCGGTAATTATGCCGGGCAGCATAAATACTCCCGCAAAGGGTATTGTAAATATAAGAAAAACAACAATGCCGTAGCCGAGTGTTGCCGGCCAGTACTTTCCGGCGATTTGCCGTGTCATTTTCAAAGTCTTCCCATGCTGCAGTCCGGAAAATGCCAGATAATTGACTCCCAGCCTGTAACTTATAAGTACAACAGCAAGCAGCGGGCCGATTACCGGCAGGGCAAAAAACAATACCGTTCCGATAATCAGGAAAATTACTGTTCCAGCTCCGTAAATAAGTGTTTCCCCAAGGAATATCAGATTCAGCCGTACTGGCGTCTGCCGTATTGCAGTTCCTGATTCATTGTTGTGGTAAACAGCGATCATACGGTCAAAAAACGGTCCGCCTATAAGTTCATAAACCGGTCCGGCAAGAAGTATCAGCAGTGCCGCCGCCAGCAGATAAACAAAACACAGCGTTGTGATTTTCAACAATGCCGCCAGCCATTGCAGCCATCCGGGGAAATCCACGCACCAACTTTCAACGGCAGCAACACAATGATCCCTGCCCCACGGCACAGCCAGAAAAATAAATGCAAGATACAATACAAGCATTATCAGGAAAGGTATGAGCGCATATTTCCACAAATTACGGTTCCGGCAAAAAATTTCTGTCCCGCAGAAAGGACAGTTCAAACCATATATAAAAGACTGGTATTTTGTCATATTCCCCCCCTGATTTCTTATTTTAACTGTTCGGTAATGCGCTCCTTATCCCTGAATATATCATCAAACCGGCTTTTTACAAAATATTCCGCTATTTTTTTCTGCAATAATTGCCGTCCGGAAAGGGAAAACCCCGGCTGCCGGAGCAAAAGGTCAGTTTTGAAACTCTCCGGCAGCCGGGGCTGCGAATTATTATACGGTGGCACAACGGAGGGCAATGATGCGGCCTTCCATATCAACAATGGGACGTACCGACTGCAAATGCAGTATCTCCCCGGCCGGTGTCTTCAAAAGAGTATCAAGGGGGATCTTCATATTGAGGTAAATCACGAATATATCCTGTACGGCGGTGATTTCACCGGCTTTGCCTTTGCGGGAAATATTGCTGCGCCTGAAACATCTGCAATGGAATCTGCATCCGTCGGGCATAAACAGGGTCACTTTTTCATTACACAATTTCCGGATGAGTTTATTCATATCAGCAGACCCTGTTTCATGCCGTCGATTTCAGAAATGATCCTCTTTTTTCTGACAGGATCGATCTTTTTGTATTTGCCCAACAGGTCGACGGCAGTTCTGGAAATCTCTTTTGAGTACTCTTTTGCCGAAGAAAGTTTACCGAGATCCACCAATCCATCGATCATATTCTTCAGATCTATCACCGAAAAATCCCTGTTATAGGTGATTGCCGGAACCTGTATCGAGGAATCAAGCCGGTGCATGAACTGCCAGCATTTAAGTTCCGCCTGTTCCAGCATATCCACTCTGTTTGAGAGAAACTGCCGGGTATTCTGATAATCCCATGATTTGGCTTCTGCCGTCTGCCGCAGTTTGGAATCCGGCCGCAGAGTCAACCCGACTACATCGAAAAGTTCAGATTTCAGTTTCAGATTTTCTTCCCTGATACGTTCAGTTTCCATTCCGGTAGGAGAAATATAACGGCTTATACCTTTTTCCTCCGGCGTTTCAAAAATTGCTGCGGAACGGGCAAGTACATGGCTGAATTTGCAACTTTCGCTGTTCCCTTTGCTGCGTGAAGTATCAAAAGCTCCCTGCCGGGCAAAAGATTCGGAGATCACCAACAGGCCGAAAAGTTGTTTTACCACATTCATCTGTGCTTCGGATTCATTGTTCAAAATGGCATCGGATATCCTTACCGTATCTGCAAACCAATGGCTTGCCCCTACTATGGAACTGTCTGCTTCATGCAAATGTACCAGCGGTATTTCCCCCAGATGATTTTCCCCCTCGGCAATAATTTTTGTATTGCCGTCAGGTGTTCCTCCGGCAAGGAGCATCCACTTGTCCCGTGTCCATAATTTGCGCTGCATCCTGTTTTGCGGCGGAGCAAAGGGATCTCTGTTGTCATAAAGGGGCTGGTCAAGCAGGGCCCATTCCAGTTTGCCGTCTTTACCGGTTGCCCAGTCACGCACGGTAAGCGGTGAATAACATTTTATAAACGAACGGATCCGCTCTCTGATCTTCCGTTCCATATCCACCATGCCGGAAAACTCAGGCATTTCCACGGCAAACCATGCTGACCCGAAAATATTGACCATGGTTGAAGCCTGCCGCATCACTTCATTGATGCGCAGTCCATCCCGTGTGGCATCTTCGCAAAGGGCAAGATCGGCATCTTCGCGGACGGGATCGCTGGAAAAAATATACTGGGTTATGAGGGTGGCGATTTTGCGGGGATAATTGAAATAATATGCCCGTTCCAAACGTTCGGCAAACTCAAGATCTATTTCCGAAACATGTTTTACAAGTGCTTTGGCAATATATTCCCTGCCGCCGGAATAGGCGGCAAGGGAACGTTCCCATACACTTCTGTTCTGCCGGTAATCCCGGTGACAGCGGTTGAATAAGTAGTTCAAATCCATTTTTCAGTCTCCTTCTGCGGGAGGCGGACAATTGTCGGAAAAAATCACGCAACAGACGTATCACGAGTATTTAATGAATAAAATGCACATCGGGACAGTATTGAAGTCGGGCGCAAATGGTGATACGTGCATATATATGGGGATTTAAGTTGTTATTGCAATATAAATTGCAATAGCCTGTAATAATGGTAATGGAGAGAAATTCCGGCGGCAAGGGCAGGCGCAGGGTGGCAGGGCAGGCGCCGGGCGCAGTAATGAAACAGTTGAGTTACACCCCGGTCACGCTGCCGTGCCGGGGTGGCAAAAATCAATCCTCGAAAAGTTCATTACCGGCATAATTGGCATCACTTGTCAAATTGATGCCGAGTTTACGCAAACCGGCTTCATCGCCGGGAGTCGGTATATGACTCAAGTGCATTTCGCAACCTGCCAGTCCCGAAAGTTTTTTCATGGCAAGGCGTGCCGATGGATTGGTGGGCATACTGACTGCCAGAGCTACCAGAGTTTCGCTTAAATCCAGACTTATGCGCCTGTTTTTCAAAACCTCTTTTTTCAGTCTTCCCACAGAATCGATAACATCGGGAGCGATCAGGAAAAGCTCGTCAGGCAGCTTTGCCAGATACTTGATTGCATTAAGTACACAAGAACTTGCCGCATGGAGAATGGGAGAATTTTTACCGGTGATTATTGTGCCGTCGGCAAGCTCCAAAGCAGCACCGCAAAAAACATTATTGTTGCCCTTGCCGGGAACTTTCGCCGCATCTTTGGCAGCTTCACGGGCAGGGAGAACCACATTGCGGGCAGTCTCCGGCACGCCGACTTCATCCATAAGCAGTTTGATTTTTTCAACAGTATTCTGATCCACCATTCCTTTGGCATAATCACTGTTGTAGCGGAAATAGCGGCGTATGATCTCCTGCACGGCAGCTTCACGAACCTTTTCATCATCAGTAATAGCAAATCCGGCACGGTTGATACCCATATCAGTGGGAGAACGGTAAAGACGCTCCGGAGACATGATTTTGGCGCAGATACGGCGCACCACAGGAAAGATCTCCACATCACGGTTGTAATTGGTGGCTATTGTCCCGGTAGCATCAAGGTGGAATGGGTCAACCATATTCATATCCCCCAGATCGGCAGTGGCGGCTTCGTATGCCAGATTTACGGGATGTTTAAGCGGCAGGTTCCAGATGGGGAATGTCTCGAACTTGGCGTAACCGGCATTAACACCGCGTTTATGTTCGTGATAAACCTGCGAAAGGCATGTACCCATTTTGCCGGAAGAGGGTCCCGGCCCGGTAACGATGACAATGGGACGGGTGGTTTCGATGTAGGCATTTGCGCCGTATCCGGCATCGCTGACAATGGTATCAATATCTGTTGGATAGCCGTGAATTGCCCGGTGGGCGTAAACAGAAAGACCGCGTCGGGAAAGGCATTTCATAAAATTCTGTACGGCTTTCTGGTCGTCATAGCGGGTAACGACAACAGAGTTCACCATAAGCCCCCAGCGTTTAAGGTGGTCAATGATACGCATGGTATCCTCATCATAACCTATACCCAGATCGGCACGTACCTTGCGCTGTTCAATGGCACCGGCATGTACGCATATAACGATTTCCGCCTGATCTTTCAACCGCTGCAGGAGTTTCAGTTTCACATCGGGATCATATCCCGGCAGCACCCGTGCGGCATGGCAGTCAAGACCGAGCTTGCCGCCGAATTCAATATAAAGTTTGTCATCAAATTCTGCAGCTCTCTGCAGAATGGCTTCGGACTGTTCAGCAAGATACTTCTCATTATCAAAGGCTTTACTGCGCTGAATGTTCATTTTTTTATCTCCCTGGTATTTTCAGAATTTCAGCACTTCGCCTTCAAGACGTATTGCTTTATAGTTAATTATCCACAAACTCCACCAACCGGAAAATATTTTACGTTCCCGGGTAACAACTGTCCTGTTGCCGTACAACCCCTCTGTACCCCAGCGGCGCAATACCTCACCGGCGTGGCGGTTGGTGGCATAATCCTTGAACATTTTGTAAGTACTGCTGTTGGGCCGGTTGACATTACCGGTGACGAGAGGGATGAAACCGAAAAGTTTCCAGCTTTCCACCTCCACATCTATAAGAGAAATCACCTCTTCACCTGTTTCATAAGAGGCTATCTGCGACACATAATTGGCAGGGGGCTTTGAGGTTCTGACTTCGCAATATGCACATCCGGCAGAGAGGAGGGCAATCAGTATAAAAGCGGCGGATATCTGCACAAAGGTGCAAATAACAGCAAAAGGCGGTACTGGTTTTTTCATAAATATCTTTACCTTACTGAATATATGTTATGGAAACCGGTTTTGTGGATCAACTGCGGTTTTTTTACAAGTTCAAATTTATTCATTACCTCTGTAAGAGCCTCCTCCGGTTCGTCCTTTGCCGTAATGACCAGCGACATGGGACGCAGCCTTGTCTGTGGAGTGTTCCACAAAAGGTAATTTGCCGGATTACCGTAGAGCATAAACGGGAAACCGTCGGCATCAAATGACACATACACCTGCGCTGCCGGATGATTTACAGTTATATAACTGGCAGTTTCTGCTATGGAAAAATCCCTGTCCATGTAATAGGGGGCAAACCAGTCATCCTGACCGGTGGTTCTGTGAAAACGTGCGCCGCCGCACAATCCGGAAAAAGTTCCGGCAAAATACCGTTCGCAGCCGCACCAGAGGAGAATGGAAAGAAACATGATATTACGGACTTTTTTTCGCGTTCCGGTCTGCATTTCCGACATACACAGGCAAACGCCCCTGCCGGCAAGGATCAGCAGAAGCGGCCACAAGGGAAAGAAATTCCTCGGGAAAGGCGGATACTTGCTGAAAATTATAACAGCCGGAATACACCACAATACACCCCAGTTCAGGAAATTCATGCCAAGTTTTCTGATTTTCAGGAACGGGAAAAAGACAAGTACCGGAAGCATGGTCAGAACAAAACCCAGCACGACCGATTGCCCCGCCAGCCAGTGATTGTGCCATGTTTCGCCGGAAAAAGCCACCTTGACCAGTTGCTCCAGAATGGGCAGGTATATTACAGCAAAAGCCATCGGCAATACTGCCGCGGCAAGCCAGAATTTCTTCTTCTGCCACCACTTCTCCGGTGCGGCAAAGGCCAGGGCGGCACAGGCACAGTAAATATTGGTAGGCAGCAGCAGCAATGCCCAGAGGCAGGAGAGGATATACCAGCAGAAAGATTTCCATTTCCCGTCACCGGCGGCAAAAAATGTGCGGATATTTTCGTACACCAGCAAAACCGCCAGAAAACTCCACATATACCCGCGCAACGCTGTAGAATATATGGAAAAACACGGTGAAATGGCAAAACATCCCAGAATTATCGCCCAATTTTCTTTACCGCCCGCTTCACGCCAGTGTTTGCGGAAAAGTATCAGCAATGCAAGCAGTGCCGGTAGAACACTGCTGAAACGCCACAAATACACACTATCCGGGAAAATGCGCCGCCATATACTCAACAGCATGGAATAACCGATATGGTTGTTTGCCATTGAATAATCACGGTAGATCTCCGCCAGTGAATCTTTTGAGGCGTAAAAAAGCACTGTCATGGCCTCATCGAACCATATATCACGCCAGACAGCACTCAATGCAGCAATAAATCCTGCAATAAGCAATGCGGCAGGAATAATATGCTTCATTTCGGCGGCTGTCTGATCTTTTGTTTTCATTTTGAAGTGATTCCCAGAATTTTATGCATCAATTCACTGCCCTGCATATACCCGAGACTCCCGGCAAGGGCAGCCCGTTCCCCGTAAACATTTACAGCATCCGGCACAATATGCGGCCCGCAAATCGCCACCGGTACAGGATCAGTCGTATGTTCACGTTTGCAAATGGGTACAGGATGATCCGGCAGTACGGCAAAACATACATCATCACGTCCTTCAAGAGCCTTCATGACAGGAGCAATGATTTTGGAATCAAAATCCTCCACAGCCTTCATCTTGAGTTTCAGATCTCCCTGATGTGAACACTCATCCACAGCCTCCACATGGACATAGACAAAATCATTTGTTTCCAGAGCCTTTACTGCAGCAGCAGCTTTGCCCGCATAATTTGTATCGATATATCCTGTTGCTCCGGGAACCTCTATTACCTCCATTCCGGCACACTTGCCCAGTCCTTTGATAACATCGACGGCACTGACAATGGCACCTTTTCTGCCGCCGTAAATATCTCCGAATTGCGGTATGCGGGGCGATCTGCCCGGACTCCACGGCCAGATATCAGTTGCCGTGGAACCGGTCTGCCGGAGTATACGGCCGGCCCGGGCGCAGAGTTCCTCTACAAAGGCTATCGTATGATGTACTTCCGGATTATCTTTGGCGGCAGAAAGACGCAGTTGCGCCACCGGGATATCCTGGGAAGAATCCGGTTTGAAGTAATTTATTTCAGAAGCAAATTCACTTCCCCGCAAAATCAGCAGATTGCGGTAACTGACTCCGGAGTGAAATTCCACCTTACTGCTGCCAAGAGATTTCTGCAGAAGTTCCATAAGTTTACCGGCTTCAACCGGATCTATATGGCCCGCCGAATAATCACGCAGTACGGCATCGGGGTAGGAAACCGTGACCAGATTGCACCGCCACGCAACACAATCACCGGAAAGATCTATTTGCTGGCTTACAGCTTCTATCGGTCCCCGGCCCGGATAATTCACCGCAGGATCAAGTCCCAGCACTGACATATTTGCCACATCAGAACTGGTGGGCAGACCCGGAGGAAGGGTTTTGAAAGTACCGGAAGCACCGCGGCGCGCAATTTCATCCATAGCAGGAGTATTGCAAACCTCAATGGGAGTTTTGCCGTTCAGCTCTGCAATAGGCTCATCAGCCATGCCATCGCCGAGAAAAATTACACTTTTCATAAAAGATCTCCATTATGTTCACGGGAGTTGCTCCCGGCAAAATCCTCCCATTGACCGGAAGATCTGCTGACAAGCACCTCTATTTTTTTCTTCATATCTTCAAGTTTTTTGCGGGCGAACCTTTCAAGGGCCATTCCCCTGGAATAAGCATCAACAAGTTTTTCCAGTTCATAATCGCCCTGTTCCATCCGGGAAACAACTTGTTCCAACTGGGCAAGAGCCTCTTCAAATGTCATATTTTCATCGATCATATTATTCATATACCATCTGCACCATCTTTGAAACTGATCTGCACTTTTATATTTTCAGGATATATCGATTCAACTTTGGTATTTGCCGGGGGAGTAACAAACACCGCTGTTTCGTATTCGCCCGGATCATCCAGTCTTGAAATATCCAGACACGGACGCAGCTGTGCCGCAGATATCCCCTGTAAATCACTGTAGGCCCCGCTTAAAATAACGGTGACATGGCTGCCGTCAGGGAATGAAACGTTCTTGTTGCGGTCATCATTGTCCATAAGGACAAACACAGGCAGGTCACTGAAATTTTTATTCTGGGTCTGACGGCTGACAAAAACAGTGGCAATGACCTCTTTTGTGGAGAGATTCACATTGGCAGGAACCGAAAGCCTTACAGCATTGAAGTGGGTCTCGCCGATCTCCTGTGGTACGACAAGGGGTTCTGTGGTCACTTTTTCAATATTATTCACCAGTGACCCCGGTCCTGTTACAGCCACGAAAGCCGGCATGAATACTGTGGAATACCCGTATTCAGAATTTTCCCCGCCCAGCCACGAAGCCACCACCGGAACCTCTTTGCGAACCTCTTCCTCCAGATGTTCCAATGTAAGCACAGCAGGTTCAAAGCGGTCAAAGCGCACACCGTCGGGCAGATCAAGCCATGATTTCTGCAGCTGTATGCGTGTAGGCACTCCATTATGGAAATCATCCCTGTCCAGAGTACCTTTTATTTTTATATCTCCGGAAGAAAGCCGGGCAAGAGCGGAAGAACTGCCCCGCAGTATCACAGTAACAGCAGGGGTACTGCGGGCAGTATTGCAAATCCCCTGGGGCAGCACTATATCCACAGGAACGACAAATGGCCGTTCTTCAGAAAAATATTTATCTTTGACAACACCGTGAATAAGCAGTGCCAGCAGCAGAGCAGCAAGTTTACGCCCGAAATTCTCACGCAAAAACTTTGGGAACGCCTTTTTGCGTAATCTGACAAACCCTTTTTCGGGAGTATTCATTTCCTGCCTCCATTTTCGCCGTTATCATCCTGAACTTCAAGTGGTTTCCCCAAAAGCAGATTACGGAGATGCTTCTGAAGTTCCTCGCCGGATGATACCTTTTTTATAACACTGCCTGCTGCAATGCTGATCGTTCCAGTCTCTTCCGAAACAACCACAGCCACAGCATCCGCCTCCTCGGTGATCCCCAGTGCGGCACGGTGACGTGTTCCCATACCGCGCTGGGGTTTCTGTCTGGTAAGCGGCAGGATCACACGGGCGGCAATGATTTTGTCCTCACGGATAAGCACAGCACCGTCATGAAGCGGGGAATGGGGGAAGAAAAGAGCCTCCATTACCAGCGAATTTACACGGATATCGGTTTTGACCGCATCGTCAAGCAGCGCCTGCATACCGATTTTGCGTTCAATAACGATCAACGCGCCAATATGTTTTCTTGACATTTCCACAGCTGCAGTCACTATTTCGTCAATAGCTTCTCTGCGGCGGCTTTTCTGCCACAGGGTGAATGTACCTATATGAGCAAAAGCACGGCGCAGTTCCGGCTGGAATATAACGATCGCAGCCGTTGCCAGCAATCCGGTAAATCCCTCCAGCAGCCATGTGATGACATCCATTTTCAACAGCGGAGCGAACCAGTTCAAAACCAGCAATGCTGTCGCCATACCTGCCAGCACCGTTGCCCCTTTGGTACCGCGGAAATAGAGCAGTATCCGGTAAATGACTACAGTCAGCAAAGCTATTTCAGCCGCCGGGATCAGCCATACCGGGAGATTGTCGACAAAATACATCCATGAATCCATTTTCACGCAGCTCCCGTCTTATTGAAAAATCTGAAAAATCCTGCCGGATCAAGGGTGGGGAAAATGGCGGCACCGCAGGCGGCAAGTTTTGCCTCCAGACGGCTGCCCGCCTCCTGCCTCTCCAGTGGAGCAAGTCCGGGAGCAAGAAAACGCTTTCTGGATACACCGGCACAGACACGGTAAGGCTGTGCGGCAACCAATTCTTCAAATTTTTCTGCCATTTCCATATTTGTTTCCTGTAATTTGGCAAATCCGAATCCCGGATCAACAACAATATTCTCCGCCTTTATACCGCATGCAAGTGCTTTCCCGGCCTGCTGCTTCCAGAATTCAAGCACATGGGGCACCACACCTCCGGGATAGGAGGTGAAAGCCTCTGTAAGCATATCAGCAGGGACTCCCCTGCTGTGTCCTATTACATACACGGCATTGCAACCGGCGGCAACATTCATTATTTCCGGATCGAATGTACCACCGGAAACATCATTGATCCATGCTGCCCCTGCTTCCAGTACTGCACGGGCAACTGCCGCCTTGCGTGTATCGACACTGATACTTACATGCGGCAACAGCTCCCGCAGATTCTTTATCACCGGCAGCAGCCGTTCCAATTCTGTTTCCACAGGTATTTCCGCCGCTCCGGGGCGGGTGGATTCACCACCCACATCCAGTACATCGGCTCCCTGCTCAACCAGCAGGCAGCCGTGTTCGACCGGTGAATATGCCCCGCCGTCAGAAAAGCTGTCCGGCGTGGCATTGACTATACCGAGCAGCAGCGGCCGTTTATTCTTCAGCTCCGTTGTCATTGCTGTCACCTGTCACAGGCTGTTCCTCTGCAGAGGTTGGCTCAACGACCTGCTCATCAGCGATAACTGTTCCGTCCCCGACGGCATCCTGAGCATCACCGGCGGCATTATTCTGGCCTTCCACATTGATGACCCTGACCACACCGGTAATATTGTCACCGGCACGGAGGTTCATGATACGGACACCGTAA
Organism: Victivallaceae bacterium; assembly: GCA_045532655.1. Classification (GTDB taxonomy): domain Bacteria; phylum Verrucomicrobiota; class Lentisphaeria; order Victivallales; family Victivallaceae; genus JAVBQJ01. The sequence continues at coordinate 18,747 of JAZSGI010000068.1, forward strand.
CTGGCACGACCGACTGTACGGATCTCGTCTACGGGCAGACGGGTAAGCTGACCGCGTTCAGTAGTGCAGATAAGCTCATCGCCGGGGAAGATCTGAACAGCGGCAATAACAGTTTCACCTTCACGCAGACGTATGCTCGTAACGCCGTTTGCACCACGGTGGGTACGGCGGTAAGTGGCAACACGGCTTCGTTTA
>JAZSGI010000033.1:0-4293 GCA_045532655.1 Victivallaceae bacterium
CATGAGTTTTGCAGTACCCCCTGCCAATCTTGAAGCCATGCTGCAGCTTGCCCGTGAACGTGATGTGGAACTGACCGTTATCGGTGAATTTACAGATAACGGCAAATTCGTGGTCAACTGGGAAGGCAAAACTGTGGCAGCTCTCGACATTGAATTCATGCACAAGGGATTGCCCCGTTATCAGCTCAAGGCTGTGTGGAAGTCTCCGGTTTTTGAAGAACCGGTTCTGGAAAACAGAGACTGTGCTGCCGACCTTGTTGCGCTTGCCGGACGTCTCAACTGTGCCAGTGATGAATTCAAGGCCCGTCAGTATGACCATGAAGTCAAAGGACTGAGTGTTGTCAAGCCCATGCAGGGTGTTTGCCGTGATGTTTTTGGTGATGCAACGGTTTCTCTTGTTGAACCTCTCGGCACTGAGGGGGTTATTCTTTCCGCTGCCATTCTGCCCCGCTACAGTGATATCGATACCTACTGGATGATGGCCTCTGCAATTGACCTTGCCGTCCGCCGTATCATCGCTGTCGGTGGTGACATGAAAATGATCGCAGGCCTTGACAACTTCTGCTGGCCTGATCCTGTTCAGAGCGGGAAAACTCCCGATGGAGAATACAAACTTGCCCAGCTTGTGCGTGCCAACAAAGCTCTTGCCGAATATACAGAACGTTACCTTGTTCCCTGTATTTCCGGTAAGGACTCCATGAAGAACGATTCTACCCGCGGCGGCAGAAAAATCTCCATTCCTCCCTCCGTGCTTTTCAGTACCATCTCCAAAATGGATGATGTCTCCAAAGCTGTTACATTGGATTTCAAGGCTGCCGGCGATCTTGTATATGTCATCGGCAACACCAGAGCTGAACTTGGCGGCAGTGAATATTTTGCCATGCTTGATGCCACCGGCAACAAGGTTCCTGTTGTTGATGCAGATACCGCACTTGCCACTTATGACCGTGTCAGCCGCATAACTGCCGGTAAACTGGCACGTTCACTGGTGACACCTGCACTGGGCGGTCTGGGTATGGCGTTTGCACGCAGTGCCATGGCGGGACGTCTGGGGATGAAGGCAGATATGAGCAAATGTCCTGCAGAGGGCTGCTCCGCTGTTGAACTGCTCTTTTCAGAATCCAACAGCCGCTTTGTTATGACCTGCAAGGCAGAAGATAAAGCTGCAGTTGAGAGTATTCTCGCCGGAGTTCCATTCGCATGTATCGGTGAAGTTACTGCCGATCCTGTCATTGAACTGACTTTTGCTGACAATGTCTGCAAAGTCGCCGTTGATGACCTGCTTGCCAGCTACAAGGGCACACTTGCCGGCATTTAAGACATGACTTCCGGAAAACAGGAAGATAATAAAAAGGATACCGCACGGATGTTTGTTGACGGCAGACTTCCGGGCGGTTATCTTGTACCCGGAGCGGAAGAGGCTGTTGACCCCCTCTCGCCGGAGGAGGAACAGCTTCTTGCCGGGGTTGTGAAAAACGGTTCGCCGCAGGAAAAAGAGGCTGCAGGAAACAGGCTTTTATTAAATAATATACGCCTGCTGCAGTCTATCGCAGGGCGTTTTTATAACCGCGGACTTACTCCCGGTGAACTGCTGAATGAAGGTGGTGTGGGACTTCTGGCGGCGGCGGAAAGGTTCCAGCCCGGCAAAGGGGCACGTTTCAGTACATACAGTGTCTGGCGTATCAGTCAGTCCATACGCAGAGCCCTTGCCCGGCAGGGAAGGATCATAAGGGTGCCATTGCACACACTGGAAAATCTTTACCGTATGCGCCGTTTGGAACGTGAATTCAAAACGATCCACGGGCATGTGCCGGATACAGGGACACTCTCACGGCTTATGGGATGTTCTGCAGGGATCGTTGCAGAGTTGAAACGTGTGGACGCTTTTGCCGTGACCAGTATTGATGCTCCGAAGGATGATAATGAACTGCCGCTGGTGGAAAAACTTGCCGGGAATGAGGGCAATATCCCGGATCGGCAGTATGGCGAGGAAGAGAATCTGGCACTGCTTGCCAGGGCATTCAAAGAGCTTTCCGTCAGGGAGAAGGAAGTTATAGCCATGCGCTACGGGTTGCGGGGGATGAAGACACATTCACTGCAGGAAATAGCCGATATTTTCTGCTGTTCCCGTGAAGCTGTGCGGAAAATACAGACAAAAGCAATAAACAAAATGAAGCAGTTTTATGATTTGTAATAAGGTGAAATATGGCACTCGATACTGACAGCAAACCTTTTTATCCGGAGAATGCCGTTTTGCTTGCTCCGCTTTCCGGGTATACCGATCTGCCTTACCGGCGCAGTGCCCGGCGTCACGGCTGTATTTATGCTTTTGCCGAAATGGTCGATGTGTCTTCCCTTGCCTGGAACCATGCCAAAAGTCTGCGGATGCTGGAACGCGGCAGCAGCGAAACTTTTCTCGGCTGTCAGCTTATCGGTTCCAATCCTGAATGTTTAGCCAAAGCGGTGGATGTGGTCAACGGGCAGGGGGATTTTGATGTACTTGATCTCAATCTGGGTTGTCCTGTCCCCAAAGCGTCCAAAAAATTTGCCGGAGCGGAACTGGGCAGGAACGTCGATGCTGCAGAGAAAACCTTCAAACAGATGGCATCGCTTTCCCGTTATCCTGTTTCTGCCAAAATGCGTATTATTTCTGAAACTGATCCGGCTCCGACCATCGATCTTGCTTTGCGTTTACAGGCCGCCGGTGCTGTTGCCGTAACTGTACATGGCAGAATCAAGGAAAAGGTATATTCCGGTCCGGTTTTTTTTGAAATAATCGCTGCAGTCAACGAAAAGCTGAGTATCCCTGTAATCGCAAACGGCGGTGTCATGGACAGGGAGAGCGCAGCAGTAATGCGGCGTGAAACCGGATGCTCCCGGATCATGGTTGCCAGAGGGGCAATGGGTAATCCCTGGATCTTTTCGCAACTTGCCGCAGAAACTGCGCCGCCTTATCCCACTGTGGCGGAACTTGCCGCAGAAATGAGGATGCACCTTGCAGACATGATAGAATATTTTGGCGAAACAACAGCTTTCCGGTTGGGGCGCAAAATACTGCTTGATTATTTGAAGGGCAGGGGATTTGCTTCCGAATGCCGCCGCCGGGCGTCACTTGTCAACAGCATGGAATCCTTTGAGGAGCTTATGGCAATGGTGGAAGCCGGCCCTGCCGCAGTTCACCACTTGACTGTGCTTGAACAGCCGTATCTGTGACATTCCTTCATATATTCAACAGCTTCCTCTGCTGTATCCACCAGCCGGAAAAGTTCCGCATCTTCAGGTGATATCGTACCGTGTTCAGCCAAAGTACGGTTTATGACGGACAACTGTTCCTGCCAGAATTTTTTGCCTACAAGGATAAGGGGAACCATATTTATCTTGCCGGTCTGCAGCAGCGTTACCGCTTCAAAAAATTCATCCATTGTGCCGAAGCCGCCGGGGAAGACAACTATACCCACGGAATATTTCAGGAAACACACTTTGCGGACAAAGAAATAGCGGAATGTTATACTTTCAGTCTGATACTGATTGGGGTGCTGCTCATGTGGCAGTTCAATATTGAGACCTACAGAAATCCCGCCTGCATTATATGCTCCCTTGTTTGCCGCTTCCATAATGCCGCCGCCACCGCCGGAAACGACGCCATATCCGGACTCAACCAGTAATTTCCCCAGTTTTTCCGCTTCCTGATAAAAGTGATTGTCTTCTTTGAAGCGGGCAGAACCGAATACTGCCACCAGATTGCTGTACTGGGAGAGGTTTTCAAATCCTTCAACGAATTCTCCCATGATCCTGAACATTCTCCAGGAGTCGTTGGGACTGGATTCCAGACGGCTTACGAAATCCCGTTTGGCTTTTTGCGGAATGTTTTTCATTGATGACCTCCTTGGGTGCTGCAGGTTGAGCCGATTAATTTCTGATTTGCCGGGGAAATGCCAGCTTTTACAAATATAACACCAAATTCCCGCAGTTGCAAAGTTGAAAAGCAAATTTTTTGTGCTATATTATCAAATGTTGCAGTAAAATTTTTTCTGCGGCATTTTTACAGCTTTTTGAGATCGTCCGCATCATTGTTGCAACGGATGAATGAAAGGATTGATAAATGGCTACTTACAGTTTTACCGATGTTTCTGCTTCCAAAAATCCCGGCGGATCCGGGAAGAAAAATCGTATCGTACTTCTTGTGGCAGTTGCCGCTATTGCCGTCATTGCTGCCGGATTCCTTTTGTTGCTGTATAATCCTCCCGCAACAGCGCAGCAGGGCGGTGTGCCGGATGACGTGGAAAACACATC
>JAZSGI010000004.1:0-7210 GCA_045532655.1 Victivallaceae bacterium
AGATGACCTGCAGAAAAATCTTACCGTCACCCACCTCCGTATGACTTATTGAGGTAATTTCAAAAGTCATTCAAAAAATGGCAAAGATGCCATTCGTAAAGAGCTGCAAAGGGTAGTTTGAGGTTGCTGCCAGTAAGGTAACAGCCGAAAACGCTCCCTTTGTCAGATCGAAGCGAGGGCGCTTTGACAAATTTGAGGAGTTTTAAAATTGCCTCTTATGGAGATTGCTTTATGAATGATCTGCAACAGGAAGTCTTTTTCCAATCCTCCGGGGATGACTCAATGCAGCCGGCTCTTCTGCAAAGAGCCTCTTCAACCACCCCCAGGCCCTTGGTGGTGGCTCTGCATACATGGAGCTACGATCACTTGAGCTGTAATTGGGAAAACTACCGAACCCGTGCCGCTGCAAGAGATTGGCATCTGATCTACCCGAAGTTCCGCGGACCTAATTGCACACCGGAAGCATGCGGCTCGGATCTTGTTGTAAGCGATATAGTTTCTGCTGCAAAATTTGCTGTTGCGGAATGTAACGTTGATCCGGAACGCATATATCTCATCGGAGGTTCCGGCGGTGGCCACGCTTCCCTGCTTACCGCCGGGCGCCATCCGGAGTTATGGACAGCTGTTTCGTCATGGTGTCCTATTTTTGATCTTACCTCCTGGCACAGCGAGACAGCCGCAGCCGGACTTGTTTATGCAGAACACATAGAAGCCGCCTGCGGCGGAAATCCTGCATTGTCCCCCCAAGCCCGTTCCGAAGCCCTGAAACGTTCACCTGTTTCCTATCTCAGCAATGCCAGAGGCAAAGTAACTTTAGACATCAATACCGGCATCCACGACGGTCACACCGGCAGTGTACCTGTAAGCCACAGTATCCGAGCCTTTAATATGCTTGCTGCAGAATCCGACCGGATCAGGGAAGAAGATATTGCCTTCATCGTCAGTGAAGAAAAAGTTCCTGTGCATTTGCAGTTTCGCGGTATTGACCCGGCGTACGGCTCATATAAAGTCCTGTTGAGGAAGACTTCCGGCACAGTACGTCTGACACTTTTTGAAGGAGGTCATGATATACTGGCGGGTCCGGGTATAGCTTTTCTGGAAAACAACAAAATGGCAGCAGAGCCGGTATGGAATTCCGGAAAAGATTGTGATCTGGATATCTGCAACACCTTGAGCAAGTGAACTGCCAATAAGGTTTCAACTTATTCTTTAAGAGTGGATATCCATCTTGCCCGCACCTCGCGCAGCCGCTGCAGTTTATCAGTATCCCATGCCGGAATAAGATAACAGAGTTCTCCTGATTGTCCCTGTAATTCAATGTCTGTCCAGCCGTCATCACCGACAGTGACATTGTCAGCTGTATCGGCAAGGAAACGGTACAGTACATATTCTCCTGGAGCCGCAGTCACACCGACGGTATTGTCCACATCCGGATCGTTGAACTGGAAACAATTCTCTGTCCGAATAACCGGATGCATGAAAAATCTTTCCATGGCTTCATGGCTGAACATGGCAAAAAGTGATGTTCCGTCGGCATATCTGTAAATAAATGTCCTGGTATCACCTTTGAGCTTTTTATAATCAGGCTCTCCATATTCCCTGCTCATAACAATATCAATACACTCTTTATCCAATTCAGGTTCATCGCCGGGGATGGGGGAATAATAATACACTTTGCGGCCGCCGGAATAATAATAAACCGACAGAATCGGCATTCCGCTTGCATCCGCCAACAAGACTTCATCGGCATCAATTCCGGCATAATACCTTCTTCCCTCCTGTTTTATTTCGCCAATGACATCTGCAAACTGGTCAGGAGCATTGAGATTCATCTGATCCCATCCCATAGCAGCGCCCCAGTAACTGCCGTTGACCTTTTTCCCGGCAGAAAAACCGGTCAGTACCAATGCTCTTTCCGGTTGTTCCCAAAACCAGCCGAGTAATTTTTCTGCACCGCCCTCGGGCATTGCATAATAATCGTTAAAAAGGACTTTTGCCTCTTTGACGTAAGGCAGTTCCCACAAATTGAATGTGGCATTGGAACCAAGCCACGGTCCTTTTTCCAGAGCATTGCACAAACGGCGTCTCTGATCTTCAAAAAATGCAGCATTGGTCTGGGTCTCATGAAAGAGCAGGGTTTTACGGTGATATTCCGGTATATCCCCATTCCCAAGTTCCCTTTGCAGATTATATGCCTGTACCATTGTAACAAAGGTATTGTACCGTTGAATATGATAAGGTGAATCACTGCCGCTGACAGCCTCCATGAAACTTTCAAAGGGCCAGTCAACCTGTAACGAGGAAAAGGGAGCAGCGGCGCAAACCGTCGAAACAAGTGCAAATGTATTGAACACATCCCAATACGGGAACCCGTGTCCGCCAAGACCGACTTCCTGTATCAACCTGTGCTTGCAGTTATAAAAGTCAAAGAATTCACGGAAGGACATTGCATCTGTTGCCGCATGATAAACACATGTGGGATGATAGAAAAATGTTTCTTCCACAAATCCCGCCACTCCCTGTGTCCTTGCGTTTATCTGCCAATCATTGCCGTTGAGCCAGTCGTCGCCGTTATTCATAAGGAAATATGCGATATTCTGTGCGCCCAGTTCCTCACCGATCCTGACATTGTACATAAGGAACGCATAATGCCGGAGCAAAGTATCAAGCCATCCTCTCCTTTGTTCCAGTACATGCAGGTTCCTGTTCCAGAGCGATTTTCTGGTAATGGTATATTCATTCCAAGTGTTCCAGCCGAAGTATTCAGGATAAGGCTTGAAACCGGCATACATTTGAAAATAATCGCTGAAAAAGAGCCGTTCATCACTGTCTTTAAAGGCAAATCCCTCATCTGTTTCCAGTAAAAATTCCCTGTACCATGGTTCATACTGTCTGGCATCACCCTGAAACTGGAATATACAGTCAATACTCATAACCTCCGGCATGCCATAATCTTTCATCCGTCCGGCAAAGGCTCTGAATACGTTCCTCCATGCCGGATGTGCAGCATTGAATTTATGCAGATGTTCATTGAATCCCCTGCCTGAATCAGGATCATAACACAGCATATCCGGATCTATGGCGACCGCCATCTGCCAGAGTTCATTGGGGATATTCTGGTACACCACCGGGATATCATTATCCTCGAACCACTGCCGGTTGGCAAGGGTGGTATCTATGGCATATATAAAATCGTTGGCAAAATTGGGAAACATTTCTTTAAGTTTCAGCAATGCCGCCCTGCCCTTCTCACCGGCTTCCACGGACTGATTGGCTGCACAAAGCACCATACCGTCTGAATCTGTGAATTTACTGATGAATTTTTTCTCCGACCAATCTTCAAAACGCCACAGGGGATCGTCCCACACAGTGAATCCTTCGGCAACAGTGCCATCTGAATAATAGAATTCCGGCAAACCTATACGGAATGTGGTATTACCCTGTCCGTGAAGACGCAAAGAAAACTTTGCTTTTTTAATATCCTTGTCTGCCGGAACAGTATATTCAAATTTGTGCCACTGACTGTCTGCCGGCATTTCGGCAGTAAAATCCATTACATCAAAAGCAAGGTTTTCCGGACAATGATTTACATCCCCCACCAGCACCAGCGGCTGCAATTTCAAATCTCCCGTATTGCGGGTCACTTTCAGGAAAAAGACTACCCGTTCCAGTCTGTGCTCCAATCCGGCAGGGATCTCCATTGGGCTTTCTATATCCACCAGACCGCTCGTCCCGGTATCATTGTCCCAAATGATTTTTACAGAATAAGGATCGCCGGGAGCATGATCGTTGTAATCCAATACAGCACCGGCTGTGGGTGAGCCGCCAATGGTATGACTGTGCAGGACGATTTTTTCCTCCAGAGTACCGGAAAATATCTTTGCAGTATCCGCTTCCTCCGGAGATGCGGCAGTAAATGATGCTTTTCTGATTTGCACACTTCCCACTCCGGTATTGATAAGCCGCAGAGTTACAGCCGTAACTCCGTCAGGTACTGCAAAAACAGTATATGCACTCTGCCAATCACAGGCGGCACTGACCATCGGCGACAGGGAATCCCCCATAATAACCCCTTCAGAATCAAAAAAGAGCGCACGCAGCCGGAAAGTCCCCTCCCGGAAGGTTTCCGGTATTCTGTATTCACACCGGAAGGAAAGGATTTCTCCGGCATTCACCCCGCAGGAGTAAATATCGTGATGGTTATTGCTTGAAATATTTGCTGGACGGTATTCAGCAAAAGCCTCATCACCCGCAACTGTTTGCAAGCGGCCCAACGGAACGCCGTCTTTTGCCTGCCACAACCATTCAGCAGCCTGACAATAATGACCCAGTACAATGAAAAACAATATACAATATAAATTTTTTTTCATGAAAATACCACCCTTTCCTGAGAAATCAGAACACAAAAAAACTGCCGCTGTCCTAAATTTTAATAACAAATTTAAACAGGGCAGTTTTCAACAGTCAGCTCAAATTTTACAGCCAGCTTGCTTCGCCGTAGTAAATACTGAACTGTTCTCCGGAATAAGCATTGAATTCCCGTTCAGTGACCTTGCCGACGTGACCGTCAACATAAGCCTGATTAAAGGCATTGCTGTGACGCAGAGCATGGAAATTACCGGAATCCATATATGCACCATCGTGGGCAAAATATGCCCAGAAGTCACCGCCGCTTTTCTTGGCTTCGGCATTGCAGTCCATAAGCATAGGAACTTCGGTGGGACGTTTACAGGCGGTTATAGCCTTATTTTTCGGCCAGCCGCCGAGATCGATACCGCCGCCGGAACGTGTATAGGCGATATTGGTGACCTTTTCACCGCCTCTGCCGACAGGATTACCGCTGGGGCAGATAAGGACTTTGGCTGCTTTGGTGTTGTCATTGGCAACAGCTTCCATGCTGGCACCACCGATATAGGGAGTGATCTGGGGGATCCACCACTGGGTATTGCCAACAGCAGGATCAGCTGCCCAACCCCAGAGACAGAGGGGCATACGATCGTCATTGTCATTGGAATACATAACAACACCGAGGGCGGCCTGCTTGAGGTTGCTGGTACATTTGATTGCCTGGGCGGCAGCTCTTGCCCGGGAAAGAGCTGGCAGAAGCATGGAGGCGAGAATTGCAATGATGGCGATCACTACTAAGAGTTCAATAAGCGTAAACTTCTTTGACATAGGAATCCTTTCTGTTTAGTCTGGCAGATAATATACATTTAACTTTCACAAAAAAAATGTTTATTTGTCGCAAAAATATGACTGAATACCTAAATTCGTCAAAAATTAATGATTTTTACCCAAAGTAAATTCCAGCATTTGCAATTTTGTTCAACAGATGTATATTTCCGTTATAAAACAGGAGATTTTATATATGCAGCAAGAACGCATCTGGACCGGCAGCTGGATAGCCGGTAATAATAACGGCATTGATACAGGCAGAGAAAACGGCAGGGACAAGAAACGTTGCATCTCCCCCGCTCCATATATCAGAAAATGCTTTGATTTGGAGCAGACTACTGCTCAAGCAGTCCTTTACCTGGCAAGTGCCGGTTGGCACGAACTGTATATCAATGGGAAAAAAGCTGATGACCGTGTTCTCGCCCCCTGCATAACCCAATTCAATAAACATATAAACTATATAGAGTATGACATTTCCATGCTCCTCCGGCAAGGAAGAAACGCCATAACTGTCCTTCTCGGCAATGGCGGATTCAATGCTCAACCCAACGATGTCTGGAACTTCAACCACGCCTCGTGGCGGGATTATCCGCGCATGTGCTGTGATCTGGAAATAGACGGCAAAACCTTCCTATACAGCGACAACACCTGGAAAGTGAATACAGGAGCCCTGATCTTCGACTCAATGCGTTCAGGAGAAACATGGGATTGTGCAAAAGATATAAATGGGGTTTTTGAAGCTGATTTTGATGACACCGGCTGGCAAAATGCCTTTATTGTCCGTCCACCGGCAGGAACCCCGCTCCGTGAAGAAATGGAACCTTGCAAAATCTGCGAAAAAGCCCTCCCTGTGAATACCCGCCAGACAGATCCATGTACTCTCGTATATGATTTCGGCAAAAATTTCACCGGCTGGGCCGCAGTGGAAATAGAACCCATGCGGGAATTGCCTGACAGTGTGGAAATCAAACTTGAATTCGGGGAAAAACTTAATCCTGACGGTACAGTGGATATGACCGAGATATCCAAATTTCTTGTTGACGGTTGGGAAACCCAAACCTGCCGCATAATACTTGCTCCCGGTACCGGCAAAATCAGCTGGCGGCCGCACTTCACTTACTTCGGGTTCCGCTATATGCAAATAACCTGCAGCAATCTGCAGGATATTGCAATAACAAAAGCCGAAGCACTTTTCATACACAATGACTTCACCACAGCGGGGGCATTTACCTGTTCCTCATCTGTTTTGAATAAACTGCAGACGATATGCCGACGCAGTATGCTTGCAAATTACACCGGCATCCCGACAGATTGTCCCCACAGGGAAAAGAACGGCTGGACGGGTGATCAAACTATTGCAATGACTGCCATCCTGTGGAATTTTCACGCCCTTGAAGCATATAAAAATTTCATGCAAATCATTACCGATGCCCAACGTCCCTCCGGCGAACTGCCTTGTATCGCTCCTACAGCTGACTGGTGGTGGCTGTGCGGCCCCTCCTGGGACGGGGTTCTCTTTGAAGCCGCCTGGAACACATATCTTTTCTACGGCGATGATACCATAATCAGGGAACATTATAAGGCAATGAAGCGTTATCTGCATTTTGCCGGACAACTTAAAATCAACGGTCTTGTGGAATACGGACTTCCTGACTGGTGTCATCCGGAGATGGCCGGAGGGGCAAATTTTGCAGCTATGGCCCCTGTCCGTCTGACGTCATCAGCAGTCCTTTATTCACTGCTGGAACGGTTCTGTGTTTTTGCCCGGATGACCGGACATGAGGAAGACATACCGCAAACAGCAGCATTTGCAGCAGAATTAAAAGAAAATATCCGCAGGGAATTTCTCATTTCAGACTCTTCCGGCAACTGTTATGTCAACTGCCCAGGCAAAGAAACCGCAGCAGCCTGTTTCCTTTATTTCAATCTTTGCACTGCTGATGAATCCAAAGCGATGGCGGCATTTCTGGCAGCACTCATGCGTGCACGTCAACACAAAGCGTATTTCGGTATTTACGGTTCCAAATGGATACCC
>JAZSGI010000083.1:0-3438 GCA_045532655.1 Victivallaceae bacterium
GGAAAACATGATCCCCTCCAGCACCGGCGCTGCCAAGGCTGTGGGCAAGGTTCTCCCTGAACTCAACGGCAAACTCACCGGTATGTCCGTCCGCGTTCCCACCAGCGACGTTTCTTTCGTCGACCTGACCTGCGAACTCAATACCGAAGCCACCTATGAAGAAATCTGCGCCGCCATGAAGGAAGCATCTGAAGGCGAACTCAAGGGTATCCTCGGTTACACCGACGAAGCCGTTGTTTCCACCGATTTCCGCGGCGATGCCCGTACCTCCATCTTTGACGTCAAGGCCGGTATCCAGCTTGACAAAACCTTTGTCAAGGTCTGCAGCTGGTATGACAATGAATGGGGTTACTCCAACAAGGTTCTGGAAATGGCCCGCGTCATCTCCAAGTAACTCTTTTGCGGCTCTCCTGACCACACCGGGATGCAGTGCAAACGGCATCCCGGAAGAGGGAAAAGTTCATTTTTCTTCTGTAACGGTTCAAAGGGGCTGCGCTTCTCCGGGGTTTTGCTGAAAAACTGTCCGGAGCTGATAAAGTCAGCGTCCCGGCGCCGCGTCCTGAATAATGACGTGTGCGCCGGTTTTTTTGTTAATAAATATTTTTTGAGGATTTTTATTATGAATATTGATAAGAAAACAGTCCGTGATGCCCAGTTGGCAGGCAAACGTGTCGTTATGCGTGTCGACTTCAACGTCCCCCTGAAAGACGGCAAAGTTGCCGATGATACCCGTATCACCGCCGCTATGCCCACCATCAAATACATCCTTGATGCCGGTGCATCCCTTGTGCTTCTTTCCCACCTGGGCCGTCCCAAGGGCGAAGTCAAGCCCGAATTCAGCCTCAAGCCCGTCGCTGATTATCTGGCAAACCTCCTCGGCAAGCCCGTGGCTTTCGCCGATGACTGCATCGGTGCCGATGTTCAGGCCAAAGCCGCCAGCCTCAAAGCCGGCGAAGTCATGGTTTGCGAAAACACCCGCTTCCATAAAGCCGAAGATATGAAGGCAAAGACCCCCGAAGAAAAACAGGTCATGCGTGACTTTGCCGCAGAGCTTGCCAAATTGGGCGAAATCTATGTGAACGATGCTTTCGGTACCGCCCACCGCGCCCATGCTTCCACCGCCATCATCGCCGATATCCTCGGTGCTGACAACTCTTTCGCCGGTTTCCTCATGGACAAGGAACTCCAGTATCTCGGCAAAGCTGTTGCCGCTCCCCAGCGTCCTTTCCTCGCCATTATCGGCGGTGCCAAAGTCTCCGGCAAACTTGAAGTTCTCAACTCACTTATGGAAAAGGTCGACGCCATCCTTATCGGCGGCGGTATGGCTTATACCTTCCTCAAGGCACAGGGCCACACCATCGGTGCATCCCTCTGCGAAGACGAACTTATTGATACTGCAAAGGAAGTTCTTGCCAAGGCCGCTGCCAAGAATGTCAAGTTCCTCCTGCCCGTTGACAACAAGGCTGCTGATGCCTTCTCCAACGATGCCAAAACCGTTATCTGCGGCAATGACATCCCCGAAGGCATGATGGCTCTTGATATCGGTCCCGAAACCATCAAGATCTATGCCGAAGAGATCGCCAAGGCCAAAACCATCGTCTGGAACGGTCCCATGGGCTGCTTTGAAATGCCCAATTTTGCCTGCGGTACCATGAGTGTCTGCAAAGCTGTTGCCGATGCCGATGCAACCAGCATCATCGGCGGTGGTGACTCTGTTGCCGCTGTCAATCAGTCCGGTCTGGCAGCCAAAATGAGCCATATTTCCACCGGTGGCGGTGCTTCACTGGAATTCCTCGAAGGCAAGGAACTTCCCGGTGTTGCAGCTCTTGCTGACCGCTGAATGATCCATGATGTACCCGCATGGATGCGGGAACATCATGATCGATAACCATGCCGCTTCAGAATCGTGATCCGGGCTTATGCCTGTGACGGTTCTGAAGCATGGCTGACCGGCAGCGGGTGAATATTCAGGTAATTCCCCTCTGCCGTCTTTGTGCTTTTCAAGATCTTATCACGGAAATGCCCCACCGATGAAATATCATCCCAATACAGTCAGAATGAAAACTATCGGCGGAGTGAACTTTATCAGTATTTTCAATCCGGTTTTTCTCTGTACCCTGATTGGTTATCTGATCTCCCGCGAACATCCGGTATTTGACCGGCATATTTATAATATTTTTCTTACCGCCGGGATTTTTGTTCTGCCTTTGCTGTCTCTTTCAGCACTTGTGCAGTATGTAACCAGTGCTTTTGCTGTGCGTAATGTATTGGTTTTCACCAAAATCGGTGAAGTCGCCGTAATATTGCTTACAGCGGTGTGTCTTTTTACAGATACACAAATCGGGACATATCTGGCTCTGACCGGAGTTTTTCTCCTGGGAGCAGGTTTTGCATTTTACCGGCCGTCGCTTAAGATCTATATTTCCGAAATGCTTGCCAAAAGTGAGCTTTCCCGTGCCGCCGCCGCCACTGAATGTTCCACTTTTGCCGCTATTTTTTCCGGGGTCATTTCCGCTGTACTGTGTGCTCATTTCAATCCGTGGAGCGGTTGCGAGGTCATTGGCAATATCATCCTTGCCATGATCGCAGTTTCCTTTGCCACAGGTTTTCCCACCAATCAGGCAATGTATGCCCATGTCAAAGTCAGGGAACTCCACAATCACTGGCTGGAGAGTTTCCGGGCCCACAGACGTTTCCGGGAACTTCTGCTGACCGGCATCGGTGAAAGTTATGTTTTTGCTTCCATTATCCTGCTTGCATCGCTTGCCATTCAGTACATTGCCGTGCATTTTACCGGTAATTTTGCCAGCGAATACAACTTGTATTTTATAATTGCCAGTCCTGTTATCGGAGCCGGGATCGGTTGCGTCATCGCTGCCAGAAGATCACGGAAAAATGTTGAAATAGGTCTTGTGCCGGGGGCGGTTCTGCTTATGGCACTGTCAGCTCTGCTGCTGGGGACACTGCCCTTTTATTCCGATGATATGATAGAGAGCGGAATAATGGCACTTCTTTTTTTCCTGTACGGTCTGGGGGCAGGGATAACTCTGGTACCCATGCAGGCATATCAGGAATTTTTTGTCAGGAAAGAACTTGCACCGGCATTTTTCAGCTGGTTTTACCTGCCTTTTGGTCTGGGAATAATGCTTGCCATAGGGCTTTCTTTTATTATCTGCTTCTTTGATCTGCCCATTTTTACCACAGCTGCAGTGCTGGCTGTGCTGACAGTGCTGCTGGCTTTGGTGACATTCTTTTTCATGCCGCAATTTCTTTTGCGGATGATAATGCGTATTCTGCGCCGTACACTTTACAGACTGCGGATATACAATGGGGAACGTATCCCGGAAGAGGGCCCTGCACTGCTGGTGTGCAACAGGGCAAGTTTTGTGGATATTTTCTTTATTTCCGCCTGTACGTCCAGACCGGTAAGGTTTATGA
>JAZSGI010000124.1:0-10078 GCA_045532655.1 Victivallaceae bacterium
ATTTTTTATGCCGCCGCCATAACCCTTTTTTGCCGGAGTATTCAACTGACCGGATCAGTATCCCCAGACTCTGCCGAATGCATTGCGGGGAACGCGCCAACGGTAACCTTCGGTGAAACCCTGAAGAGCATTGTAACCGTAATTTGCAACAGTCTCATTAAGGTTATTTAAGATCGTTATTGCAGGTTTATTACTTGAGTTCTTTCTGCAGGCAGGGTGAAGCGGAGGGTGGTGATTTCGCCATTTTTCTCCATGACAACATTATTGCCATCCACAAGTTCTGATACCTGTGATATTTTCTTTCTGGCAGCTTCCTCCATCATTGCCTGATTGGGCGTATGCTGAATATTGCTGGAAAGATTGAGGAAATCGCTTTCCTTGAATGTCAAAACAACTTCTGCAGGCTGTTTGGAGGTATTGCGGCATGTCAGATAAAGTCCTGTGGCGGGAGATGTCCCCCAGCGTTCAAGCAGTATCTGATTACTGCGTTTGCCGGAAACTGCGACCTTGGTTTCCACCTGATATCCGGCTTCGTTAACAGCCTTGAGTATTGGGGCATACTTTTTCATTGCAGGAGCAAATTTTGCAATCACATCGGGATTATTCCATGCATTTGCCGTACCTGAATATACCCCGTATATCATGAGATAATTAAGGCGGGATTCAACCAGTTCTCCGCTGACATCAGCGAAACTCAGGACATAGTCCATTGTGGAAATCGGCTTGTCTTTGCACAAGAGACGCATTGTGGCGAAATCTGCCAACGGGGGCAGGCTTTCGCGGCTTGAATGTTCTCCTGCTCCGAGAATATCCAGCCACGGGATGCAGAACTGAACGACAGGACTCCAGCTGTTACCCATGGAGAGGTAACCGTTTTCTTTGCAGAAATCCCAGTGCTTACGCAAAAACATCGCATTGTTCAGTGCCTGATGTGAAGCAGGTACGGCCTTGCCGTCAACCATCGCCCATGTCAGAGGGACATCAGTATATTGCCAGAGGTCGCGGCGGAAGCTGAATTCGTTCCAGCCCAGCATATATACCAGACTGTCAAGATAGACCACATGGATACGGCTGCCGGCTTCTGCAGCCATCTTTTCCGCATAGCGGATCTGGTTCATCTGCACATCCCAACGGTTGGGTGACGGGATCTCCGGATTTGAGTCAGCAAGTACAATAATTCCCTCGCAGCCTTCTGCCCCGCGTTTTCCCCATTGGAAACCATAATTACAGTTAAAACTCCACTCACCATCCGGATTCCGCCATATCACTGTATTGGCCAGAGCCCGTGCGGCAAAATCACGGGTTATTCCGGGAAAGCGATCGGCTTCCTCCTCATCCCCGAGATCTTTTTCCAGTAACGCTTTATAATCTGCGGTAATGAGTGGATGGTTGAGTGAATAAGTTGTCTTTTCCGGGCTTAAGTGTTCTTTCCCCCAGCCCGTAGGCAGCGGCATCCAGTAGCCCCATGGTTCGGAATATTGTGAATTAAAAAGCCCCGCCTTTTCGCTTTTGGCAAAATTGTCAGGCTTCAGATATTCAAATTCACACTGATTGTAACCGATACCGCACTCTTTGGCTGCATCAAGTTCACTTATCCATAATGCCCATGCCCCTTCATATTTTGAGTTATGGACAAAACATTCCGGGAAAAGTTCATAATAGCGGGCAACAGCGGAACGGAAGCCCTCATCCGGTTCAAAGCTGTAGAGAACCAGAGTAAAGTTTGCTTTGCCGGGGAAGCGGGATGTTTCTGCCGCCAACCCCAAAAGAACATCCGCATAAAGTCTGCTGACACCGTTGCCGTCCACGTTGAAATGGTATTTTATCAAGCGGGGATCAAGCATTGAATTGGCAATGGCAACGCCACAGTCATTGTCGGAAACAGCTGCGAGGGGAAGAATCGAAACAGAATGTTGTCCGACACCGTCAAACTGGGAATAACCTCTGCCGGAATAGGTGTTTTCCTGTAAAGTTCTGCCGCCCCAGGAGTTCCCGAATTTCCAGTCGGACTTTGCAAGGGCAGCCGAAAAGGTAACAGTCAACGCCCTGTCTGCAAGAGTCGGGTCGGAAACCTCGACAAAAATCTCAGTTGCAGCAGCATCAATCTGAACCAGACGGGCTGTGAAGTTTACACCAAGTTCGTCAGCACTGCCAACAAAAAATATGGCATCATCTTCGTAAAAAACTTCACCTTTGACCTGTTCTGATTTGCCTGTGGCTGCGTCAGTTACCGTAAATCCGGAGAAAGTATCTTCTGCCAGCAGCGGCATTTGCATAAACTCCAATTGCTTCAAAGTGCCGTCAGAGTCAAAAACCAGCATCTGTCCGTGGGGATCACCTACAGCCACAGTGGCATTGACCAGACTGCCCGCCAGAACAAACAGCAAAGAAAAAAATGTTTTTTTCAAAAAATTCAAATCCATTTCAACTACCTTCTATAAGTCAAAAAACAAACGCTTATTCATGCCCGGGAAAAATAAGCGTTTTTTTCAAATATAACTCAGTCGTTACGTTTCCAGAAATAATTACCGTAATCAGTCCATGCAGTGCTCAAATTTGCTTTTTTGTGGCTGTCCGCATGGCCATCAAGACAGACACGGTTAATGCCGTCGCCACCGTGAGTGTCAGTCATATTCACGTTCATGACGTCCATAAAGACAGTGATGCCGGCGGGCTTGTCGGCAGTTATGCGACCGACAGCACCGGGCCAGCGGTATGCAAGGTCAGGATCGACAACTGCGGATGGATTGCCGCCGCAGATATAACCGTAACCACATTGTGCGCTTTCAGTTCCATTGGCAAAATTGTTAGCAACTGCGGCAATACCGGTAGGACCGACAGGACAAACGAAAATTCCACGGGAAGCACCAACATTAAGCAGAGCAATGGTCCAGCCGTTTGTCCAGATGGGGAAACCGGCATAAAAGAGGTTGTTGGCGTTCCAGATGTAATTGGCATGACCGGCATACATCAGATAGTCATCGTTTTCATTGGCATAGATAGTGGTGTAAAGACCGAATTGCTTCAGATTACTGGTGCATTTGATCTTCTGGGCAGCCAGTCTTGCTTTACTCAGAGCGGGCAGAAGCATGGAGGCTAAAATAGCTATGATAGCGATCACTACCAACAGTTCTATAAGAGTAAACTCATGTTTTTTCATTTTTCTTCCTTTCGTTAAGGTTTTTTCATTTTTTCGTGCACGTTCAAAGTTGTTAACTAATTAAATTATAGTATATTTTCAGGCTAATGTCAATATTTCATTATAAAAATGTTCGTGAAAATGACTTTTTTCTCTTTAACTGCTATAATACTGCTATATCTCATATATCATCCTCTGCCCGGAACAGAGGATGATATAAACAGTCATTTTATTTGATCTGCAGCAATTTGGTCCTGCCGCCTTCCACCTGCAATTTGATGATCAAGGCATCGGTTGTTTCGGAAACAGATACTGCAGTTCCGTCAACAAGCTCAACAGCAGAACATCCGGCAACCTGCGGCAGCTTCTTTTTGTCCACAGTAACCGTAAGTTCCTGTGTATCCCCGGCACGGTTCATAACAGTATAATACAAACCGCTTGCAGGAGCTTCGCCCCAGCGTTCAATGGGATTCACGGGAGCAACAGAAGCATTGGTCAGCACTTCCCAACCGGCACTGTTGACAGCAGAAAGCAGTTCCTTGTAATGGGGACATATCTGCATGAGTTTTGCAACCACATCAGGGTGTGTCCACTTATTGGAAGTTCCTGACCAGACGCCGTACATAAGACCGCGGTTAAGGCGCACATCCATACCGGCGACATCGCAATCGCTCAAGCGGTAATCTTGAGTGGAAAGAGTCTTGTTTTTGCCGAGGAAGCGGAAGATACGAAACTCAGTGGGGTTGACCGGTTCCACAGCAACGTGTTCGCCGCAGCCGAGAGCATCGATATATCCTATATGGTAAGCCACAACCGGATTCCAGCTGTTTACCAGAATGGAATAACCGTGTTCATCACAATATTTGCGGAACTCTTTCAAAAATTCAGCATTCTGCAGAGCATTGTGCATGGCAGGTACAGCCTTGCCGTCCACCATCGCCCAGGTAAGGGGGACTGTGGTATACTGCCAGTGGTCGCGGCGGAAGTTGTAATACCCCCAGCCCACACCGAAAACAAGACTGTCAAGATATACCATGTCAAGTTTCAGACCGGCAGCTTCAAGCCGTCCGGCTGTGTATTCCACCTGATTGAGCTGGATATCGTAACGGTTGGGCGCAGGCAGCCACGGGCTGCAGTTGGTAAGCAGGAATCCTCCGGCAAAGTCTTTCCGCTCCTCATTGGGAGTCCACGGGAAATTTCCGCCGCCGAAGCAATGGAACACCCATTCGCCGGTATGATCCTCAATAGCGACATTTTCCAGCACTCTTGCCGTAAAATCACGGGTCAGGCCGGGGTAACGGTCACTGGCAACTTCGCTGCCCAGATCTGCTGCCAGATATTCCCGGTAAGCAGCAGTGTCCACATAGCTGTTGTATTCATGGGCATAGGGAAGGCGGACAGCATCCTTGCGGATATTTCCAGCGAGCCACTCACGGTCGATAGGCATCCACATACCCCAGGGTTCAGAATACTGCAGCGAGGCGATCCCGTTCTGCTGGGAAAGCGGTACAGATGACAGAGGAACGCTGTATTCGTATTCCTGCTGGTTGGTCACCATGCCGCATGCGGCGGCTTCGTCGATGATATCTTCGCCCAGCCACAGAGCCCAGCCGCCCTGGGGAGCGGTGGTTTCAAAACATTCCGGAAAGGCTTTGTAATATTCATCAAATGCCCCGCGGATATTGGTTCCGCCCTCTGTGCCGAGAAAGGCAAACTGAAAATCCGCTTTGCCGGGGAAATTCAGCGTATCCTGCGACATCCCCAATGCCACACGCATACCGATACTGGCGTTGCCTTCCGCAGAAACATGCCCGGCATAGGCAACAAACCGGGGTTTACGCATGGAATGTGCCAGTGTCAGGTTGACTTCGCCGTTGTCAAAACTGCCCAGCGGTATCTGACTCTCATTGTGTCCGCTGAAAGAATCCGCCTGATTGCTGCCCCTGCCGGGAGCAACATGTTCATATCCGGAATCTGTCCAGAGATGGCCGTAATTCCAACTGCCGCTCAGGAACTGCGGATGCAGGGCGACTGTCACTGCCCGGTCGGTACCGGTGAGGTCGGTAAGGGTACAATCAACAATTACCGAATCATCTTTGCCGGGAGCAAAGACAGCCTCCAGTTCCAGACCGAGATCGGCGCAGGAACCTTTGAAAACAACAGAATTTACCCGGCGGGTCACAGACACGGCTTCAAAACTGCCTTTTTCCCCGGTGGCTTCGTCCACAACGGTGAATTCAGCGGGAGCGGCAAGCATCTGGCGGCCGTTTACCGTCCATCCCGTTATTTTGCCGGAAACGGAATCCACGGTAATTGCCTGCTGTGCCGGTGAGCCAACTGCCATATCTGCCGCCCATGCCGGAGCGGAGGCGGCGGCAAGCAGAATTGCCGCCGGAACAGTCCACATTTTGTTTGAGTTCATTACACTCTCCTTTCGTTACTGGTTACATTTCACAATATAACCGTAACGGTATAAAAACAAACTTTTCAAGTGTTTTTCTGTCAAAAAAGAGAGTCTTTCACCGCAAACTGCTATAATAATGCTATAATCGTTATTTCAAAAGATTATTTTACTGCAATACGTAAGGTTTTTATTTCAAAGGGATGGAACTCTGTAAGAGAAACCTGTTCCTCCAGTTCCCTGCCGTCCGGCTTGACCGCAACAGCAGAAATGCCTGCCGGGAGTTCAAGTTTACCGCCTTTGCCCAACCGTTCATAAACACGCAGCAAGACACCGCCGCCGTACCATGCCGGACGCAGTGCCGTTACTGCAAACTGCTCATTGTTCCAGTCGATATATGTACCGTGTTCTGTTATATCCGCCGGAAGGGTTTCGGGGGCGCAGCCCAACCATTCGGCAGTATCAGCAGGCAGTGTTGACCCGCTGTTGTCCGCCATAAAAGCAAAGACAAAATTATGCTGACCGATATCATTGTATTTTGCCAGTGCCCCGCGTGCCTTGTCATCTTTGCCGATAAATGCGCCGGGATACTGGGCGGCACGGAGCAGGGTCAGATTCAGCTTACCCTCTTTTGCGGCGAATCCGTATTTGCAGTCAGTTGCAGCAGCAACAAGGGCTGTACCGTCATCAATACTGACCCACCGCTGGGCGGAAATTTCGTGCTGTGCCTTTTCCACCGGAGTGGAATTGAGGGTGGAAAATTTCTTCCATCCGAATTGTGCGGCATAAACAGCTTCACGGTTTGCCACGGCAGAGGGGATTTCAAAACGCAGCAGGTGTTCCGGGTCGTGCCAGTCAACATCCATTCTGACACTGCACACCTTTGACCCGGCTTCAAGGACAAATTCCGCCTTTATCACCGAATTGCAATATTTGTATTCCTGACGGCAGACAGCTGCAGGACCATCTGCGGATATCTCCATTTTCAGCAGTTCCAAACCGCTGACGCCACCAGCCTCATAAGTACCGTAATCAATGTTCCATGCATTTCCCTTGTCGGCATAGATAACAAATCCGGCAGGAGCGGAAAGCAGTTCCCTGCCCTGCAGTTTCCAGCTTTTCACCCGGCCGTCGGCAGCAAACCCGATCCTGACATTGCCATTGTCAAGGTAATCGGCACCGGCTGCGGGGGACTTGCCGGACCACGGCACAGGCTTGCCCCATGAAAAGGGATTGACATCAAGGACGTCCCAGCCGCTGTCTTTGCGGATATATTTATGCATGAACGTACTGGAAGGATTGAAAAAGATATTTTCCGATCTTTTGCCGTACCATTCATGGACACGCTTCATCCAATATTCATATTTTTCCTGTGCTTCGTCGTATACACGGGAGATGGAACTGCCGGGGATACTGTCGTGGAACTGGGTCAGGAGTATGTACTCCTCAAACTCCCTGTACCATTCCGGCAGGGGCCTGCCGCATACCAGCGAAACAAATTCCATGTTGCGGCGGCAGATCTCGTAACTGCGGTTGATTTTTTTGATGATCGCACAGTTGGTAAATGTCCCCTGATGATTTTCCAGATAAAGTTCCCCCTGCACAGTGGGAAGTTTGTCCGCAGAAGCTGCGAGGCGACGGAAAAATTCTTCGGAATTGCGGTGGATGATTTCCGGTGTTTCCGTTTTTTTCATCAACCGGGAAAGCATCTCCAGATGTGCCTCCCCCGGCCCTGCACCACCGTCGCCGATACCGTAAAGCATGGCAGATACTCCGGTGATCTCCCGCTGGGCATCCTGTGTCAGGCACTTGGCAACGGCATCGTGATGGGCAGTACCGTTGTAAGTTTCTTCCGGCAAACGGTAGGCAAGCATCTTTGTCCCGTCTATCCCCTCCCACACAAAAGCATTGTAAGGGAATTTGTTGCAGAGATTCCAGGCGTTTTTCATGGTTAGGATATACTCTGTTCCGTTAAGTCTGGCAATGGCAGGGAGACTGCCGGAATAACCGAAAACATCCGGAAGCCATACAGTTTTCACTTCGGTACCGAAATTTTCCCGCCAGTACATCTGCCCATAAATAAATTGCCGCATAAGTGATTCGCCGTCGGGCAGATGGGTATCTGATTCCACCCACATTGCCCCCTGCAGTTCCCAGCGGCCGTCACGCCATGCCTGTTTTACGTCATCCATCAGTTCCGGTTCTCTTTGTTCCACCCAGCGGTAAAGCTGCGGCTGACTGGCTCCGAAAAAGTACCATGGATATTTCTTCTGATTGGCAAGAGCTGTGGCAAAAGTCCGTACCCCTTTGCGCACAGATTCACGTTCCGGCCACAGCCAGACCAGATCCAGATGAGCGTGCCCTACAGCATAGATGGGTGCGCCGTCATTGGTAAAGGGGAAACTTCCGCTGAAGGTTTTTTCAACTTTATCGTAATGTTCCGCAATCATTTCCGGAGTACGCCTGACAATGTCCACCAGATGCAGAGTACCGCCATTGGAAAGTTCACCGAAAAGGTCATTGCATCCGGCTTCACCCCATACCTCGAAGTCACCGGAAGTTATACCAAGCTCGGTAAACGGCACATAGATCTTTTCCGGCAGCCCGAGAGTACGGTCGAAAACACTTGACACATTGGTAAGCCCGCGAACAGGTTTGCCGTCACTGTTTACAATAAGTACCTCGCCATTTATATCTATCCGCAGGGCAAGTTCTTCCGCCGGCATCCCCTCCGGCACACGACCGGAAAAACGGAACCATCCGCAGTCAAAAAGCTCACCCCAGCTTTCCTGCTGAGAAAGAAGTTTGTATTCCCCCTCGAAACGTTTTTCAAAGGGTACAGGTTCAACAGTCGTCCACACTTCTGTTTTCAGCGGAGCGACAACACTACATACTTGTTCTATAGATTCATACATTTCATTACACCTTCAATGCTTCAATTAACTTTTTTATTATTCTGCGCTACACTGCCGCGCTGGACAAGTGTACCGAGAAGTTCATCTTTTATACAATTTTCCTCATGGAACTTATTGTGCAGTACCAGAATATCCACTGCACGCAATCCAACAGCCCGGAAAGGTTGCGCCATAGTAGTCAGCCCCGGTATCAGACGGTTGCTCAGGTCGGTATTGTTGATACCGATAACAGAGAGATCTTCCGGGATCTTCAAGCCGAGTTCACGGGCAGCATGGTAAACGCCGACTGCGATCTCATCAAAAAGAGCCATAATCGCAGTGGGCCGGTCGGGTCGGCGCAGCAGTTTCATCGCCTGTTCGTACCCCAGGTTGTCAAGATCGATTTCGCTAATGGGGAGACTGGTATATTCCCATGAAAGGTGCTGGATATTACCGGCTGGTACAGTCAGATCATGCTCCTCCATCGCTTTCAGAAATCCGTCCATGCGCCTCTGCGCCACATAGTTGGTACGGAAATTCTCCCGTGCTACAGTAATATGGGCAATATTGGTATGTCCGAATTTGATCAGGTGTTCAGTTGCTCTGTAGCCAAGATCGAAATTGTTGCAATCCACGGAATCACCTTCGTCCCCGGCGCAAATATTATCAATAGTAACAACAGGTATTCCGGAATTTGTAAGTTTTTGAATAACCTGTCTGTTGGCATTGCTGCAAACGGGGAAAAGGATGATGCCGGAAACATTACTGTGCAGAAATTCTTCAAGATGACTTTTTTCCAAAGCGACATCCATATTGGAATTGCAGAAGATCATCATATAATTGTTCTGTCTCGCCCGGCGCTCAATGGCAGCCAGCAATTCACAGAAAACCCCGTCACAAATACATTGGGAAATAAAAGCAAAAGTGAGATTCTCTGCATGGGAAACATTATGGAACTTGTGATTTACAAAACTCCCCCGTTTGGGATGCCTGGTAACAAACCCCTGCGTAACGAGTTCTTCCACTGCCCGTCTGACGGTCATATAACTTATATTGTAAGCCAGAGCCATCTTTCTTTCGCTCAAAAGTTTATCTCCGGGCAAAAGTTCACCGGATTTGATTTTGGCGATCAAATCTTTTTTAAGCGCATCGGCAGCGTAACCGCTGCTCAATTTTTCTTTACTCATAAGACAGACGGAGGAACAGGTTATACAATAAAGGCGGATGACAGATTTCTGGATTTTTCTACACCAACAGAGGCAG
Source organism: Victivallaceae bacterium (assembly GCA_045532655.1). Lineage (GTDB taxonomy): Bacteria > Verrucomicrobiota > Lentisphaeria > Victivallales > Victivallaceae > JAVBQJ01. The sequence goes on from JAZSGI010000124.1 coordinate 9,698, forward strand.
TTTCAAAAGTAATTCAAAAAAAATGGTAAAGATGCCTGCCGCAAAGAGATGTAAAGGGTGATCCAAGGCCGGTACCCGCAGCGGTAACAGCCGGAAATGCTCCCTTTGCAGATCAAAGCGGGGGCGCTTTAACAATTTTGAGTTTTTTGGGAATTGACTCATAATAATATAGCACTTTTATATCATCTGTCAAACTTCAACAAAACTAAAATACGAAAAACATTGCGCTGAAACATATTTCTGCAGAAAAAAACAAACTCTCTACTATAGCAGATATATAGCACAAAACAATAAACAAGTACTTTTGAGGTAATTTCAAAAGTCATTCAAAAAATGGCAAAGATGCCATTCGCAAAGAGCTGCAAAGGGTAGTTTGAGGTT
>JAZSGI010000030.1:0-3816 GCA_045532655.1 Victivallaceae bacterium
TCAATGATAACATCCTGACAACTCCGCAAACGCTGTTGGCTGCCATGCTGATGCCGGCATTGAGAAATGCCGGTGAAAGGATTTACGACGCTCAAATGCGTTATCAGGTATTCAATGCCCTTATCGAAGCGGAAAAAATCAGACGTAAAACCGGAAAATATCCCGAAAAACTCCCATTGGATATTGCCGATCACTTCAGCGGCAAACCGCTTCTCTACAAAGTCGGGAAACATCAAAAAAGAGAAAGATTCTTAAAAAAAGAAAAACACCCTGTTGGAGCGATAGAGCAAGGATACTATTATTCAACTGAATACCGCACCAAAACAGTTTACGGTGTTGCCGTCTGGAGTGTCGGCAGAAATAAGACCGATGATGCCGGGCTGTACGACACATCTGACCAAAACTGCAACCGGACCGATGATCCCCGGGCATTGCTGATAATAACCGCCACACAAACGGCGGAGGATTAATAATGTGTTATTCTGTTCCCAAACAGAAAATTATACGGTCGGTATTCAAATCGCTGACTGAATTATGATTGCCAAACATCTCTCATTCTGAGTTTTTCTGAATAAAAGTGAAGCGATTTTCAGAATTTCATTTCACAGCCAAATTCTGAAGTTTCTTCCTCAAAAAGCCTTTCAAAATAGCGGGGGAAGATAAAAATTCCAGCCGCCATTTTTTATTTTAAACCGGATTTCCGCAGCAGCTCAAAGCATTATCAGAACGATACCGGAAAGACAGAGCAGGATACTGAGCAGACTGAAGAGTGATAATTTTTCTTTCAACACGACCGCTGTATAAATTTGAAATGCCGCAATCGTTATCCCCATACCGAGCGGATAGCCGATCGCCCCAGCCCCGGCTTTTGCCAGAGTATCAAGAGCATAGAAGAGACACACTGTTGCCCCCACCGTACTGCCTGCCATAAGAACAATATCGAGAGTACATTTCCGGGCGAACCAGTTTTCTTTCCGGAAAAGGCAGTGAAACGCCCAGGCAACAGCAAACCCCGCCCCGCAGATACCGCTGCGCGCCAGCAGACCGCAAAATTGAAAGGGTTCTTCCTTGATCAGGTACGAAGGCAGATTGCCAAGAGCCTGATCCAAACCACCCATCAGAAAAGCAATGATCGTGTACCAGAGCCATTTGCAGTCTCCCTTTGCATCCGATTTCTCCCTGTTGCTTTTTTGCCCGGCGATCCCCATCAGTGCCGTTGCCAGCAGCAAAACAAGCAAACCGCTCAACCGCCAGAGGGAACAGGGAACTGCAAAAAATATTATTCCCATGGCAAACGGGATGATAAAGGCACTCTGGATCATGGCCCACACCAGACCATTAGGCCCTGTTTGCATCGCTTTGTTCATCAGCAGAAATATGTAATAGTTGCCGAAGCCGGCAAGAAAAATACTCAAAACAACCTGCCATGCAGGCATTTGTCCGGTACAAAGAGCCGGTATGACAGCAAGGGCAACCACTCCGCCGGCAATCCCCTGAATAAAGGCGATATTAAGCTGCTTTTGCGCCGCCCGGCTGATCACTGCTCCCATTACGACCCACATAATTCCAGTCACAGTCAGAAATGATATACCCCAAGTCATAGTTTAACCTCTTTAGTTTTAATTTGTACAGAACCGTTAATATACCAGTCTTTGCATGAAAGTCAAATAAAACAGTTTTACGGAAATTTCAATTTTTATTGTAATACATACAATTTTAATATTTGTATTGATATTGCAGCAGTATTATATTAACTGCAAACAGGAGGTGTATAAAATGAAAAACCAGCGTTATGAATTGAATTGTGATCTGGCCAGAATGTTGAAAGGTGGCGTGATCATGGATGTGACAACCCCGGAGCAAGCCAGAACAGCGGAAGAAGCGGGGGCGTGTGCCGTTATGGCACTGGAACGTATTCCTGCCGATATCCGTGCCGCCGGAGGTGTTTCCCGGATGAGTGCCCCGGAAATGATCAGAAGTATTCAGGAAGCAGTCAGTATTCCTGTGATGGCGAAGTGCCGTATCGGTCACATTGCCGAAGCCGGGATTCTGGAAGCCATAGAGATCGATTTTATAGATGAAAGCGAAGTACTGAGTCCCGCCGATGATATTTATCATGTGGATAAACGTGCGTTCAATGTACCTTTTGTTTGCGGTGCAAGGGATCTGGGGGAGGCTTTGCGCCGCATAAACGAAGGAGCGGCAATGATACGCACCAAAGGAGAACCGGGGACGGGGGATGTTGTACAGGCAGTCAGGCACATGCGCAGAATGAATCAGGAAATCCGCAGAGTTGCCAATATGGCGGCGGATGAGCTTTATGAAGCTGCAAAAGAGCTGCAGGTTCCTTTTGACCTGCTGCATTATGTTCATTGTAACGGCAGACTTCCGGTAGTGAATTTTGCTGCCGGCGGTATTGCCACGCCTGCCGATGCGGCTTTGATGATGCTGCTGGGAGCGGAAGGGGTTTTTGTGGGGTCAGGTATTTTCAAGTCAGGCGATCCGGCCAAACGGGCGGCGGCGATTGTAAAAGCCGTCAGTAATTACCGGGACTTCAAAATGCTTGCGGAACTTTCCAGTGGCCTCGGGGGAGCCATGATCGGGATAAATCCCGATGAAATCAGAACCATCATGGAAGAACGGGGGATATGATGCGAATCGCAGTTTTGGCACTGCAGGGGGATTTTGCCGAACACGAAAGTGTTTTCCGGCGCATGGACATTCCCACCTGTCAACTGCGGCAGAAGAATGATCTGCAACAGCAATTCGACGCCCTTGTACTGCCCGGCGGGGAGAGTACAGTTCAAGGGAAAATGTTGCGGGAACTGGATATGTTTGAAGATATCCGGAACCTTATCAACTCCGGTATGCCGGTTATGGCAACATGTGCCGGAACGATTCTGCTTGCGAGACAAATCCTCGATGATAAAAATCTACATCTGGGAACACTCGGAATTTCGGTCAGGCGTAATGCTTACGGCAGGCAGGTGAATTCATTTTGTACCTCAGGAACCTTTGCCGGCATGCAGGAAGTACCCATGAGTTTTATCAGGGCACCCCAAATTGAATTTTGTTTCCCCGGCGTTAAAGTGCTTGCAGAACACGACGGCAGAATAACTGCAGTGCAACAGGGCAGGCAGCTGGCAATGACATTTCATCCGGAGTTGGGAACAGATACAAGGATCGCTGAATATTTTCTGAGAGAAATGTTCTGAAAAACGTCAGTAAAGTACATAAAGCGAAGCCATGACCGGATTCGTTTTTTTATTCGTGGTTAGAGGCATCCCCGGGATTGCCTTGCACGTCGTGCAATGCTCGCCTTCGGCGTCAAACCCGATACGGGTTCTGGTCTTACTTACGCAATCCCGGCGGCTTTCGGCCGCTGAATCCAGATTGATGGATGCATCTTTTATGAGGTAATTTCAAAAGTCATTCAAAAAATGGCAAAGATGCCATTCGCAAAGAGCTGCAAAGGGTAGTTTGAGGTTGCTACCTATAAGGTAATAGCCGAAAACGCTCCCTTTGTCAGATCGAAGCGAGGGCGCTTTGACAAATTTGAGGAGTTTTGTAATTGCCTCTTTATTTAAAATAAAAATGGCATCCCCGGGATTGCCTTGCACGTCGTGCAAGGCTCGCCTGCGGCGTCAAACCCGATACGGGTTCAGGTCTTGCTTACGCAATCCCGGCGGCTTTCGGCCGCTGAATCCCGATTGATAGATGCATCTTTTATTTAAAAATAAAAATGGCATCCCCACCGGGATTCGAACCCGGGTTGCCGGGATGAGAACCCGGTGTCCTAGGCCTCTAGACGATAGG
>JAZSGI010000017.1:0-11374 GCA_045532655.1 Victivallaceae bacterium
CTGTATTGCCTTCTGCATCGGTACGGCTGCCGGGGTGATCTTTGCCAAGATCATGAACTGGTGCAGCAAAGACGGAATCAACCCGCTTATTGGTGCGGCCGGGGTTTCCGCTGTGCCGATGGCGGCCCGTGTGGTGAACAAGGTCGGTCTGGAATCAGATCCCCATAACTTCCTGTTGATGCACGCAATGGGACCGAACGTCTCCGGCGTTATCGGTTCTGCTGTTGCCGCAGGTGTGCTGCTCCAGGCCCTCAAGTGAGGCTGATGAGCTTTGTAATGCAATAATGCAAACGGCATCCGGAGTTGTTCCGGATGCTGTTTTGCTGTAAACATGTTGAAAAATATGAGTGATTTTTTTAGAAAACCGCCTTCTGCCAAAGCTGCTGCAATGCTTTTCATGTCAGGCAGCGGTGTAAATGCCGAAAAACTCCTGAATATGGAGGCTGCCGGCAAAGCTGAATTTACCATTACAGCCATTGTCACCGATTCGCCCGACCCCTCCCGTTCCCGTTCCCGTTTGCTTGCAGAGCGTTTCGGCAAAAGAATAATTGAGCTGGATATCCGTGAATTTTACAAAAGCAAGGGCCTTGCCACTACATCCCTTGCAACTCCGGAAGGCCGTGCGGTACGGGAAGAGTGGACGGAGGCCTTGCGGCAGCTTATCAATGCCGCAGGCAAACCGGATTTCGGACTGCTTGCCGGTTTTGTGCCGTTGAGCAATATCACCCGTGATTTCCCCTGCCTGAACGTACATCCTGCGGATCTTACTGTTGTGGATTCTGCCGGGATACGCAAATACACCGGCAACGCAATAAAACCTGTGGAAATGGCCATATTGGATGGTATGAGATCATTGCGTTCCAGCGTCATAATCGCCCAGAGTTTTTCCGGGAAAGCCGGAGAGGTGGATTCCGGTCCCATTCTCGGAATTTCAGAGGCGATGGCTGTGGATCTGCAGGGACATACTCTTGCTGAACTGCAGGAGGCCTTTGCTGTGCGTCAGAAACCATTCAAGGGAACAGATATCCTGCGCAGTGTGGCAGAATACAATTTGGAAAAACTCAAATATGCCGGTGACCTTGTTGTCTTTCCGGCGGTTGCCAACGCTTTTGCTCAAGGCAACTATTCTGCCGGGGATGAGGGAACCCTGCTGTGGCAGGGCAAGCCTGCAGTAACAGTTGAATTTTCAGAGGATTCCAGCCGCCCGGTCTATATTTGACAAAAACTTTCCACTTTACAGCTCCTCCCGTTGAGAATATATTAAAATGAGAAAATTTGCAGCAATAATTTTCTGTTTTATCATTGCCTCCGGGGGGAGCTTTTTGCTTTTTCTGCTTTTTTCCGGCAGAATACAGCTGACAGAAACCCAGCGGGAATGGGAAAAGCATCTGGAAGAAAAATCTCCTGCCAACAGTGCCGCCCGCAAGATCCTGCGCCGTTTTGATTTCCTTTCCTCCGAAGTGACAACGGGCAGTAACGGAGTGCTTTTCTGGCAGCCTGAATTATCTGCAGCAGCAGCCACGTCCCGTCTGCCGGAGGCTGTTGCCGGCATAGGGGCAATAAGCAGCGGGCTTTGCGGCAAAAAGGGTCTTCTGATCCTGCCGATACCTTTACGGGGCTGGTTCTTGCGGGAGAATCTGCCGCTGCCTGTGTGGCGGGAGCTTCCTGCCCATGCCGACGGCAGAGTACTTGCTGCGGCATTGCCAGCCGGTACAGTACTGCCGCTGGAAGACCTTTTTGAGGAACTTTCCTCCTCCGGTACTCCGGTATATCTGCACCGGGACAATCACTGGACGGCGGCGGCAATGAAAGCTGCAGCAGAACTTGCCGGTGAACATCTGGGATTACGGCGGCGCACTGATACTGCATTTCAGAAGATAACTCTTGCCGGTATGGGCAATCTGGCTGTGATGGTTGGTGCAAGTGCGGAAAGGGCGGAGATATTTCTGCCGTCGTACAGCGGCGAAGAGGAAACTGGTGATGTGCCGGAAATTTTGCTTTGCGGCGACAGTTTTTTTAATATTTACTCCCTTGCTTCTTCCGGCTTCGGGGCAGGCGCAGGTTTCCCGGAAATGCTTGAAGCACTTTTCTGCTGCCGTGTCACCAGTGTCAGTATTGACGGCGGCGGCGAAGGGGCAGCAAGAATTATGCTGCCCCGTCTGGGAATAAATCCGGAGGATTTTGACTTTGTTATCTGGGAATTTCCTGTTTACGAAATACAGCGGAGCAGCTGGCAAAACAGCACGGCAGTGAAGATCCCGCAACATCAGCTGATAAATATCGCAGGCGGCAGGGTGATCACTCTGGAAATAAAAGCCGCTGCCTCTGCCCCCTCTCCCGGCAGTGTAAACCGCCTTTACAGAAATCTTCTGGCTGAATTTATTGCTGTTGATACACAGGGGACAGAGTATCTGCTGTGCCTGCCTGCACTCATTGACGGCAGGGAAATGCCATTGCCGATCACCGGTGACACAGTCAGGGCGGAAATACTTACACAGCAACAGGGCGCAAATGTCTATTCAACTATGGCACGGGAAAGTGTTGACTGCGGCGGTGATTTTGTCATACGCCCGCTTATTTACGGGGAAAACGTTCAAATACTGCACAAAGCTCCCCGCCACTGACCGGCAGCACTCCTGTACGGCGCACCCCTGCCAGCCACAGTACCTCATCTTCTCCCGGTACACTCATAACTGCATCCGGAGCCTTGAAGGATTTGACCGGTTCCGGAAGTGAAGCGGCAGTGCGGCGCAGTGTCCTGTTGCGCCGTTCCAGGCTTAATTCCAGTGTTTCCGGCAATAATGCCGCAGGAAACCACACACGGTTGACGCCGGGAGCATCATCCCCGGAGGGTAAACCTTTATTGAATGGCGGAGCTTCTGCCATTCTCACCCGGTAAATATCGCCGTCAAACTCCACTGCCTGTTCCTGCTGCCAGTTCCACAAGACCGGTTGTACGGATTTTTGCCTTATTTTCCAGAAGCCTCTGACCATTTGCAGCTCAAAATGGTTGTTTATGGGAATACTTCCGGCGGCGTTCTCCATTCTTGCCAGAACAGAGGCAATATTTTCTTCTGATACTCTGCTGCTGCGGAAAAATATCCCGGCAATGCGGAATTTCATTGCTCCCGGCAGCTCCCTGAACCATTGTGCCGCAATTTTGTTAATCCCTTCTTCCTGACCGGGACGTCTCTGCCACAGTTTTTCCGCCTCTGCTTCAAGGAATTCACTGTCGAGCCACAGCGCACGCAGGGAAGCGGCAAGCCCGCCATTGACAAAACTGTAGCCTTCCTGCCAGCAGGGCAGTATGTTGTTGCGGATATGATTACGGAAGTAATCATTGCTGCTGTTGCTGGAATCAAAACGGTATCCGGTGACTCCTTTTGCCGCAAGATATTCTTCCAGCATCTTTCTGCTGAACCCCAGAAGCGGACGGAAAAATTCAACACCTCTTATTTTTCTGCGCATACGCAAAGATGCAAGACTTGAAACATTCCCTCCGCGGGCAATCCGTTCCAGCATTGTTTCCACGGCATCATCCCTATGGTGGGCAAGGGCGACTGCCGCTCCGGGGAACGCACCATCCGGTGCGGTAAGGGTACACCATGCCTCCAGACGTGCATCTCTGGCTTTTGCTTCAACACTGCCGGCAGTATCAACATGCAGGTCGATGCGCCGGAACGGTATGCTGTGCCGCCCGGCAAAATCTTCCGCCCACAATGCATCTTCAATACTTTCCCGACCCCGCAAACCGTGTTCAAAATGCACAGCAGTGACATCAAGTCCGGACTCTTTCAACAACAGCAGCATTGCTGTTGAATCAGTTCCGCCGGAAAAACCCGCAAGCACCATCCGCTCCCGGCAGAGATCGATAAATTCCGCAGGCAGATGCAGCAAAGGGGTATCAGAGTTCGCCATTTTCTTTTTTCATCTTCCATTCGGCGAGTTTATCTGCGATCATTTCTGTCACGACTTTGTGTTCTGCCGCTCCATTGCCTTCAATGGTCATAACGGGGAAAAAATGAAAGAGGATGGGATTCCCCGGATTGAGTTTGTCAAAACCGTTTATCCCGATGAAATCTGTACACAATGCAAATGGCAGTATCCGCACACCGGCATGACGTGCAAGTTTGAACCCGATGGAATTGAATTCCTCTTTACGGAATTCCCTGTTCCTTGTCCCTTGCGGGAAGATTATCACCGATTTGCCCCTGCCCAGCCGCTCTTTGCCCTCGGTAAGCAGAGTTTTCAGGTCATCACGGGGATTTGTGCGCCCTACCGGGATGGCTTCCAACGCCCGCATGATATGGCCGAAAAATGGTACAGTCAGCAAATCTTCTTTAATAACATAGGTGAAATCGAAATGAGGACGCAGCATGGCATGGAAAAGAGAAGTTTCCAGCATACTCATATGGTTCCCCATAAGCACCACCGGTTCACTGCCTTCAACTGCACGGATATTTTCCAATCCTTCAATATGGAACTTTGCCCCGCATGACTCAAGCAAACGCAGGATCTTATTGGAATATTTCACCTGACTTGCCGGGGTCAGCAATCCAAGCCTTGAACGGATACCCGCTCTGCCCAGAATCCAGCCGGAACGCATATAAAAATTATGACGGTTCCCGCAAAGCAGAAAATCCCAGAATCCGCGCCTTTTATTTGCAGGGGTATGATAAGAATCTCCCCTGAACATACTTTTCAATTTTTTTGTTTTCACCTGTAACTTCTCACTTCCAGAGTTTATACACCTGGGGAATAAGATATTTGATAACAGCTGCCGCGGGCAGCGCAAAGATCATACCCGTAATTCCCGCAAAAATACCGCCCAGCAAAACTACAACAATGGTTTCCATTGCAGTCAGTCCGAGGGCATCACCGATTATCCAGGGATAAAGGAAAAATTGATCCACAATTCCGTTTTGCCACAAATATATCCCGGCAATACCCAATATCTGCAATCCGGTGACGCTGTCGCCGCCCAGAGCCAGTGTAACCAGCACTGTCAGCACTGCAGCAATGACAGGACCTATGTAGGGTAGTAATACACCGCAGCATGCCACCAGTCCCAGCAACGGGAAGTAAGGAACATCAAGAAAGAAAAATACGGTAGTGTAAACAGTGAAATCGATACACATCAGTATCAGATAACCTTTGAGCCATACTTTGAGCTTGTAAATCACCTGCTCAATAATGATCTCGCCATCCCGGAGAGCCTCTTCACTGGCAGCAGGCAGCCATTTGCCGCTGAAGACGGTACGCACGATATACCTGCTGTAGTTCTCATCCCGTGATACCTGCAAACGGTTGTACATCATGGATATTTTGCCGATAAAGAGTGCAAAGAAGAATATTGTCAGCAATATATCCACTACCAGACTGCCTATGTTGGAAAGGAATCCGGCGGTGAAGGAAAATATCCCTGACGTCTGGCTGGCAAGGAAATTCTTCAAATTCTCCTCTGCATTACCTCCGGCAAGATAACCTGATATCTGCCCGAGAGCCCAGCTTACTGCAGGGATGGACTCAAAACGTTCTTTGAGGTCATCAACAGTTGTTTCGAGTTTTCTGATCATTGCCGCCCCGAAATTACTGTCGGCAACGGAAATTCCTGAATCAACTTTCTGATCCTTCACCCAGTTGGGGGATACATTCCTGTCTGTACCGGTTTCTGTAACGATGCTTTCGGAAGATATCTTTGCACTGATCCTGTTTACGTATCTTACAGAAAGTTTACTGCCGGCATAAAGGAGGAATCCGCAGATAACTATTATAGCAATAACAGTCATTCCCGTTGCCCTGCCGGTAGTCCGGCGGCGTTTTTCCTCTTCCAGCAGTGCCTTGCCCGCTTTGTGTCTGCCGGCAAGACGGCTTGCAAGTTTTTTCAACGGAGCAAGGATAAAGTCGATCCCGGCGAAAAACAGATGGACCGGATTATATCTGCCGTTGATAAGTTTTTCAAAAAGCCTTTCCAGCGGCAGGAATATGTATGCCAGTATCAGCCCGAAAACCACAGAACGCAGCACTGTTGCAGTGGCAATAAAAAGTCCGATCACAAAAAGTGCGATAAGAATACCTGCTCCTGATTTCAAAATCCTTTTGCGGGTATTTCTTCCTGCTTCAAATTTCAACGATGACCGTTCTTCATCCTTTACTTCAAGAAGGGCAGCAAGTTCTGAGATAATATTCTGCTGGGCATGGTCATTGTTGACAGAAAGCTCTTCCAGCATCATCAGCACAGAAAGTATTTTTTTGCGGGGTTCATTGCGCAGCACCGCTGCCGCCCCTGCAGGAGAAACAGGTTCGCACTCCTGCAGCATACGCAACAGCATTTCCACCTGTTCATCCCGATAATACTGGGCAAACACTTCTTTAAAGGTTTGCAGTTCCTCCGGAGCAAGTTTGCCGTCATCAGCCAGCAAAAATGTCTTTACCAGCCCGACGATGGCTGTTGTGACTGCATCTGCCGTCTGACCGGATAACGGAATTATACCGACAATAAAACCCCACGCCCGGACGACACTTTTCTTAAAGTACTCTTTCGTCCGGGATGTATGATCGCTGATTGATTCCTGTTTGTTATTCATTGAAAATCACTGATGACTTCCACCGGGTTTTCATTGGCAGTGGCAACGACTTTGCCCACCTGAGCAGCGTAGAACCCGCAATCAGCAGCGATCTTCACAGCCTTTTCTGCATCTGCTTCCGGCACAAACCATACCATACCAACACCCATGTTGAAGACACGGTATGCCTCCACTGCCGAGATGCCGCCTTTTTTGACCAGGAAGTCAAAAATAGCGGGACGGGGGAAGCCCCTGACATCAAATTCAACACCGATACCTTCCGGCAGGATGCGGGGGACATTGTCATAAAGACCGCCGCCTGTGATGTGACTGATGCCGTCAAGGGCAATGCCCTCTGCCAAAGCCTTGCGGATAGCCGGCCAGTAACAGATATGGGTGGCAAGGAGAGCATCGGCAATGGATTCGCCCAGCTCTTCCGGGACATCGTTCACATCCAGTCCGAGATCCTTGAAAATAATCTTGCGGGCAAGACTGAAGCCATTGGTGTGCAAACCGCTTGATTTCAAGCCGACAGCCACATGTCCGGGAGCGATCTTTTCGCCGGTGATGATCTGTGATTTTTCCACAATACCGGTGATGACACCGACCAGATCAAAGTCATCGCCATACATTCCCGGCATTTCGGCTGTTTCGCCGCCCAGCAGAGCGCATCCGGCATTGATACAGGCATCTGCGACACCGGAGAGAACAGCTTCATAAACATCGCCCCTGAGTTTGCCGGTACCGATATAATCAAGGAAATAAACAGGTTCGGCACCCTGTACGGCAATGTCGTTGACACAATGATTGACGATATCGTGGCCGACGCCGTCAAATTTACCGGCTTTCATAGCGACTTCAAGTTTGGTTCCCACACCATCGATACTGGAAACCATTACAGGTTCTTTGTATTTGGCAAGGTCGATGGCAAAAAGTCCGCCGAAACCGCCGATGGGGGCAAGCATTTCAGGCCGTTTTGCCTTGGCAAGTTTACCTTTCAATCCGCCGAGCAGTTTTTGTGCCAGATCGATATCCACACCTGCAGCTTTATATGCATCACTTTTAACAACAGTAGCCATAATTCCTCCGTAAAAATTCAATTCAGTTTGCGACGATATTCACAAGTTTGCCATTGCGGGCAATAATAACTTTGCGTACAGTTTTGCCTGCAACAGCAGCAGCAACAGCCTCATCGGCCAATGCAAGAGCCTTCCACTCATCATCAGTGCCGTTTGCGGGCATCATAACACGGCTCTTGGGCTTACCGAGCAGCTGTATAAGCACTTCGACTTTGTCCTCGGTCAGGAATTTTTCATCCCATTCCGGCCATGGTTCATAAGCGATCGTGTTGTTGTGGCCAAGCATTTCCCAGAGTTCTTCACCCACATGCGGGGCAAAAACAGCCAGCATCTGCACAAAATTTTCTGCCGCTTTTCTCGGCATATCAGCGGATTTTGTAAATTCATTCACAAAGACCATCAATGCGCTTATGGCGGTGTTGAAAGAAAGGGTGTCGAGATCGGCAGTAACTTTCTTGATGGCGGCATGAAGTACTTTTGCTTCTTCCGGAGTACACTCCCTGTCGACGATCTCATTGTCTGCAATAAGCCTCCATGAACGTTTGACGAAGCGGAAGACTCCCTCCACGCCGCGTGTATTCCACGGTTTTGTTGCTTCCAGCGGGCCCATGAACATTTCATAAAGGCGCATACTGTCTGCACCGTAGGCGGCGATCACTTCATCCGGATTGACCACATTGCGGAGGCTCTTGGACATCTTTGCCGGGAATTCCACGAGTTTTGCGCCGTCAGAGGTGCGGATGGGGCCTTCAGGGGTGAATTCCACCTGATCATTGGGGACGAGCACGCCACGGGGATCTTTGTAGGAAGTTCCGAGGATCATTCCCTGATTCACCAGTTTCTGGAAGGGTTCGTCAGTGGAAACAAGTCCGAGATCAAAGAGAACCTTGTGCCAGAAACGGGCATAAAGGAGGTGAAGTACGGCGTGTTCTGCGCCCCCTACATACAAATCCACGGGCATCCAGTATTTTTCCAGTTCAGGATCCCAGCTTTTCAACGGATTTTTGGGATCGATGTAACGGAGGTAATACCAGCATGAACCTGCCCACTGGGGCATTGTGTTGGTTTCACGTCTGCCTTTGCGGCCGGTGGCTTTGTCCACATAATTGCACCACTCTTCTGCTCTTGCCAGCGGCGGTGCGCCATCACCGGAAGGTTTGAAATCAGTCATTTCGGGAAGTGCCACCGGGAGTTCGTTTTCGTCCACAAGTTCCACAGAACCGTCTTCGTAATGGATGATGGGGAAGGGTTCACCCCAGTAACGCTGACGGCTGAAGAGCCAGTCACGGAGTTTGTAGCGGACTGCTCCTTTGCCCTGTCCGCGATTTTCCAGCCACTTGATGGCCGCAGGCTTGGATTCTTCAACAGTCATCCCGTTGAGTTCCAGTCCTTCAGCGTTGGCACTTGCGATCATGGCACCTTCGCCTGTCCAGCAGGCTTTGCCGGCGAGAACAGCATCGATATCAACGCCTTCAGCTTTGGCAAGTTCGGGATCCGGAGAGATGATGCATTTGATGGGGAGACCGAATTTTTCGGCAAATTCAAAGTCACGGGTGTCATGTGCCGGTACTGCCATGATCGCTCCGGTACCGTAACTGGCAAGAACATAGTCAGCGATCCAGATGGGCAGTTTGTCGCCGTTTACGGGGTTGACCGCATAGGCTCCGGTGAATGCACCGGTTTTTTCGGTGGCAAGTTCTGTGCGTTCCAGATCGCTCTTGTTTGCGGCTTCTTTTTGATAAGCCTCTACAGCTGCAAGACATTCCGGAGCGGTGATTTCCTTCACAAGTTTGTGTTCCGGTGAAAGGACAACGTAGGTTGCACCGAAAAGAGTATCGGGACGGGTGGTGTAAACAGTTACTGTTCTGTCAGTGCCGTCGATGGCAAAGTCCACCAGTGCGCCGGTGGATTTGCCGATCCAGTTGCGCTGCATTTCTTTGACGCCCTCGGGCCAGTCAAGTTTATCAAGCCCCTCCAGCAGACGTTCAGCATATTCAGTGATTTTCAGCATCCACTGTTTCATGGGACGGCGGTACACGGGGTGGTTGCCGCGTTCACTTCTGCCGTCGATAACTTCCTCGTTGGCAAGAACAGTACCCAGTGCCGGACACCAGTTTACTGCAACTTCGTCAAGATAAGCAAGACCTTTCTTGTGGAGCTGCATAAAGATCCACTGTGTCCACTTGAAATATTCGGGGCTGGTGGTATCGATTTCCCTGTCCCAGTCGTAACTGAACCCCAGAGCCTTGATCTGGCTGCGGAAACGGTTGACATTTTTTTCGGTGGTGACTGCCGGATGTGTACCTGTTTCGACAGCGTACTGTTCTGCAGGCAATCCGAAAGCATCCCAGCCCATGGGGTGAAGAACATTGTACCCGCGCATCCGCAGATAGCGGCAGTAAATATCTGTTGCAGTATACCCTTCGGGGTGTCCGACATGCAGACCGGCGCCGGATGGATAGGGGAACATATCCAACACATAACGCTTGGGTTTGGAGAAATCATTTTCGGCTTTGAAGGTCTTGTTGACCTCCCAGTAATTCTGCCATTTTTTTTCAATGGCACTGAAATCATATTCCTTCATTGATAACCTTCCGGTGTTTGATTGATATCAATATATTCTTCTATATACTATAATGTAATCGTATTTTGGTGATTTTTCAAGTTATATAACGGTTTCTCCCGGTCTTTTTCGCAGATAAAGTCCATTATTCCGCCGCTGCCGCAAAAAAATCAATGTATTTTATTCTTTGCAGTGGAAAATTCCTTAAGTAAGTGGTAAATTATTCCCCGGTACGATTACAGTTACAGACCGCTTTTGAGCGGCAGAAAACAAGGAGATATTTAGTTATGGCAACTGTTGAGATCATAGGTCAGTGGCAATTGACTGTTGATGGCAGAACTGTGGAGGTGATGCCGCCGGAAATAATGACTGTTTCGGACGAGAAATACCGCAACATCCCTGTTGCCCAAGAGGGATTTTCCTGGAACATGGGTATCGCTCTCAACGGGGTTGAAGCCTGCGGATGTTCTTCCTACAATGCACTCTGTCCGAATACTGTACAGGTGCGCTCACTCAGCGGCAAACTCTTTGCGCCCGGAATTGATTACAAGCTGGAACCCTATTGGGGCAGGATCGGCAGAACAGAAAACAGTGCTATCGGCGAAAATACTTCTGTGCGTATAAGTTATAAGTGGATACCTATGCGTATAGACAGTGTTTTTCAGGACAGTGCAGGCAATCTGCGTTATGCCATGGGTGTCAGCAAGGCATGGTGTCCGCCCATTCCCGAAGCCGCCCCCGGCGAGATCAGACTGGTGAATATTTATACTGACTGCCAAACCGACAGATTGCGTGATGAAAATATTTTCCCTGTCATTGAGGCTGAACTGCCCACGTTCCTTGACCCCCGTATGCCGGGCAGGATCAGCAGGACGCTTGCCAAACTCCGCAACGGCGGCAAGGTGCGTATTCTTGCCTGGGGCGACAGCGTGACCGAGTGTGTCTATATGCCTGCCCGCAACCAGTGGCAGCAGATACTGGTTCGGAAACTTGCCAGGGCTTTCCCGAAAGCGGAGATAGAACTTATTTCCAACGGCTGGGGCGGCAGAGCAACTTCAACATTTTTTGAGGTTCCCTCCGGCGACATCCATAATTTTCAGGAAACAGTTGCAGATGTGGAGGCTGATCTGGTCATAAGTGAATTTATCAATGACTGCGGTCTGCCG
>JAZSGI010000199.1:0-9805 GCA_045532655.1 Victivallaceae bacterium
TAATATATCACCGCACAAGAAAAAAGTCAAGGCGGCTTGCCGCCCGTGTAAGCACCGCAGGTGCACTTTTAGTCATAAACATCATCCTTACTCGCGACAGCGAGAAAACTCTCATTTTTCATTTTTACATCACATGAGCGAAGCGAATGCTTCATATTTGGAGTGAAACGGAAAATGCTTCATAACGAAGTTGCTTCATCTGAAAAGGCGTTTTTATGAAGCAAGCCTGACGGCGTATGAAGCGGCACTGCGTGCCATGAAGCGCACCTTCGGTGCATGAAGCGAAGCCTTTTCAGGCTTCATTCACCATTTTTGCAAAGCAAAAATGGTGGGCGATGAGGGACTCGAACCCGCGACCTCTGCCGTGTGAAAGCAGCGCTCTAACCAGCTGAGCTAATCGCCCTGTTATTTTCAGTTTTTTAATATATACCCTAAACAGGGTTTTTGCAAATAATTTTGTTAATTTTTGTCAGAATTATCAAATAATTTTCCGGCCTCGTAACTGGAACGAACTAACGGACCGGCGGCAACCCCGGCAAAACCCATCTGCAACCCCAAAGTTTTCCAGTATTCAAATTTCTCCGGCTCAACAAAACGTTCCACCGGGGGATGATCTCCACCGGGAGAAAGATATTGCCCGATCGTCAGCAGATTCACCCCGGCATCACGCAAATCACGCATTGTCTGCTCAACCTCTTCATCGGTTTCACCAAGTCCAACCATCAGACCGGATTTAACAGGAATACCATTGCCGAGCATTGCTGCATTGTGAAGAACTTCCAGCGTACGCCGATAGGTTGCTTTGCTGCGTATCTCTGCAGAAAGCCGTTCAACAGTTTCAATATTGTGATTAAATACTGCTGGTCCTGCTTCCAAAACAACTTTCAACGCCTCCACATCACCTTTGAGGTCAGAAGTAAGCACCTCCACCTTTACATCCCCCGGCAAGGCCTTGATGCGTTTGATGGTTTCAGCAAAATGCGCCGCTCCGCCATCGGCAATATCATCGCGGGTAACACATGTGATAACTGCATAGCGCAAACCGAGTTTCTCCACTGCAAGTGCCACTTTTGCCGGTTCGTCCGGATCAAGCGGGGCAGGATGGGAAGTATGTTCAATGGCGCAAAATTTGCAATTCCTGGTACAGGCATTTCCCATTATCATAAAAGTCGCAGTACGGTGATGATAACACTCTGCACGGTTGGGACATTGCGCTCCGGCACAGACAGTATTCAAACCCAACTGAGCAAGGAGCGAATCAACTTCTTCCCGTTCCGCACCGGCATGAACTTTGATACGTATCCATGGCGGAAGTTTCTGATGTTTACCGCAAGCCATCAATCACACCTGCTCAAAATTGCACAAACATTACTGCCGCCGAAAGCGAAGTTATTGCTCAGGGCGTGTTTGATATCAACACCTTCACGCAGCTCTTTCACAAGATCAAGATGAGCAAATTCCGGTATAGGTTCCTCAAGATTCACTGTGGGAGAAATAAACCCGTGTTCCATCATTAACGAGGTATAAATGATTTCGACAGCCCCGGTAGCTCCGATCAAATGTCCTGTCTGGGATTTTGTGGAATTGACTGCAGCTTTGCTGCCGAAAACAGCATCGATCGACTCAAGCTCAATGGGATCACCAACTTTGGTTGAGGTGCCGTGAGTATTGATATACGTTATATCTTCCGGAGCAAGACCGGCTTCTGCAAGAGCAAGACGCATAACTTCAGCACCGCGTTCTGCATCAGGCGCAACCATATCTTTGGCATTTGAGTTTGCCCCGAATCCGCTGATACGGGTGATAGCTCTTGCGCCACGGGCGGCAATACTTTCGCCGGATTCAAGAACAACATATCCTGCCCCCTCGCCCATCACAAAACCGTCACGCCCGGCATCAAAGGGACGGCTGGCACTGGCAGGAGCATCGTTGTAATTTCTGGAAAGCGCACGGCTTGCAGTAAACCCGAGGGCACTGACCCAGTCAATATTTTCTGCTCCTCCGGCAATCACAATATCATACATACCGCTTTTGACCAGCCTTGAGGCAACCATAACAGCAAGCGCACCACTCGAACACGCTGCACTGATATCATAGCTTTCGCCAATAAGCCCGAAAATCATTGATACGGTCGATACAGCACTTGACGGCATGACTCTGGGTACGATAAACGGCGAAACATGCCGCAAATTATTTTCGTGCATTTCGTACCCTTGAGCATTGGCATGCACTTCAGCAAAAGCACCACCGGCAACACCGCCAACAAGTGCAATTTTTTTACCTTTGACATCCTCCGGTGCAAAACCGGCTTCTTTCAATGCCTCGGCAACAGCAATGACACTCATTACAGCGGACCTCGGGCAGAAACGCAACTGTTTGCGGTCAAGCAGCGGAGTAACGAGTTCGTCCTGCACAACACCGGCTACCCGGCTGTCAAGTTCATGCTCTATAAATTCCCGGCACGGAACAATCCCGCTTATACCGGCTTTCAATTTGGCAATATTGGTCTCAAGCCCGATACCGAGAGGGGTAACAAGACCGCGACCGGTTATAAAACAATCTTTCATATACAGCCTGTAATTTTCAGTTAAAATACTTGTTCCTGCCTTAATATACCACTTGAAGAGTGTTTTTTCAATCAGAGAAGCTGTTTTTTTGCGGATTTCATCCTTTACGCTTGCGAAAAGTGTTTTGTGAGGTTATATTATATAATAAACAATGAACAAGAAAAAATTACACGGAGCCTGTCCATGAAAACTTTTGAAAGTCTTTTTGCTGAACTTAAAGCTAAAACTGCAGCCGGTGATCCCAACAGTTCAACAGTTAAAGAGCTGGCAAAAGGCAAGCACTTTATCGGGAAGAAGGTCGTTGAAGAAGCTGCAGAAGTATGGATGGCCGCAGAACACGAGGGCAAAGCTGCCGCAAGTCTGGAAATCAGTCAGCTTATTTATCACCTGCAGGTGATGATGATCGCCTGTGATATTAAGCTTGATGATATTTACGAACAACTTTGAATCCCTTCTTATCAACCGAAGGAAATTATATAATGAAAATTGCTATTCCCAATAAAGGTTCTCTTTCTGAAGGCACCATCAATCTCTTCAAAGACGCCGGTTACCGCTGCCAGCGTTACGGAAGGGAACTTATTGTTTCCGATGCGTCAAATGATGTTGATTTTGTTTTTCTGCGGCCGAGGGATATTGCCATTTATGTCGGCAAGGGTATCATTGAACTGGGCGTTACAGGACGTGATCTCGCTATTGACTCTGACTCCGGAGTTGCAGAGCTCATGGAACTCGGTTTCGGTAAATCAACATTCCGTTATGCTGTCCCCAAGGAATCCAATCTGATGCCGGAGGATTTCTCCGGGCTGCGCATTGCTACAAGCTATCCCTCACTGCTTGCTGCCGACCTGAAGAAACGTGGCGTTGAAGCTGCAGTTGTCAAACTGGACGGGGCGGTGGAAATTTCCATCCAGCTCGGAGTTGCCGATGCCATTGCCGATGTCGTTGAATCCGGTTCAACACTCCGCGAAGCCGGATTGAAAGTTATCGGGGAACCGCTTCTGGAAAGTCAGGCAGTGCTTATCGCCCGGGAGGCAAGCGCAGCTGATTTGCCTGCGGTACGCAAACTTATCGGCAGATTGCGCGGGATACTGGTTGCCAGATCATACGCCCTTATTGAATACGATATTCCCAAAACTGCTCTGGAAACAGCCTGTGCAATTACTCCCGGAATTGAAGCACCGACAGTTTCACCTCTTGCCAATCCCGACTGGGTGGCAGTAAAATCCATGATCCTGCGCAAAGAGGCAAATGCCATTATGGATCAGCTGCAGGAAGTTGGAGCCAGAGGCGTCTTTGTTACCGGAATTGACAGCTGCCGTATTTGAAAAATTTCCGGCAGGCGGAAGCCTGCTTTGTTAAATGAGGTTGAAGATGTTTGATATTATTGCAAGAGCCCGTGAAATCATTGATATCGAGATCGAAGGTATCCAGGCTGTAAAAAATGGTTTGGGTGAAGATTTTATTTCTCTTGTCGAAAAATGTGCCAAAACGATCAATGACGGCGGTAAACTTGTCCTTACCGGTATCGGCAAGAGCGGATATATCGGGCAGAAAATGGCTGCCACACTTTCAAGTGTCGGTTCGCCTGCAGTTTTTCTCCATCCAGTGGAAGCAATGCACGGCGATCTCGGCATATTCCAAGCCAATGATCTGCTGATCGCCCTCTCCTACTCCGGCGAAACAGATGAACTGCTGGTTATGATAAATCCGGCAAAACGCCTTGGTGTACAGCTGGCATCCATAACAGCAAGCCGCAACTCACGGCTGGGAAAACTTTCTGATATTGTCGTTGAAATGCCTGTCCCCCGGGAAGCATGTCCTTTCAAGCTGGCTCCGACAACTACCACTACTGCTCTTCTTGCTCTTGGTGATGCTCTGGCCCTGGTACTGCTGGAAAAACGCGGCTTTACCAAAGAGGATTACGGACGCCGTCATCCCAGCGGTGCCATTGGCAGAGCTTTGACGATGAAAGCCGGCGATATCATGCGCAAAGCAGACCGTTTTGCATCTGCAACTGTTGACACCTCAGTGCGGGAGGCACTTTACCGTATGGGACACGCCCGGTGCGGGTCTGCTATTATCGTTGATAAGGACGAGAAAGTTATCGGTATTTTTACCGATGGAGACTTCCGCCGCCGTGCGGCAAACGATGATAATGTTCTGAACAGAGTCATGAGTGAAGTAATGATCAAATCCCCAATAACACTCAACGAAGATGCTCTGGCGGTACAGATACTCAACACTATAGAAAAACACCATATTTCTGATATTATCGTAGTGGATTCTGACGGTAAACTCAAAGGTCTTATTGATGCCCAGGATCTTCCTGGACTTAAAGTCATGTGACCGGATCTTCCCCTGTCCGCCGAAATGCGTACAGGGGATTTTTTTAAGTATAAGAAAATATTATGAGCAATTCTATCACTATTACGCCATCCTGTATACGGGGGGAATTTACCGTTCCCGGTTCAAAGTCCCATACGATACGCGCCCTTGCAGCCTCCTGCGCCGCAAACGGAATATCGGAAATACACAATCCCCTGACCTCTGACGACACTATATCTACAGCCGATGCTATTGTTGAATTCGGGGCTGAGGTTGACCGCAGCAACAGCAAATTATGGAAAGTCCGGGGAGTCGACAGCAACTTCCATACCCCAGGCAGAATAGTCGATATGGGTAATTCCGGAACCGGAATGAGATTGCTTTCGGCATTGGCAGTTCACGCCACGGGAGAAATTTCATTTGACGGCGATGCCAGTTTGCGGACAAGACAGATGCAGCCGCTCTTTGATGCGCTGCAGCAGCTTGGCTGTACAGCAAGCTCTGCCAACGGCAAAGCTCCTTTTGCCATTAGCGGTCCCTTGACCGGGGGAAAAACAAAGGTCAGAGGCACAAGCTCGCAATATTTGAGCGCATTGCTTTTTTCATGTCCGCTCACAGATACAGAAATGACCGAAATCGAGGTCATTGATCTGTGCGAAATACCTTATGTTTACATAACAATCAACTGGTTGGAACGGCTTGGGATAAAAGTTGAACACACGCCGGATCTGACATATTTCAGAATACCGGGCAGACAGAAATTCAAAGCCTTTTCGGCGGTCATGCCCGGAGATTTCTCCACTGCAGCCTTCCCGCTGGCTGCAGGTCTTCTGGCTGCAGCTGATAACGGCGAAGTCATACTGCACAGTCTGGATTTTGGAGACGCACAGGGCGATAAGGCTGTTTTTGCCATGTTGGAATCCGCCGGGGGAAGGATCGAAAAATGCGGTACAGATGTAATTGTCCGCAACTCACGTCAAAATATGCGCCCCGGGGAATTCGATCTCAACGCAACGCCGGATGCATTGCCTATGCTGGCGGCATTTTTTGCAACGGTTCAGGGCGAAACACGGCTTGTTAATGTTGCCCAGGCGAGGCATAAAGAGTGCGACAGAATACAGGCGATGACCATGGAATTACGCAAAATGGGAGCAATCGTCCGGGAATATGATGATGGAATGAGCGTTCAGGCTCCTTCCGGCGGACTGCATGGGGCTGCAGATCTTGATTCCCATGGAGATCACCGTATTGCAATGGCTCTTTCCTGTGCGGCATTGGCGGCAACAACACCTTCAGTACTGCACGGCATAAAAGATGCAGCTGTCACATATCCGGATTTTGTATCAGATTTCCAGAAAGCCGGCGCTTCTTTCCGGCTGCAATGATCAACTGTCTTCCGGCAGGATAATGAGGTGAGAAGAATAAATTCTCTGCCTCACAGCTTTTCTGCAATTGTCTGCACTTTCAGGGAGAAATGCTCTTCCGGAAAGTGTTGTCTGTTTATTTAATTGCAAGATATGTTTTTGTTTTTCTGCAAGTTGAACATTATTACATAATAGCTCCCGCCAAGAAGAGCAGCAGCACTTATCCATGCGGCAGGTTCAACAAAACATGCTCCGGTAAACCCGTATTTACTTACCAGAAAATAAATAACCACGATCCTGGCTGCAAGTTCTATCACACTGGAAATAAACGGCACAAACGTACGCCCCATGCCCTGCAAAGTATTCCGGTAAATAAACAGTGCGGCAAGTATGAATATCGCAACGGTTATTATGCGGAGATATTTTACAATGTATTCTATTATATCTTCTTCATTTGCATCAAGAAACAATCGTGCCGCCCCGGCAGCAAAACACCATAAGCAAAAAGAGGAAACAACACTGATGATGACAGATGTCAACAAGGCCTGTCGCACTCCGGTTCTGATACGATCCAACTTCCCGGCACCGTAATTCTGCGCAGAAAATGTCGCCATTGCCAGCCCCAGAGACACAAGCGGCTGAATGATCAGCTGTTGTATTCTTCCGGCGGTACCGATACTGATCACAATATCAGCACCCAGTGGATTTACACCGGCCTGAAGTATGATCAACCCGATGGCAATAATAATAAATTGTGCTGCCATCGGTGTGCCGACACGCAAATGTTCAAAAGCAAATTTCCAATCCCATACCATGTCTTCTTTTTTTAAGCGCAGCATGGGAAAACGGATGATCACATACACAAAACAGGCGGCTGTGGATGCTATTTGAGCAATTATGGTTGCCCAGGCGGCTCCGGCGATACCCCAGTCCAGAACTTTAATAAAATACAAATCAAGAAATACATTTGCGACAGTTGCAGCAATAAGAAAAATCAATGGACTGCGGCTGTCCCCGAGAGCCCGGACATATCCGGCAAGAAGATTATAAACTGCAACAGGTGCAATACCGTAATAAATTATCTGCAAATAAGCAACTGCATCCTCAAAAAGTTCCGGAGGGGTTTTCAATTTTGCCAGCGACCACTCCACTGTCGGCAGACTTACGGCGGAAACGATACCAATGGCAAGTACTGTAAGTATGGTTCCGGTAAATACACTGCGGCGCACCCCGGCATGGTCGCCGGCTCCGAAACGCTGTGCTGTAATAACAGCAAATCCGCTTGTCAAACCGAAGCAGAAACAAAAAACCATAAAAACGATCGCCCCGGAAGCCGCAACAGCCCCCAGCGCCTGCGCTCCGATCGTCCGCCCGACAATAAGAGTATCTGCAATGTTGTATATCTGTTGAAAAATATTGCCGATAAAAAGCGGAATGGCAAATATCAATATATGTTTTAAAGGACTGCCTGAAGTCATGTTTGTTATCATAAAAATCCACCTATCGTAATTTTATTGCAGCAAAGTACATTTATCAGCAAATTTTTTTCTCCTGCAGAAAACAGAACCCGGTATTTGAGTAATTATTACAGCAACCAGAATCGCAGCACAACCGCAAAGTTCCGCAGCAGAAAGTCTCTCCTGCAAAAACAACCATCCGCCGATAACTGCAAAAACAGATTCCAGACTCATGAGCAATGCGGCAGTTACCGGATGCAGATATTTCTGGGCAAAAATTTGCAGGGTAAAGGCAATGGCACTGGACCCGATACCGCAGAAGAGCCAAAAAGGCAATGCATTTGAAATCCCAGTCAATGACCATTCCTCTCCGGCGATCAGAGCTCCTGCAGTTGTCAGTACAGCAGCAACAGCAAATTGAATACAGGAGAGCCGCACACAATCACACAGAGGAGCATATTTATCGATCACGAGTACATGCACCGCATAGACCGCAGCACAGGCGATCACAAACAATTCTCCCCGCCCAGTACTGGCAGCACCTCCGCAAAGTAAATAAGTCCCGCAGAGAGCAAGAACCACTGCCGCCCATAACATGAGTGAAGTTTTGCGCTTGAAAAATATCAATCCGGCAAGAGGTACGATTATTATATACAAAGAGGTAAGAAATCCTGTTTTTCCGGCAGTTGAGTATTTCAATCCAGCCTGCTGCAGCACACTTGCGGCCGCTATGGCAATACCGCACCATATACCTCCTGCAATAAGATGTTTCTTTGCAGCTGCAGCAGACGTCCCGCCCCATAGTGAAACTTTTTTATACCGGCAGATATCCATGCACAATATCACGGCACAGAGAACTGCAGTTCCGGCAGCAGAACGTAAAGCTGTAAACAATACGGGGCCCATATGTTCCATGCCCC
This sequence comes from Victivallaceae bacterium, assembly GCA_045532655.1. Classification (GTDB taxonomy): domain Bacteria; phylum Verrucomicrobiota; class Lentisphaeria; order Victivallales; family Victivallaceae; genus JAVBQJ01. The sequence goes on from JAZSGI010000199.1 coordinate 8,634, forward strand.
GGCTCTGGGCAGAAAATGCAACACCCCACAAAACTGTGGCAGCAAGCATTGCCGTTGTACCCCATATTTTTTTCGCAGCAACTCCCGGTTTGTTCATAATGCAGCCACACTCAATGCGGCAATATCACCGATATCGTCACGCAATTCAGCAGGTACTATACTGCAGCGGGCAAGACTCATGGGCAGAGCTTCCGCCTGCAGCACCTCTTCCATTGCCGGGCGCAAAAGAGCTTCACTGCGTTGGAACACACTGCCGATAACGATACGTTCAAGATTCAACAGATCAATAAGTACAGCCAATCCCTGCCCCAGCCGCCTTCCGCTTTCCCGGTAAACAGCAATAGCATCGGCATCCCCTTGAACGGCGGCTTCGGCAATTGATTTCGCCGTTATACTGTCAAGCTCGTCAACACTGCGGCACCAGGGTAACGGCAGCCGCTCTGCGGCATACCGGCGTCCCAGGCGGGCAATACCGCCGCCGGAACAGAAACCTTCAAAACTTCCTTTTTTACCATAACCGACCGGGCCGTCTTCTGCCAGTCTGATATGCCCGCATTCCCCGGCCATACCGCAACTGCCGCTGTACAGTTTGCCGTCAAGAATCAATCCGGCACCGAGGCCGGTACCGAAAGTCAGGAATGCCATATTTGCAGCCCCCCGCCCTGCCCCGAATTTCCACTCGGCAACAGCGCATGCATCAGCATCATTGCACAGCCGTACAGGTATCCCCATCCGGCCGGCAATTATCCTGCAAATGGGAACTTCATCCCATCCGGGGAGATTAGGCGGCGAAAGGATAACACCGGTTTTGCTGTCCAGGGGGCCGCCGCAGCTGATTCCGGCAGCGGTGACTTCGGCTTCCGGGTGTTCAGCAATCAGCTTTTCCGCTTCAATACAGAGTTTTCCGATACACTCTTCAGGAACGGGGAAATCAGCAGTCGGGAATACCGATTTGGCGATTACTTCAAATCTGTCCTCTTCCACACTTCCAAGCACAACGGCACATTTGGTACCGCCGATATCAAAACCAACCAACCATTTTTTCATATATCAACCCTTGATTACCGGTGAAAATTTTCAGCTTTTAATGAGGTAATTTCAAAAGTCATTCAAAAAATGGCAAAGATGCCATTCGCAAAGAGCTGCAAAGGGTAGTTTGAGGTTGCTACCTG
>JAZSGI010000143.1:0-9639 GCA_045532655.1 Victivallaceae bacterium
CATTTACGGTTCCGACGGCAGACTTAAAAAGTTTGCCGTCGGGAGCCAGCCGCATTTGCACAAAAAGAATCCGCTGCCGTGGAAATTGAAAGAAATAATAGAAATTATCAAAGCTCTGCCCTGACATGGGTTTGAAATATATCCGCCGGCGTGGTATATTATAAGATCATGATAACAGAAGTAATATTTGCGATTATAAAGACGTTTCTTGCTTTCGGGGTCGGTGTTTTTGCCCGTTGGCGGGGCTATCTCAAACCGGATGTGCTGGGGATATTTTCCCGTTTTACCATTGATATACTCATGTCGTTTATGGTATTTGATGCCGTAAGCAGCGGGTTGAGAGGTCAGGGGTGGCAGATGATACTCATACCGCCTGCTGCGGGGTTCGGTATGGTTGTGGTATTTTTCCTTACCGGAATACCATGTGCATTACTCTTGCAGGATAAGAGTCCGGAGCGGAAAAGCAGTTTCCTTCACCTGAGTGCTGTGAATAATTATCTTTTTCTGCCGCTGATAATCGTTCAGGAAATATGGGGGGAGGAACATATTGCCCTGCTTCTGCTGATGAGTATCGGTTTCACCATCGGTCAGTGGACGATAGGTGTGCTGCCTTTCGGCGGGGGAAACCGGCGGGAGATATTGCGGAAACTCTGTAATCCCAATCTGGCTGCATCTGTATTGGGGATAGCTGTTGCGGTTTACAATATACCTGTGCCGGAAATAATCATGGATACGGTGGCAATGCTTGGCGATATAACAGTGCCGTTGATGCTGGTGATCATCGGAGCGGCACTGCCAGACGGATGCAGAAAAATACATCGTGATATTCAGGATGTCATGCTGTACTCCCTGTGCCGTCTGGTGATAATGCCGCTTATTGCAATATTTATTTTGAAGCTGATTCCTCTGGAAGAGAATTTGTATCAGAGTGCCATGATAGTCGCCATGATGCCCGGCAGTTCTGCCGCGGTGCTTATTGTCCGTAATTACGGCGGCGATCACGAATTTGCCGGCAGTGCCATTGTTATAAGTACGGTATTGTCGCTTGCCACGATACCTGCGATGATCCATATATTGTTTTGACTCATATTATCAATTCACGGAAAATATCTTCCGGAGCAGAGACCTGCGGATATATTGCCGGTTTTATGCCCTTTTGACGGAGTTCTGCAATAACAGGATCAAATATCTGCCATCCGGCATCTATCATTTCTGCAGAAACAAAGGTATTTCTGTCGCCCAGCATTGCCTCCACCAGCAATCTGGCATAAGCATCAAGATCATTTGCATTTTCTTTTGCCGGAAAAGCGAAGCTCATTTCCGCTGTCCCCATACACAGATTGGGACCGGGACGTTTGACTTGCATGGCAAGGGACATGCTTTCCTGCGGTTGAATGTTTATTGTAAGGATATTGCCGGCAAAATCCCCTGCCTTTACCAGAGGGAAAATTGATGTTTCCGGTTGACGGAATATCACTTTGACTGCTGTTGCCCCTGTATTCATAGCTTTGCCGGAAAAGAGAATAAACTCTGTCCCACGCCATACCGGAGTATCTATGGCAAGAGTGACACATGCAGCAGTTTCGGTCAGAGAATCACGGGCCACTCCGGGATGGTCGGTATAACCGGCATACCGGGCTGTTGAAACCTTCTGTATTTTCACATGTTCAAGCAAATCTATTTTGCTTTTTGTCAAAGCCCCGATACCGGAAGCAGCCGGCCTGTCCATTGCAGTCAGTGCAAGCATTTCCAGCAGGTGATTCTGAAACATATCACGCAGGCAGCCGGAGGCATCGTAATAGGTACTGCGGGCGGCAACATCAGTTGTTTCCGGGGCGCAAATCATTATCCGGGCAATATCTTTTGCCGACCATGCCGGTTCAAATATCCTGTTGCAGAAACGTGTCACCATAATGTTGCGTATGGTTTCCTTGCCGAGATAATGATCGGTACGGTAAATTTGATCTTCCTGCAGGAACTGCCGGAGTTTGCGGTTCATCTCTCCGGCTTCCGGGCCTGAAAAACCGAATGGTTTTTCAAAAACAGCACGCACTGACGGTATGGCAGAAGTTTCAGCGAAAAGTCCTGCTTTGCCGAGAGTATGCACTGCTGCAAGTGTCTCCGCCGGAGCCATGGCAAAATGAAAGATGAGAGCCGGTGGAACCGCCCCCTGCCACTCCCCAAGCAGCCGGGAAATTTTTTCCCGCAATGCCTGAGCGAAGAGTGGATCACGGATGTCCCCAGGCACAAAATACATATCTTCAAGGATTTTTTCCGCTTCCTTTTGCGGCGGCATGAATCCAGCTGCATATTCCCGGAAGAGGTTATCATCCCACGGCCGTCTGGCACAGCAGATGATCCCTGACCCTTCCGGCCATAATTCTTTTGCCGCCAGTTGGGCATAGGCGGGGAAAAGTTTCCTGCGGGCAAGATCACCACCTGCTCCCAACAGTACTATAATGGCAGGAGCAGGTTTGACCTCTATGCACCATTTATATTGCCAGCTCATCAGGGCAGCCTCCAGTTGTGATGCTGATATTTGTTTTCGCCCTTGCGTTTGAACATGTGGCTGCCGAATGCGTCCCGCTGGGCGGCGGTAACGTAAGTGGGCAATTCACTTCTGCCGGAAAGCAGATAGTATTCCCATGCCGCCGTGAGTGCCGGCATGGGGATATTGCAGGAAATTCCAGTAAGGATCAGCTGTTTCCATGATGGCAGCAGGGTCATCAGCATATTATCGAGCTGCGGCGGGAATATGGTATTGGCTTGCACCGGGAACTGCAGATTTTTCCATATTTCAAGAAGTTCGGAACGTATGATACAGCCGTTGCTCCAGACATTTGCCAGCAAAGCCATGTCAAGGGGCAGGGCAGAGTCGGCAAATATGGTATCCAGTAATGCCATTCCTTCGGCAAATGTCTCCAGCATAGCTGCTTTCATCCCCCTGCCGATACAGTCGGCAGAAATAGAATCCCCGGTTATGAAAGTACTTTCTGCCGCCGGTATCCTGTGGGTGCGCCACCGGGAGGAGGCAGAGAGCTGCCGCATCAGCAGTGCCTGTGTCATGGCAGGCAGCGGAAACCCTGCCTGCAGGGCGTATTGCAGGCATGCCGTACCTGTACCTTTGCTGCCGGCCTGATCGGCAATATGGTCGATCAGCCATCCGGGTGATTCCGGATCTTCCTCCTGCATGATATTTACTGTCAGATCCACAAGATAACTGCGGAAATTGTGTCTGGCGGACTGTTCCTGCAGAAAGTCGGCAATCATTGGAGCTCCGGCTCCGTAACTGCGCCGTAAAAAATCGCATATTTCGGCGATTATTTCCATTTGTGCATATTCTATGCCGTTATGGACGATTTTTACCAGATGCCCTGCACCGCCTTCGCCGAAATATGCCGCACATTTGCTGCCGGAGGGGGATTCGGCGGCACATTTGAGCAGTAATGGTGCTGTTGCTTCCCAGCCCTCCCTGGAACCTCCTGCCATGAATGAAGGGCCTTCCAGCGCACCCCGGCTGCCTCCGGATATCCCCAGTCCCACATAGAGTATGCCTTTGCGGGCAAGTGAACGGCGGAGCGCATCGGAATCCCCGGCTGTTGAATTTGCGCCGTTTATGATAATATCGCCGGGGGAAAGTATCTCCTGCAATTCTCCGGCAGTTTCCGAGGTGGGTGTACCTGCCGGGAGCATCATAAGTACTTTGCGCGGTGGGGCAAGGTGCAGTGCAAGTTCTTCAAGGGTCACGGCAACACGGAAAAATGGGCTTTCACCGGCAATAAAAGCCGCCTTTTCCAGAGTTCTGTTCCAGATGGCTGTCCTGATGCCGTGCCGTACAAAGTTGCGGGCCAGATTTGCGCCCATTGTACCCATGCCGAGAATGGCAATATCAGAAAAATTTTCAGTGTTCATTTTGATTTCTCCTCCTGTATCTGTTTTATGATACAGCGTTATCTGTATTTTGTCAATCTCTTCCGGCAGGAAAGTTGAAAAATAATTGCGGAACCGGGAGATGATTTTGGTAAATTTTACAGAATATCTTTTGAAAAAAACTTGAAAAATCAAATAAAAACGGCATATTATCAACATTACCACTTTTCCCTTTTTTCTATATCGCCGGAGTATTGACTGCCATGACCTTGAAACAGCGCAAAGACCTTGTAAAACTTGTTCACAGTATACTTCTGGCAAAATGGGGGAAACTGCATTGTGCGCTGAATTTTGACAATCCGTACCAGCTGCTTGTGGCGGTCATGCTTTCTGCACAATGCCGGGACGAAAGGGTGAATATCGTCACGCCCGGTTTTTTTGCCCGCTGGCCCGATGCCGCAAGCCTTGCCGCCGCTCCGGTGGAAGAGGTTGAGTACGTCATCCGTAATTGCGGTCTCTTCCGTTCCAAAGCCGCACATCTGGTTGCTGCCGCCCGGAAGATCACAGAGCTGTACAACGGCAATGTGCCGGATACTATGGAAGAACTCACCGGACTTGACGGTGTCGGCCGCAAAAGTGCCAATGTTCTGTTGGGAGATGCCTTCGGCAAACCGGGTTTCCCGGTGGATACTCATGTGAAAAGAGTTGCCGGAAGAATCGGTATTACTGCTTCGGATGACCCGGTGAAAATAGAAAAAGAGGTATGCCGGTGTCTGGAGCCGGAGTATTGGAGCAATTTTTCCCATCTTCTGATTGCTCTGGGCAGACAGATCTGCCATGCGGGAAAGACTGAATGCGGGATTTGCCCGCTTGCGGAAGTATGTACATTCAATAAAAAAAATAATATAAAAAAGAGCAGGAGGTAACATGTTTTATTATTTGAGCAGTTTGCATGAATTCTGGGAGCCTTTGTGGGTGTTGCGTTATTTGACCGTGCGTGCCGGCGGAGCTGCTCTGACCGCCTTTCTGCTTACTGTGCTTTTCGGTGGGATCACTGCCAGGAAATTGAGGGCATTCCGTGCCACTGCGCCGAACCGTTATGCCGGAGGTCTTATTCCGGAAGAACTTATTGCCGCTGAAAAAGAGAAAACTCCCAGTATGGGCGGGATCCTTATTGTGGGAGCTGTTATTGCTGCCAATCTGCTGTGGGCTGATCTGTCGGCGGTACAGAGCTGGATATTGGCAGGCGGTTTTTTCGGGTTTGCTCTTATCGGTTTTGCCGATGATTTTGCCAAAGTAGCTTTCCGCCGCAGGGACGGTATCCCCGGCAAGGCAAAACTTGCCGGACAGATCATTATTGCAGCAATATGCGTGTGGGTGCTTGCCGGATTGCCGGAATACAGGGAACTTATGAAGGAGTTTTATGTGCCGTTCATCAAAACGCCTGTTGTGTCCAACCGGATATTTGCTGCTGCTGTTGCCATGCTGGCAATCGTGGGGGCATCAAATGCAGTTAACCTGACCGACGGTAAAGATGGTTTGGCTGTGGGGTGTACTATTTCCTGTACACTCTCTTATGCGGTTTTTGCATATTTGTGCGGTAACGCTATTTATTCACAGTATCTGCATATCGTTTTCATCCCCGGATGCGGCGAAACACTGGTCTTTGCCGCAGCTCTTATCGGGGCATGTATCGGTTTCCTATGGCACAACTGTTATCCGGCATCCATGTTCATGGGGGATACAGGCAGTCTTGCCATTGGCGGAGCTATCGGTCTGCTGGCAGTAATGGTGCGGCAGGAGGTGCTGCTGATATTGGTCGGCGGGGTTTTCGTAATGGAAGCTCTTTCTGTAATACTGCAGGTGATGAGTTTCAAACTTACGGGCAGGAGAATATTCCTCTGCTCGCCCATTCACCATCATTTTGAGCGCAAAGGCTGGACAGAAACACAGATCGTTGTGCGTTTCTGGATACTTTCCGGGATTTTTGCTCTTATGGCGCTGGCAACTTTGAAGATCCGCTGAGGAGGACTCCATGCAGGGGAAACGGGTTCTGGTAACAGGAGCGGGCAGGAGGCTCGGTGCGGCGGTGGCAAAGGCTTTTGCCGAAGCCGGGGCGGCAGTGGTTATCCACGCCAATTCCTCCTGTCGTGAAGCGGAGGAACTTGCGGCTTCACTGCCGGGGGGGAGGCAGAAACACAGGGTAGTAAGGGCTGATCTGGCGGAAAAAAATGCCCCGGCGGAAATTTTTGCAAATATCAGGGATATTGAGTTGGATTTTCTGGTAAACAATGCGGCTGTTTATTCCACGAAAAGTATCTGGGAATCTGAAACGGATGAATATGAACGTTTTATGCGGATAAACTTTCTGGCACCCCTTGAACTTATGCGTCTCTTTGCTGAGTCTTCGGATAAAGAGGACAGGGCGGTAATAAATATTCTTGATGCCGATCTTGACCATATACCTTTCGGGGCATACAGGGCTTCAAAAGAGGCGTTGCGTTCTGCCACGGCAGCAGCAGCAGCAGCTCTCGGCAGGACAAAAGGTATCAGGGTAAACGGTGTCGCTCCCGGTCCTGTACTGGCGGTAAGTGGTATTGTTAACCCTTTGAGCAAAAGCCGCCGGACAAGTGTTCTCGGCAGAGTGGCAGAGGTCAGTGACATTGCCGGAGCAGTTCTCTATGCAGCAGGCAACCGGGCTTTGACCGGAGTTATCCTCCCGGTTGACGGCGGGTATGTGCTTGGCAGGGATTTCCCGGTTGAATGAAGATAAAAGGAGGAGGAGAAAATGAATGACAATAATATATCTCTTGCTGTATCGCAGCTGGAACGTGTTACGGCAGTGGAGTATGACAGTGACGGTACAGGGGCAGTTTTTTTCGGCCGTGATGCCGCCGGCGCGGTTTTCAGCGGCAAACTTGACTTTCATCCCTTTGTGATCCTTACGGCGGATGGTATGCCGGAAGAGTTTCCCGGCATGGAAGATGTGGAGATAACTCCCCTTGCCGGAGAGGGGTTCTGGCGTACAATGATTTCATTCCCCGACCGTGACAGTTGGCAGGATTTCACCGGTTTTGCCGCAAAAAACAGGATACCTGTGTGGCAGTGGCGGGATCTGCGTACCCAGATATTGACATTGTGCGGGGTGCGTTCCTTCAAAGGTATGTCTTTTGAAGAACTCAAGCGCATGACTGTAGCTGTGAAATGTACTGCAAAGGGTGGAATAGACTCTATCGTATGCAGGGGTTCCGACGGCAGCAGACGTACTTTTTCCGGTAATGAACATGATCTGCTCAAAGAGTTTGCCGCATGGTTCCGGGAAACTGACTGTGATGTACTGGAAGGATTTGAAATATGCCGTGAGATACTGCCCTTACTGACAAAGCGGGCGAAGGCCGTAAAGGTGGAACTTGCTCTCGGCAGGGACGGTTCGGTGCCGGTCAGCCGTCCCAGCCGTTTTGCTCTGCCTGATCTGCAAATCAATTATCCGCGCTGGGAGATCTATGGCAGGCAGGTGGTGGATCTGTGGATGTTGTGCTGTTTTTATGATTCGGTCAAAAGAGTTTTGGAGGATAATACTCTTGAGGCGGCAGCGGCGCATTTCAATATTGCCGCAGAGGATGATTGTGCCGCTGCGGCAGTTTTGAGTACAATACTTCTGCCAAGTTATTTTTATCAGAGTGTTTTTTTGCCCATGCCGCTGCAGGAGGTTATTGCCAGGGGCAACGGTTCAACAGTGGATGCTTTGCTGGTCAGTGAGTACATCATTGCCCGTCATGCTTTGCCGCTGCCGGAGGATGTGGTGCGTTATCCGGGGGCTCTGGTGGGAATGGAAACGGCGGGAGTTATAAAAAATGTCTGGCATTGCGACGTACGCAGTTTGTATCCTTCCATACTGGCGGCAGGGGGAATGGCTCCGGAACGTGATCAGTTGAAGGTTTTTCCGCAGCTTATCAGCGAACTCCGTGCCATGAGGTTGAAGCTGAAAGACGGGGCAAGAAGTGCCGGAAGTGTGGAAGAACAGAGAAAACTCGATGTCATGCAGAAGGTACTCAAAATAATGATCAATTCATTTTACGGATATCTTGGCTTTGCTCAGGGGGCCTTCAATGATTTTGCGCTGGCGGCAGAGGTAACTGCCAGAGGCCGTGAAATATTGAACAATATATGTGCTTTTCTACAGGAAAAGGGGGCAGGTATCATAGAAAAAGATACTGACGGCGTATATTTCTCCCCTCCGGCTGATTGCACTGCAGTAAACACCTTCCAGGCGGAAATACAGGCGATACTGCCGGAAGGGATCGATATAGAGATAGATGCCGTTTACCAGGCAATGTTTTCCTATAAAAGCAAGAATTATGCTCTGCTCTGTCAGGACGGTACTGTGGAAATAGCCGGTGCAGCTTTGAAATCAAGAGGTATGGAACCATTTTTACGGGAATTTATTTACGCCATGATCAAGGCATTGCTGGATGGTAACGGCAGTGCTTTGCCCCGTTTGCGTGATGAATGGGAGGAAAAAGTCCGGACAAGGGCGTTCCCGCTTGCTATGATGGCAAAAAGCGAAAAACTCTCCGATTCTCCGGCAAATTATAAACGCAAAATGGAGGCGGGAACAGGAAGACGGTCTGCAGCATACGAGGTGGCTCTTGCCTCCGGCAGGCAGTATCGTGCCGGAGATACAGTCGCCTTTTACCTGACAGGAACAAAGCCGAAACCGTCAGTGGCTGATGCGGCAAGGGAGGTTCCGGAAACAGAACCGGAGGCAGAAGCAAGAGATGAGAATATTCCTGCCTATTTGCGGAAAATAGCCGATGTTTATGAGAACTTCAGAGAGTTTGCATCATGATGAAAAAAATTATTCTCTTATGTTGTTTTTGCTGTACAATTTCTGCGGCATGGGCCGGTACGGATGAAAAGGAATTGATGGCGGTATTCAATACTCTGGAGGCTTTGGCGGGGGAAAGTGCCGATGCCCGTATTCTGGAGGAGCATTTGTGCCGGGAGTTCAGGGATACTTCATCACCGCTAATGCAGTGTGCTTTGGGTATGACTGCTTTGCGGCAGGGGATCGATGCTTCCGGCAGTGAACGCAGGGAAATGCTGCTGACTGCGGAAAAACGGCTTTCGGCGGCAACGGCAGTGGAAAATGAGGAATTAAAAGAACTTGTGCAGGTGGAACTTGCCCGTACCCTGTTTTTGCTTGCTGATTGTTCCGGTGGCGGTGATTTTGAGGAGAACAGGGAAATTGCTGAACTTTGCGGCAGGGCATTCACCCTGTTGAGCAGTGTGGATCCGGCGGATAACGGCGGAAGGATCAGGAGAGATACTCTCATGTATCTGCTTTGTTTCAAAACCGGGTTTGTTTCCGGTATGACTGAGTATAAAAAACGTATTGCTGCCGCAGGGGGCGATGTGGATGGTTTGCCGGTCGTACATGTGCAGTCGCAGGAAATACCGGAACATAACTGGATATTGACAGAAGACCCTTCCGGTAACGGCGGATTTACTCTTACAGGGGATGGGTTTACTGCTTCCGCTTACCGGCTTCCTGCAGAAGAGTTTCCGGAAAAAGAATTTCCTGTTTTTCTTAAACTCTTTACCGAGCCTGTATTGGAACGTTCTCTCGAGGGAAGACTGGATATTTGCAGTTTTACTGCAAAAAATGGGAAAACTGCCGGTGTTTACGGGGTGCTTACCGACAAAGAGTGGCAGAAAGGGGACGGGGAAAAAGGCTCAAAGCAATATGTTGTACCGGCACTTTTTGGC
>JAZSGI010000210.1:0-25977 GCA_045532655.1 Victivallaceae bacterium
TCCTAAGACCGCTTGGCCTCCGACTTACAGACATCATTTACAACCAGTACCCTTATAACCCCCCGCCGGGCAGCTGTGATCCGCAGGCGCACCATTTCCAGCATATTCAGCAGCGGATGAGGGATCCTGCCGAAACGGTCGGTCATTTCATCACAAAATGCAGAGATCTCCTCCTCTGACACCATACATGCCATACGCCTGTACGCCCCCACACGCAATCTGGCACTGGGGATATATTCCGGCGGTATACCGCATGGGAGCAGGCCTTCCGGAACCTCATGCGCCATACCGGTAAAATCTATTTCAATATCAACATCCGGCAGAAATTCCGCTTTGTGTCCCTGCAATCTTGCCACTTCCTGCCGGAGCAGCTGGCAATAAAGCTCAAATCCCACTGCTTTGAGATGTCCTGACTGTTCATGGCCCAGCAGATTACCGGCACCACGTATTTCAAGATCACGCAATGCCAGTTTGAAACCCGCCCCCAGATGAGTATAACGGCGTATGGCGGCAATACGTTTGTGACCGTCATCAGTCATCAATTCGCCTCTCGGCACCAGCAGCCAGGCATAAGCCTGTCTTTTCCAGCGTCCCACACGGCCCCGCAACTGATAAAGCTCCGCCAGTCCGAAGCGGTCGGCACGTTCAATTATTATGGTATTGGCATTAGGCACATCAAGTCCCGATTCGATTATGGTGGTACAGACAAGCACATCTATATTGCCGTCAAGGAAATGCCCCATAACATCCTCAAGTTCTTCCTCATCCATCTGCCCGTGAGCTGTGCCGAAACGCACATCAGGAAACTTTGCTTCAAGTTTCGCCCGTACCGACTGAATGGTCTGTACCCTGTTGTGCAGATAAAACACCTGACCGCCCCGGGCCAGTTCCTGCTTTATGGCATTTTCAATAATTGCTTCACTGCCCTCGCAGACAACAGTTTCCACCGGCAGCCGCTGTGACGGCGCACTGAATATGGTACTCATATCCCTCGCCCCGGCAAGAGCCATATACAAAGTTCTCGGTATGGGAGTGGCAGAGAGTGTCAGAACATTTATTTCGCTGCGGAACCGCCGCAGACGTTCCTTGTGCTTGACCCCGAAACGCTGTTCTTCATCAATTATCACAAGTCCGGGATTGGGCAGTTTGATATCTTCCGAAAAGAGCCTGTGTGTCCCGATAAGTATATCCACACCCCCTGTTGCCGCTCTGGCAAGTATTCCCCGCTGTTCTGCCGGACTCTGAAAACGGGTAAGCATCTCCACCACCATTCCCGTTGCCGCAAAACGTTCCCGGAAACTGAAAAAATGCTGTTGTGCCAGAACTGTCGTGGGTGCCGCCAGCAGTACCTGATATCCGGCAGAGGCCGCACGGAACGCAGCCCGCATTGCCACTTCAGTCTTGCCGTAACCGACATCACCGCAAAGAAGCCTGTCCATGGGCAGTTCGCCAGTCATATCATCGTATATTTCCCGGATACTGCGCAGCTGATCCATAGTTTCCTGATACTCAAAATGTCCGGCAAAACTCTCCTCTTCCAGCCGGTTCACCTGCATGGGAAGGGCCTTCACACTCTGCCTGACCGCCTGCAGCCGCAGCAGATCGGCAGCATATTCCCTGACACTTGATCTTGCATGCTCCTTGTCCCTGCCCCATTTGACTGTTCCCGGCCGTGACAGCGTGACCTTGCCTGCAGTACCGATATAGCGGTGAATAAGGTTGGCATGACGCAGCTGGAACATGATTTTTGCCCCTTCCGCAAATTCCATTACCATCATCTCCCGTTTGACACCGTTTGCCTCTACAAGCCGCACCCCACGGAATATCCCGATGCCATAATTGATATGAACAGCATAATCACCTTCGTCAAGATCGGCAAGAAATGCCGCCTCCCCGCGTTTGACCGCCTCCACATCATTATTCTGCACCTGTTCCTGCTTTTCTGTATTGCTGAAAACATGACGTTTTTTCAGTATTCCCAGAAATTCTCTTTCTGTAAGCAGTGCCGTTCTGCTTTCTTTCAACAGAATACCGGATGGCAGTGTCCCCGGCACGATCTCCACCTTATGGAAATCCACCTTCAGTTCACGGCACCAGTTGACCATATGGCTGAAATCTCCATCCGGTTCAGGCGTAACCATGGCTATCTGCCATCCGTCTGCCTGCCAGCGGCGCAATTCCCCGGCAAGGGCACGCAATATGACCGCATCCCCCGCCGCAGCAGACTCCGTCACGGCGGCAACTCCGGCAAATGCAGAACGTATTCCGGCATCTTCCGCCGGGACACCGGGAGTTCCCGGCGCATAAAAGGGCATATACGCCCCGGCGGAAACATAACTGTCACGTATCGCAGCAACCCTCCGCACCCCGTCTTCCCCGGAGTATTTTTCCAGATGTTTTGTAACCTCATCCGGAGCGACTTCCCACAAACACCCCCCCGGTATCATCTTCAGATAATCAAATCCGTCGGCATCATCGACGTCAGCTTCAGGCATGCTCCGGGGTATGACTCTGGCTTGATCGACAGAGCGCAAAGTCCGTTGCGTGGCGGGGTCGAATTCCCTGATACTTTCCAGTTGATTTCCCCAGAATTCCAGCCGCACCGGAAGTTTGGCTGATGGCGAAAAAATATCGATTATACCGCCGCGGCGGGAAAATTCACCGGGAGTATGTACTTCGTACTCATCATCATAATCAAATTCCACAAGCCGTGAAATTATTTCTTCAAAAGGATAATTTCCACCGGGAGAAAATATTATTTCACCGGCAAAAAGCGCCGACGGCGGCATGGCATGTGCCAGCATCGCCTCGCTTCCAGCAATAAGCCAGCGGAACTTTCCCTGTACAAAGCCGTCAAGCACCCGCAGCCGTTCCGCTTCTGTTTCCGGACAAATCCCCCGTCTGGTGGTTCTGACCTCCGGCAGGAGTTCGACAGTAACGTCATAACCTGTAAATTTCTGTATTTCGGCAAGTTCACCGGCAAGACGTTCCGCATCGGAAAGCCTCTGACAGAGAATAACGCCCCGACTGTCAGCCCCGGAATTCAGGAGTGAACGCAAAACAAGATAGGGCAAAACACCGCTGTCTTCAAAAATTATAGCACCGCCGGATGGCTTTTTTAAAAAATTTACAAGTTTTTTTAACATATAACAGTTGACAAATCAAACATTCGGGTGTATAATATTGTTTCGGAGAGTTTGGGGTACTGTCTCTATTCCGTGCAGTATTCCTTACTATAAACCCGATTTTTCAAAAAAACAATGTGGAAAATGTTTTTTTCTGAAAAATTTTCCGCAATCATCAGTAATGCAGTTGATGCAGAGCGCAGTGCTGTTTGACTGACCGTTTGTTCAACAGAGAGATTTTCCGGCAGGAAAGTCGTTGACAGACGGTGCATAAACCAGTGCGGAAGCCTGCAGCAGGTGTATCATTCAATACAAAAACAGGGAGCGAACATGGCAGAAAAAAAAGCACGGTCCGGGAAGAGTTCGGAAGAAGTGAAAAATGTCGTTGCTGATACAGCAAAAGATCTCTCATCTGCCATGCCGGCACCGGCCGCAGGGGAATCCCCTGCTGACTCTAAAAAAGTCTATACGGAAGAACAGCTTCAGAGCATTGCAAAAAGAATGGGTTACTATGATCTTGAGCAAATGCAGGAAGAATTGAGAAATTCAGATATAGATGTCAATGATGCCATAGAGGACTTCCTGAGTGATGATTTGGATTACGCTGACCTGCCGCCCAGAAAGGTTGTTGTCAAAGAAGAACCGAGCCGCCCCGTGGAACGTGATTATGTTCCTGCGGCTAAAACTCATGCGCCCAAGGTACGTCTGCGCCGTCCCGGTTCTGTTTCTGCAGCAGACAAGCCCCGGACAAAGGCGGAAAAGGAATCAGCACGCCGCACAGCTCTGGAGAGCCGTGTTGCCGGCGGCAGTAAAAACGATACCATGAAATTGTATATGGAGGAGATCGGTCTGATTTCCCTTGTAAATAAATCAGAAGAGGCCGACCTTGCCAAAAAGATCCACGGTGATGATGCTCTCGCCCACGAAGCAGCAAGAGATGTGCTTATCAAGGCAAACCTGCGTCTGGTGGTGAAGATCGCCCATGACTTCAAAGGTCTGGGGCTGCCTCTGCTCGACCTTATTTCCGAAGGCAATATCGGACTTATGCGTGCAGTTGAAAAGTTTGATCCTGCCAAGGGTGCCAAATTTTCCAGTTATGCCGCCTGGTGGATCAAACAGTCCATGCGCCGTGCCCTTGCCAACCAGAGCCGTACTATACGTATTCCGGTGCAGTCCGCAGGCAAGATCACCAAAATAAAATCTGTAAAAATGAAGCTGGCGGAAGATCTGGGCAGAGAACCGACCGATGCCGAAATCGCCAAACATCTTGATTTCAGCATCCGTACGGTTGCCGGTCTGCGCCTGGCTGATTTGCGGACTTTTTCGCTCCACGACCCCATCCAGCAGGGCGAAGAAGGGGAATTTCAGGATATTATTCCAGACCGTGCCGCCACTACTCCGGATCAGATATTGAGCGATGTTGAATCAGTTGACAGACTTGTCGCACTGCTGGATGATCTGGAAGAACGGGAAAAACTGATTCTGAAAATGCGTTTCGGCATGGACGGTTACAGGGAACGTACTCTGGAAGAGGTCAGTCAGGCTATCGGCAGGACCCGTGAACGTGTCCGCCAGATACAGAATCAGGCATTGAGCAAACTTAAATCCATGCTCGCTGATGAAGCGGGGTATTCCAATGATTGATAACAACATAAACAGGTGAAAGGGGGTGAATTATTATGTCTATGTACACTGAAGTCCGTGTCAAGAAGGGCGAAGTCATCGACCGCGCATTGCGCCGTTTGAAGAAAAAGCTGGACAAGGAAGGTACTCTCAAAGAACTGCGGAACCGCCGTCATTATGAAAAACCCAGTGAAATCAAGCACCGGGAAGACAAAATGCGTCACCGCTGAGAGGTTTGAAAACCTTTGACACCAAAGACGTTTGATTGAGTATTCAATCAGGCGTCTTTTTTTTATCCGGCAAAGAGTGCAGTCACATTTTTTGAGGATTGTGAAACAAAAAAGGCTGCTGCCCACCATTTACACGGTGCGCAGCAGCCGGGGGATATCAGAGAAAATTATTTCTTGATAGCAGTAGCGGTCATGATCGTGGTGACTTTGTTCACGCCGAAAACGTTGTTGACTTCATAATCAACCTGAACGTCGGTGATTTCATTTGCGCCGGGAGCCTGGGCAAGAATTGCTGCCTTGAGAGTTGCATAGGAGGCATCTCCGAGAGTAACGCAGCCGAAGAAGCTTTCTGTGACAGCAGTGGCAACAACATTACGGGCGACGACTTCACAGCCCTGTCCGCAGACAGCAGGAACTATGCTGCCAGCTTTGTATTGGGCATAGAAACTCGGTGCCATGGAAGCGGCAGAGGGCATACCGTCAGTAACAGCAACACCGGCACATCCTGTGGCAAGCATTGCAATCGCGGCGGCACCTGCAAACAACATAGACTTCTTCATTTTTTTCTCCTTTATTTGCGGAGGTTATGTAGGTTGCGCAAAAAACCGTTTTCTGCGCTTCTGGTCAACTATATACCGGCTTTTTGCATAATGCAAATTTTTTTTTGCAGAAATTTTTGCTTTTTTTTATGAATGATGCTATATTCCCCGAAACATGTAAAGTAAATCTAACTTAAAGGCAGGTACTGTTATGAACTTTGAAAACGACAAAATTTCCCCATATTCAGGTTACACAATGCATGAATTTGACTTCGGCGGCTGTCCGTGTATCGTTGTGGAACCGGCAAACCCCATTCCTGGAAAAAGATGGGTATGGAAAGCAGAATTTTTCACAGCGTTCCCGAAATTTGAATTGGAAATGCTCCGCCGGGGCTGGTATTTATGCTTCATGAGCGTGGGCAACACATTCGGCTGCCCCGATGCCATGCAGAAATTCAATACTTTCTATGATTTTCTGACCAAAGTACACGGCTTCCATTCCCGCCCCGTCCTGCTGGGTTTGAGCCGGGGCGGATTGTATGTGTACAACTGGGCGAGTGCAAATCCGGAGAAAACAGGCTGTGTTTATGCGGATAATCCAGTTTGTGACTTCAAAAGCTGGCCCGGCGGCAAAGGTATCGGACCCGGCAGTCCGGATGACTGGACAAAACTCCTTGCCGATTACCATTTTGCAGATGAGGCAGAAGCTCTTGCCTATCCACAGCCCATAGACAATGTTGGTATTCTGCTGCAGGCAGGGGTACCCCTTGTTCATGCCGCCCGGACAGAAGACGAGATCGTGCCGATCGCAGAAAACACCGATGTCATGGAGGCCAGAGTAAAGGCTCTCGGCGGCTCCCTGAAAGTTTTCCGTCATCCGGGGAATCACCATCCTCACGGGCTGGATGATCCGGCACCCATGGCAGACTGGATAGAAGCAAACACACTTAATTAAATCATCAGGAGATGTGAAAGATGGCTAATGAATTGGATGAAATGACAGGTTTTGTGAACAATGCAGGACGTGATATAAATGTTATAGAAAAACAACTTCCGGTCAAGGTGGGATTCGGCTCGACACTTTTCGAGATCATCCTCTGGTGCCTCGGCATACTTCCGGGCTTGATATTCATGTTCATGAAGATCGGGGCGGCAAATTATTTCAGACAGCTGCAGCAGAAAATACAGGCCGATGCCTCACAGATCGACAATTATCTGGAACAGCGGGTAATGATACTCCAGAATGTTGCCCCGTTGGTGGCAAAAGCCATTGATCTGGACAAGGATGTTATGAAAGCTGTTGCATCTCTCCGCAGCGGCGGCACAATGGCAGATGCCGAACGCAACGAAGTTTCCAACATAGTTGACCGTTCATTCAACAGGATATTCCCGCAGGTGGAAGCCTATCCGGAATTGAAGGCACATGCGACGATCGCCGATGCAATGCGCCAGAATAATATGCTGCAGAAAGAGATCACAGCCGCCAGAACCCTTTACAACGATTCAGTGACCCTCTGGAACACCTCTCTGTACCAGTGGCCCACAAAAATGATCGTTGCGGCAAGAAACGGCTATACCACCCGCATACCTTTTACAGCTTCTGCTGAAACCAAAGCCAGAGCAAGAGAAGTATTCTTCTGATGAGCATTTACGATCACGATCCGGTTGATTTTTTTGCCAATTATCTGAAAGATGAATTTTCAGAACAGGCAAAAGCCTTTCTGGGTGATATTCTTGATCGTTCAGGTATTGACACGGTTGCCAATGCGGAATTGGCAAATGAAATCAACCACCTGATCCGGCAGAGAGATGCTATGGAAAGAAAAAAAATCTTCCTGATAGTGATAACTCTGCTGCTTATCTTCCTGATCGTGATCGGGGGACTCGGCTTGTGGGCAATGAAAAGCAAAGGGGAAAATGTGACCGCTGTACACTGGACAGTATTTATTCTCATAAGTGCAGCGGCAGCAGCAGTACTTTGCCTCAGCTGCATCCCTGCCATACGCCGCACAGGACAGCGGATTGCAGAACTGAACAGTGCCATTGCCGGGAAAATCGCGGCAGCACGGGAACAGCTTGCCCCTCTTTTTACACTGCTGGGCTGGGACAGCATCACAAATATCATAGAAAAAGTTTTCCCCCATGCTGTTTTTGACAAGTTCCTGTCCCGTGAACTGCTTGAAGATCTCATGGAAAATTTCGGCATGACCCGTCAATTCACTGAAACCAGGTCTGTAAAACACAGCCACAGCGGAACACTTTTCGGCTATCCTTTTCTTTTTCTCAACACCAGATCTTTTGAATGGGGGCAGAAAACATACACCGGATCGCTTACCATCCGTTGGCGGGCGTTGGCAAAAGACAGCAATGGCCGTACGAGAACAGTAACAAAAACCGAAATACTGACAGCCAGTGTCACAAAACCTTTTCCGGAATTCAACGACGAGAAGATCATGATATCCGGACACGATGCCGCTCCGGAACTGTCATTCTCCCGTTCCCCCTCCTCACTTTCAGGGACAGGCGGTTCTCTCTTTACATCCATCGGCAAAAGCATCAAAATGAGCAGGCTTAAAAAATTTGAACAGAATCTGGAAGATGAAAGCAATTACACCATGTTGAGCAACCGGGATTTTGAACTGCTTTTCTGTTCCACCGACCGTGATGATGAAATTGCCTACCGTCTGCTTTACACTCCGCTGGCGCAGCAATATATGGTAAAATTGCTGAACGATTGCAAAACTGGCTTCGGCGATGATTTCCATTACTACAAAAGCCGTATGATAACAACCATTGCCGCTGAACACCTGACGGCATTGGATTTCTCCACAGACCCGGCACAGCCTGATGAATACGATCTCAGAATCATTATGGCAAATCTGCAATTCCGTTTTGAGGATTTCTTCCGCCGGATCTATTTCACCTTTGCCCCCCTGCTTACAGTGCCGCTTTATCTTGAGGAACGCCCGGAACAGCAGAAAACAGATACTGACGCCGCAACAATTTCTGAATGGGAACTGGAAAGTATCGCCAATTATCACGGAGAATCTTACTATAGACACCCGGAAAGTATCACAGAAAATCTCCTGAAGGTTCACGGCATGACAACCAATGGCAGAAAAGTCTCTGCCCTTGTTACTGCCTGCGGCTTCAAAGGCGTTCCACGCATTGATCAGGTAGTCAAACGCGGGGGCGACGGCAACCTCCATACTGTCAACGTTCCGTGGACAGAGTATATCGCTGTTGAAAAAACAACTCCGGTATCGGCAGAAAATACCATTGACACACCTGCCGCAGAAACCCTTGACGGACGATTCATCCGCCGTGGCGTATTTTCACCGCCGCCGGCATGAAGACGCTAAACGCCCCGCGACGGCATTTCAGGCGGGAAACAGGGGAAATTTTTGCCTTTTTTTGAGTTTTTTTCTTGACAGAACCCCTCTTTCGGGTTATATTCCACGTGAACCCGAAAAAGGAGGATAAAAATGAAGAGAAACGAAATTTTCCGCTGTTCCCATTGCGGTCTGGTCGTAGAGATCAGAGCAGAGGGCGCAACCCCGGTTTGCTGCGGTGAACCCATGCAGAAACAGGAGCCGAAATACAACGATACCGGAGCAGAGAAACATCTGCCGGTGGTCGAGGCAACGGCAAACGGCACTAAAGTCAAAGTAGGTTCAATACCGCATCCCATGACTGCAGAGCATTATATACAGTGGATCGAGATCATTAACGGTGATTATAACAATACAAAATTTCTTGCGCCGGAATCAGCACCGGAAGCGGAATTTTACGTTCCGCAAACAGATAAAATCAAAGTGAGATGTTACTGCAACATCCACGGACTCTGGGAGGTTTGATTATTTTATGGACAAATATTTGAACGCAGTGAAAGTTACAGAAAATGTATGGTGGGTGGGCGCCATTGACTGGAACATCCGCAATTTCCACGGATATTCCACGACCCGCGGCACAACCTACAACGCCTTTCTCATTATCGACGAGAAAGTAACTCTGATCGACACAGTCAAAGCACCTTTTTTTGACGAAATGTACGCCCGGATACTCTCCGTCCTGCCCGCAGGCAAGATAGATTATCTGGTAAGTCTTCATTCAGAGATGGATCACTCCGGCTCGATTCCCCGGACAATATCTGTACTGCGTCCTGACAGGGTTTTTGCCAGCCCCATGGGAGTAAAAGCTCTCGGCGAACATTTCGGCAGGGATTTGGCGATCGAAACTCTTGCCACAGGCGATAAACTTTCACTGGGGGCGGAAACGCTCTCTTTCGTGGAAACAAAGATGCTGCACTGGCCGGACAGTATGGCAGCTTATCTTGATACGGCAAAAATACTTTTCAGTCAGGATGCTTTCGGTATGCATATGGCATCCTCTGAACTTTTTGCCGACCAGCTCCCGGACTGGCAGCTGGAAACGGAAGCGAAAAAATACTTTGCCAATATTCTGCTTTTGCAGGCCCCGAAAATCATCGCCCTGCTGGATACCCTGCCGTCACTGAACTTTGATATTGATATCATTGCTCCTGACCACGGTCCCCTGTGGCGTGGCGAACACTGCGCCCTGCCTCTTGCCAATTACCGCAAATGGGCATTGCAGGAAGAAAAGAACCGGGCAATGGTGGTCTATGATTCCATGTGGGGATCAACAGCAGCCATTGCCGAGGCCATCGCCGACGGGTTCCGCAATGCCGGATTGCCGGTGGATATTTACAATATGCAAGCATGTGACCGCAGTGAAGTCATGACCGCCGTCATGGATGCCGGGATCATTGCCATGGGCAGTCCTACCATGAACAATCAGCTCTATCCCACATTGGCTGATGTCGTAACATACATGAAAGGACTTAAACCCAAAAATATGACAGGTATTGCATTCGGCAGTTTCGGCTGGAGCGGCGAAGCCGCCAAAAATCTCCATGCCGCAATGACAGATATGGGATTTACCATGCCGCTTGCAGCTCCGCTGGCTGTCAAATACGTTCCCGGCAGGGAAGATCTGGAAAATATTTCAAAACAGGCACAGAAGGTTGCAGAAGACCTTCGCTGAAAAACTAATAATATAAGGAGAAAAAATTATGAAGAAGTATGCATGCCCCTGCGGTTATGTCTATGATCCTGCTTACGGCGATCCCAGCCAGGGTGTTGCACCCGGAACAGCTTTTGAAGATCTGCCCGATGATTGGTGCTGCCCGGACTGCGGCGCCGGCAAAGATGCTTTCTCCGAAGAGTAAGCAACATTTGACATAAACGTCAAAAGGCAGTTGTAAAACTGCTTTACGCAAAAAAGGGGTTGTTGCAAAACACCGTCAGGTGAGCAACAACCCCTCTTTTTTTACTTTTCAGCAGAGAAGCAATATGGCGGCAGCCCCGCAGAGCATGGCAACAATATTAACAAAAGAAAGTTTTTCTTTCAGCAATACCGCTCCGAGTACAGCAGTCAACAGAAAACTCATCTGCATGATCGGCAGCACAATTGCCGCCTGCCCCAGACTCAAAGCCTGTGCCATCGTAAGGGTTATCCCGGCAACCAGAGCCCCGGAAAGCACACCGTAGCCCAACACCTTTCCGTCCGGCAGGAAACGCTCTGCCCCACCGGTTCGCTTCCATACATAAAAAGCATAAACCAATCCGCCCGCTACCCAGAAAATACCATTTATCGCCACCACACATTTCTCATCTGCACCATGGAGGAAACCGTATTTGTAGCTCAAACCCATTCCGGCACGCATAAAAGCGGCAATAACCATAAATATCACGCCTGCCACCGTTGCCTTTTTATCAGATTTGCGGGGAATGAATCCCAATACCGCTATACAGGCAAGCAGAATGGCACTGTATTGGAACCATTCAAGTTTTTCCCCCAGCAGCAAAACCGCTCCGAATGTAACCGGCACAAGATTCAAACGGTATATGGTGGAACATACTCCAACAGGCAGCGTCCGCATACAATCAAGCATTATTATATTACCGCATACAGAAAAAAAACCGGAAATCACACCCCATACTATCGTGGCTGTCCAATTCTCCGGCATCTGCTGCATCAAACTGCATGAAACGATAAAAAATATTACCCCGATAACGGCAACAAATATTCCCTGGGAACGGGGTTTGCGTGCATAACATTTGAAAAGAAAATCATTACCGGCGGCAAAGACCATATTGACAAATGCCCAAATCACTGCTGTCATTTTGCACTCCTGAAAACAAACAGGGCAATATTCCCCGCAAAGCAGGGAATATTGCCATTCTTTTCAATAATATCTTATCCGCAATGGAAGAATTTTTCAACCAGAGCCAGGATCTTCTTCTGATCGCTGCCGATATCCTGACGGAGAGTACGGTCATTGAATGAACGCAAACTGGCGATGATACCGTCGATCATGGCAGGCGAAAAGATACCTTCCGCCTCATAAACTGCACGCTGCGCCTCAAGGCAGTCGGCAGAAGCCGCACAACTGTCCGGCAGAACGCTGAGTGAATCCAGCAGACTCTTGTTTTCATCCTTATGGATATTCACGCTGACATATGTTTTTGCGGCAACCTCAAGAGCCTTCGGATTTTCAAAACCGCACCGGCAGGCAACAGCCAATCCGGCAAGGAGCAGATAAACATTGGCAGAACCATCAGGTGAACGCATTTCCACGGTCTGTTTCTGGCTCGTATCGTATGCGCTGGATGGTTCACCGGGATTGGCCTGACTGCAAAGATCTTTCTTGCTTGTCCAGCCAAGGGGTACACGCACAAGGACAGAACGGTTGCGGTCGCCCCAGCAGACATTGGTGGGGGCCTCCTGATGGGGAACCAGACGGAAATAACTGGTGGGATTGGTATTGCCGAATGCAGTAATGGAAGGAGCGAGTTCCATGAGTCCGGAAATAGCTTTTTTGGCCTCATCGGAGAGTGCGCCATTTTTCTGCATTACATTCACCCCGTCTTTCATGACCCGGAAATGGACATGCATACCGCTGCCGGCCTTGCCCACAGTGATTTTGGGAGCAAAGGTCACATCAAGACCTTCCTGATAAGCCAGATTGCGGATGATCCATTTGGCGATCATAAGCTGTTCAGCGGCTTCCTCGGCGTCAACAGGCAGGAATTCGATCTCGTTCTGTTCATAAATCTTGCCGTCAAGGGAGAAATTGCCGACCTCGGAGTGGCCGTACTTGATCATACCGCCGGCTTTGGCAATGTAATTCATGCACAGCTGACGGAAGGCCCCGAACTTGGTATAAGGAGCTGATTCGTGATAACCTTTCTGATCAACAGCAGGATAGGCGCCGTCATCTTCTGCAATGACGTAATATTCCAGTTCGCCCATGGCCTGAAATTCCATACCGGTGGATTTGCGGAAGGCTTCGCAGGCTTTGTGCAGGGTGTATTCCGGAGAACTCTCAAGGGGATCGCCGTCCTTGGTATAAAAAGCGCAGAGAAAATTGACTGTGGGCAGTTCGCAGAAAGGATCGAGATAAGCCGTACGGAAACGCGGCACAACATACAAGTCACTGTTGCCGGCTTCGATAAAAGGGAAAAGGCTTGAACCGTCCACACGTTCACCACAGGAAAGGATCTCATCAAGATAAGCACCGTCGTTGATAACAAAATTCAGGGTCTTGAGTCTGCCGTCATTGGCCGGATACTGAAAATTGATATGGCGTATGCCATTGTCACGGATGTAGGTGATGATGTCGTTTTTGGTGAAATCCTTCGGTGATTTCCCGATAATATCCACCATACTGCGGATGCTGTAGTCTGCAGATTCCATTTTATTTTTCCTCACAG
This sequence comes from Victivallaceae bacterium, assembly GCA_045532655.1. Lineage (GTDB taxonomy): Bacteria > Verrucomicrobiota > Lentisphaeria > Victivallales > Victivallaceae > JAVBQJ01. The sequence continues at coordinate 13,314 of JAZSGI010000210.1, forward strand.
GTTGGGTTAAAAAAATTCCGTTCTTTTAAAATACAACTAAGATGGGTAATTGTCAAGAAAAACTGTTGTTTTTATTGACTCTTTCCACTTATTATGATATATTATGACACTGTATTTTCAAACAGCTGCAAACGGAGGGAAAAAAATGGGACTTGGCGGAGGAATACTTGGCGCAATAATCGGCAGCGTGATCGGTGGGCCGTGGGGTGCAGCTATCGGCGGCGGCCTGGGATATATTCTCGGTGGTTCATCTGCTTCTGCCCAGGCGGCACAGCAGCAACAGCGCAGCACCCATTCACTTGCTCTTCTTTTCCGTGCGCTGGGAAAACTTGCCAAGGCTGACGGCAGAGTAAGTCAGGAAGAGGCCAATTTCGTAAGACAGCTTATGCTCTCCATGCGTTTAACAGCGGCGATGCGGAGTCAGATGAAGCTGGAATTCAACAAAGGGCGTGACTCTGAATGTGATTTCCTGACCATAGTCAGGGATTTGAATACCGCCCTGACGGGAAGCGGCACCCCTGTTCAGGTAAAATATAACATCATAAATATGTTCTGCGCTCTGGCGGCAGTAGACAGAGTTGTCACAGAAGCCGAAAAGAATATGCTGTACGAAGCCGGAAGAGTATTCAATGCAGTACAGGCAGTTGAAAACTTTTTCGCAAGCAGCTCCCGAAACAGCAGCAACAGAAGCAGTAACGGGGAATATTCTCTTGAAGAATCTTTCCGTACACTGGGCGTAAGCCCGGATGCCAGCCGTGAAGAGGTCAAAAAAGCATGGCGGCGGAAAGCCAAAGAATTCCATCCCGACCGGGCCCAGGGCAGCGGCATGTCAGAAGAAGTCATCAACAAAGCAAAAGAAAAAATCCAGCAGATCAACAGTGCCTACGAAACCATCTGCCGCAGCAAAGGCTGGAATTGATCCTTTTGCCGCACTCTTCCATCGGAAGGTTCGCAAAAGATTGCTTATTGCTGTATTGTCCCCTTCAAGAAACAACATTACCGGAAAAGCAGAACACTGCAAAAAAGAAGCAGTGCGGATGCCAGCCATTGTTATGGGGGGAAAATGGGGGAGGCCGGCTATCCGCACTGCTATTTATTCAAAATACTTCTTTATCAGAAAACCCACTCTCCTGCCCGGAAAACGGGAACTCTTTCTCCTGTAACTGTAACTCCTGTTATTTCCATATCAGGACTGCCTATCATGAAATCCACATGGATCATACTGTCATTGACACCCATTGAACGCAATTCTTCAAGTGTATAATCAGCAAAATTCTCCACACACACATCGAAGCCCCTGCCCAGAGCAACATGGCAACAGGCATTTTCATCAAAAAGGGTATTGTAGAAGAGTATTCCCATGTTGTTTATGGGGGAGTTGCTTCCAATAAGGGCACATTCGCCCAGATATGGTGCACCCTCATCCATGGAAATCATTTTTTCCAACGCTTCCTGACCTTTTTCCGCCTTCACTTCCACAGCTTTGCCATCCTTGAAACGGATGGAGAAATTCTCTATCAGCGTCCCCTGCCACGAAAGAGGCTTGGTTGCCACAAGCAACCCCTCTGCCTCCCCGCGTTTCGGCGTGGTAAAGACCTCTTCGCTGGGAATATTCGGATTGAATTCCCTGCCGGAAAGATCCTTTTCGCTTGCTCCGGCAAAAACACCATGCTCCATCAATCCCACACGGAAATCAGTACCGTTGGATGAGTGATATTCCAAAGCGGCAAAACGGTACTCATTCAGTATCTTACACCGGCGGTGAATAGTGGCATTATGTTCATCCCAGTTGGCCACAGCATCCCCGTTTGCCCGTGAAGCCTGCAATATCGCTTCCCAGAGTTTCTCCTCCGCCACAGCATCAGAGACTCCCGGAAAGACCTTGCGCGCCCATTCCCTGCCGGGAACAGCGGCAATACACCACTGGTATTTATTTTCCATAGCATCACGGAAGGGTTTGATAATGGGGAAACGTGCCTTTTGTGCCGCCGCCCTCTTTTCCTGATCAACACCGTTCATGCCATCCGGATCTTCGGAATCAAGCCACAAAAAAGCGGGCAGTGTTTCGCTGCGCCACTTGAGTTTGGCGATCTCCCACTCCTCCATTGCAGAAAGTTTTTCACAACTCTGGTAAATATTGTCCAGTCTGGCAAGGGGCATATCACGGAAATCCACAATAACCTTGCCTGCGCCATGCCGGTAACACTTCTCCACAGTCATACGGAGAAAATCCGGCTGATCGAGTCCGGCGACAATGATAACCTCCTGACCGGGGTCAAGGTTCAAACCTTTCGCAACAATAAGTTCTGCGTATGTTTCCAATAATTCTCTATTCATGACAAAATCTCTTCCGGAAGGATTTTTGAGGTGAAAAACCGCTTCCTGACACATGACAATATACCATGCTTTCGTAAAAATTCAAATCTGTATGAGTATTTTTTCAACATAATATTTACAGGTATGTAAATTTTTTACTTTCCAGCTGGAAATAAATATTTGCCTATCTGCCGGAAATTACATTTTTTTACTTGAAAAAATTGGAAATTTGTGGTATATTTTTCAAATTTGTTATTTTTTGGAGGTTATCATGTTTCTCGGAATGAGCGATTGGCTCGTCGCAACGGCATTTATTGCCAATATTGCTGCAGTTGCATTTTGCGTTGTCTACGGCATAATCAATTACAACAGAAGTGATGATTGCACCGCAGAAAACGGAAAGGATACAAAATGAACACAGAAGTCACCATCCTTTCCGGAACTATAGCAATCTATCTGGTTATTATCGCCCTGTTGAGCTGGATCGCCTGGAAGCGGAGCAAAAATTCCAGTGATTACCTCGTTGCCGGCCGCAAGGCCCACCCCTTTGTCATGGCAATGAGCTACGGAGCGGCATTTATCAGCACTTCGGCAATAATCGGTTTCGGCGGAATGGCGGCAAAGTTCGGTCTGGGTTTGTTGTGGCTTCCCTTTATGAATATCGCAGTGGGCATACTGCTGGCATTTCTGCTTTTCGGCAAACGGACAAGACAGATCGGCAGCGCACTGGGAGCAAACACGTTCCCTGAATTTCTCGGGTTGCGTTTCGGCTCAAAATCCATCCGCAGATTTACTGCACTGGTGATATTTCTGGTAATGCCCCTTTACGCAAGTGCGGTACTTTCCGGCGGGGCAAGAGTGCTGGAATCATTTATGGATTATGACATTGCTGTTTTTGCATTTGCTGTTATCATTGCAATCTATGTGGTCATGGGCGGCATGAAGGGCGTCATGTATGTGGACTCATTCATGGGTGTGATCATGATCTGCGGTATGACTGCCCTGCTGTTGACGACCTACATCGAACTCGGCGGTTTTGTGTCGGTACACGAAAAACTCAGCAATATGGCGCACCTTGTCCCGGCAGATCTGGCGGCAAAGGGTCACGCAGGCTGGACCGCCATGCCGGAACTGAACAGTGAATGTTGGTGGATGCTTGTTTCCAGCCTGATCCTCGGTGTAGGTATCGGAGCACTTGCCCAGCCGCAGCTGGCTGTGCGCTTCATGACAGTAAGCAGCAGTAAACAGCTCAACAGGGCGATCCTGGTGGGCTCAATATTCATCCTTATGACCGCCGGATTTGCGTATATCATCGGAGCATTGAGCAATGTATGGTATTACGAACATCACGGCAAAATAGCTCTGGAAATAGCAAACAATAATGCAGATGCCGTTATGCCGGGCTTTATAAAAAGTGCCATGGCTCCGTGGTTCTATTATATTTTTACAGTGACTCTGCTCTCTGCCGGAATGAGTACACTGAGTTCGCTGCTGCACGTTATCGGCTCAAGTTTCGGCAACGACCTGCTTGGTGACATTGCCGACAGAAAAAATATTTCCAGAGTCAGATTGACAAAACTCGGTATAATCATCGGCATCATCGCAACTGTAGGCATTGCCTATACCCTCCCCGGTTCCATCATTGCCAGAGTTACGGCAATGTTTTTCGGTATATGTGCAGCAGCATTCCTGCCGGCATATTTTGCCGCACTCTACTCCAGACGGACAACCCGTACCGGGCTGTGGGCAAGTATAATCTCCGGCTCTGCAGTTTGTATTTTTGCCACGCTTTTTATGCACCGGGCAGAATCGGCACCATTGGGTATCTGTAAAATGCTCTTTGGAAAAACTGAACTTTTCGGCATTGATCCGTGGCCGTTTATTGATCCCTTGGTCTTTGCTCTGCCCATTTCAATAATCATGCTAATTGCAGGGTCTTTCTTCGGCAAGCCCTGCAGCAACCCGTGTTTTGACACCAGGAAAGGTAATTAAAGATGACCAGAATGCTTCTGAGCGGTAACGAAGCTGTCGCCCGTGCCGCTGTTGATTGCGGAGTTACATACGGTACCGGATATCCCGGCACCCCCTCCAGCGAAATTCTCGAAAACTTCGCCATATACGGCGGCAGTGCCCAGTGGTCACCCAATGAAAAAGTCGCTCTGGAAGTCGGTATCGGCGCTGCCTTTGCCCATGCCAGAGTGCTTGTGACCATGAAACATGTGGGGCTGAACGTTGCAGCAGATCCGCTGTTTACTGTGGCAGCTCCCGGTCTGCCCGGCGAACTTGTACTTATCAGTGCCGACGATCCCGGTATGGCTTCCAGCCAGAACGAACAGGACAACCGCCGTTATGCTGCAGCCGCAGGTATCCCCATGCTTGAACCGGCAAGCCAGCAGGATTGTTACGATATGCTTTTTGAAGCGTTCAAAATTGCCCGTGAATACAATACTGCCGTGCTTTTCCGGATGACCACCCGTGTCTGCCACAGTAAAGGTATTGTGACTTTGCGGGATGATAAATGCGCTTCACCGGAAATCCGGTATGAGAAAAATGTCCGTTCCAGCGTCATGGTTCCCGCATTTGCCAGAATCGCCCACCGTACACAAGATGCCCGTTTGAAAAAACTTGCTGTCAAGGCCTCGGAAATGGCAAAAGAAATACGCTCCGGCAACACTGCTGCCGGTATTATCGCCAGCGGTGTTTCTGTACTGCACGCCCTTGATGCCGACAGCAATGCCGCTGTCCTCCAATGCACAATGACATATCCCGTACCGGTGCAGGCTTGCGCTGAATTTGTAAAAAAATATCCTGACTGCGTGGTTATTGAAGAAGGTGAAAACATCCTTGCCGATGCACTCCGGGCCGCCGGAGTACCTGTCCGGGCCAAAGCAGACGAGTTCCGCTTCGGCGAGCTTGATGTGGCAAGAGTCCGTAAACTTCTGGTGGACGACACTGCACCGGTACCGGAAGTTTCCGGCGGCAAACCGCCTGCGCTCTGTCCCGGATGTCCCCACAGAAAAAGCTATGAGGCTTTGAAAGAGGTCAATGCCATCGTTTCCGGCGATATCGGCTGTTATACACTTGGTGTCATGCCGCCCTTTGAAGCAGTTGATACCTGTGTCTGTATGGGAGCAAGTATTACCGTGGGCTGCGGTATGCGCCGGGTTCTGCCGGAAAACGAAGCCAGACGTGTTGTAAGTGTTATCGGCGACAGTACCTTCTGGCACACCGGCATCAACGGTATCGTGGAAATGCTCTACAATACGCCGCCCACCGGCCACATTGTCATGATCCTTGACAACTCCACCACCGCCATGACAGGTTTGCAGGAAAATCCGGGAACAGGCAGGAAACTCGATCATACCCCTGCTCCCGCCCTTGATCTGGAAAGTACCATCAGAGGCATGGGCGTAAAAAATCTTGCAGTTATCGATCCCCTCTCCGGTTATGACACCCTTGTTGCCACCCTCAAAGAATATATGGCAGCAGGTGAACCGGCTGTGATCATTTCCCGCCGCAGCTGTATTTTGGCCGCAGCAAAACAGAAAAAAGCACAGGAATCAGCAAAATGAAAATTCTCAATATCAAAGCAGCAGGTCTCGGCGGTCAGGGAGTACTCAAAGTTACTGACATAATTGCCGATGCCGCATTTATTACCGGCAAAGACATCAAAAAGAGTGAAGTACACGGTATGAGTCAGCGCGGGGGTTCCGTGGCAAGTGATGTCCGTATCGCCATGGAAGGAACCTCTTCTGTGGCAAGTCCCATGATCCCTGCCGGGGAAGTGGATGTCCTTATTGTGCTTGATCTTTCCCAAAAGGAGCTGTATAAAGAGTTTCTGCGGGACGGGTGTGTCGTAATAACTCCGGAAGACCTTGTCACACCGCCGGAAAACCCGAAAGCATTGAATATTGCCATGCTGGGAGCAGCAGCCCCCGCCATCGGCTTTGATGATGAAACATGGCACAAAGCAATTTGCATGGAACTGCCGGAAGCTCTGCAGGAAATGAATATCCGTATCTTTGACAGAGCCAGAAGCGAAAGCCGTTTCTGATCACCCGCATCGGGAAAGTGTTTATGCGGATAATCCAGCCATCAAAAATCAATCTTTCGCTGAAAATAACCGGTTTGCTGCCTGACGGCAGACACAGTCTTTTCAGTGTTTTTATGCCGTTGTACGAACCATGCGATACCATTACGCTGGACACATATCTTGAAAAAGGGGCTCTGGAAATACGCTGTGACACTCCCGGTGTCCCGCAGGATATGAGCAATCTGGCAGCAAAGGCAGCTTTGGCGTATGCCGCCGCTGCCGCCATCAAACCATCGTGGCGCATAACAATACAGAAAAATATCCCTGTTGCCGCCGGTATGGGCGGCGGTTCATCTGATGCCGCCGGGGTTTTGCGGCTGCTCAACAGCAAATACGGAGCATTGGCCCCGAATCAACTGCACCGTATTGCCGCAACTCTGGGATCCGATGTACCTTATTTCCTTGACCCGGTTTTTGCGTTTATGGATGGCGCCGGGGATAACCTGGCAGAAGTATTGCCGGATATAACTGTACCGATGATGCTTATAATGCCCGGATTTCCCATATCAGCAGGCTGGGCATACCAAAACTTCGACCATTCGCAGATGGGAGACGTTGACGGAAACTTCCGCAGGGATTTTGCCGGGGCCTGCCGCAGCATGGACTGGAAGAAACTGGGCAGTCTGCTGCACAATGATCTTGCACCGGCAGCAGTACGTAAGTTCCCCATGCTTGCACTGATAATGAAAACCCTTGAAGAATCCGGTGTTTCCGGTTTCGGCATGACCGGTTCGGGACCTGTATGTTTCGCCTTTTCCCCGCTGCAGGCTCCGCTGGATAAAGCAGAAACTGCGATAAAAAATCTTTTCCCGGAAATAAAAATAATGCGCCTTCAGGCAGCAACTGGCAGGAAAGGAACGGAAATATATGAGTGATACAGCTTCAAGTATGCTTACTCCAATGATGCGCCAGTATCAGGAAGCAAAAAAAGAGATTCCGGAAGATGCCATACTGCTTTTCCGTCTGGGCGATTTTTATGAAATGTTTTTTGAAGATGCCAGAAAAGCAAGTCAGGCTCTCGATCTTGTGCTGACAAAAAGACAGGGCTATGCAATGTGCGGTTTTCCCCATCATGCCCTCGATACCCAGCTTCCGCGGCTCCTGCAGGCCGGTTACAAAGTCGGTATCGCTGAACAGATGGAGGACCCGAAACTGGCAAAAGGGCTGGTTACACGTTCCGTTACCCGTATAATCACTCCGGGTACAGCAATCGAATCCACCCTTCTTGACCCCGGCCGCAGTAATTATCTGGCTGCAGTGGCGGTCAGGAAAAATCTGACTGCACTGGCGTGTGTTGAAATAACTACAGGTGAATTTCAGGTGCTGGAGTGTTCAAATTCCGGCAGGCTGGAAAATGAACTGCTGACTCTGGGGGTCAAAGAATGTCTGGTTCCGGAGGATATTGCCGGACAATGGAAGGAAGCAGATGCCCCCTTCCAGTTCCCTGCAGGCACATCGGTCACTCCGGTGGCAATATACAGGAATCAGGAAGATGCAAATGATTACCTGTGTTCCCACTTCAATGTCACAACTCTGGACGGATTCGGCTGCAAAGGCTTGACAGCAGGACTGATCGCAGCGGCTGCTGTACTTGAATATGCCAAAAGCAATCTGCGCCGGGATGTACAGCACATCCGCAAGCTCTCACTCCGAACCACTTCCGGCTTTATGGAGCTGGACAGTGCTACACAGCGCAATCTGGAACTTGTGGACCCCCTTTACGGTACCGACCGCAGCCACACGCTCCTTGCGGTTCTGAACCATACTGTCACCCCCATGGGCAGCCGTATGCTGCGGGACTGGCTGTTGCGCCCCCTTATGGACATAGCTGCAATCAGAGCGCGGCAGGATGTGATCGCTTCGTTGAAAGATGATGTGCTGACCCTTGCCGAACTGCGGGAAACATTCGGAGTTGTCCGTGACCTTGAACGTATTTGCGGCAGACTTACAGTGGGCAATGCCAATGCCAGAGACCTCTCCGCCCTTGCCGCCTCGCTGGAAATACTTCCCGGTGTAAAATTATTGCTGGACACCTTTGACACTCCTCTTATCAACTCACTGGCAGAGAATATATCGATCTTTCCGGAACTTGTTGCCACTCTGAACAAAGCTCTTGCAGATGACCTGCCGCTGGTGCTTAACGAGGGCGGGCTGATCCGCAGCGGCTACAACAGTGAACTTGATGAATTACGCAATGCTGCAACGGAAGGGAAAAAATGGCTTGCCGACATTCAAAACCGTGAACAGTCCAGAACCGGCATAAAAAGCCTGAAGATCCGTTACAATCAGGTTTTCGGTTACTATATAGAGGTCAGCAAAGCAAATCTTGATCTTGTGCCTGAGGATTATGTCCGTAAACAGACTCTGGTAAATGCAGAACGTTTCATCACTCCTGAACTGAAAGAACTGGAAAGCAAGATTCTGGGTGCAGAGGAAAAATCAAAAGCTCTGGAATATCAGATCTTCCAGAGTCTGCGGGCAATGGCGCTGGAAAATCTTGCATCCATACAGGCAAGTGCTGCAGCTGTCGCCCAGATAGATGTCCTTGCTGCATTGGCAGAAGCGGCACGAACCGGGAACTATATCCGTCCCCATGTGGAAGACTCCCTGACTCTGGAAATACGGGGCGGCAGACATCCTGTCCTCGACCGCAATCTCCCGGCTGGAGAACATTTTATTCCCAACGACACTGTGCTTGACGGTACCGATAACCGTATGATGATAATCACCGGACCGAATATGGCTGGGAAATCCACATATATCCGCCAGACAGCATTGTTGACACTCATGGCACAAACAGGATCATTTATTCCTGCAGATTCAGCAGTTATCGGTATCGCCGACAGGATCTTCACCCGGGTGGGTGCTGCGGATGACCTTGCCAGAGGCCAGAGTACATTCATGGTGGAAATGGTGGAAACGGCAAATATCCTGCACAATGCCTCCCGGCGCAGTCTGGTCATTCTTGATGAAATAGGCAGGGGGACAAGTACCTTTGACGGTCTGTCGATAGCATGGTCAGTAGCGGAATTTCTCCATGATGATTCCGGAGCAGGCTGCAGAACACTTTTTGCCACTCATTACCATGAACTTACTATTCTGGCATCCCGCAAAAACGGTATACGCAACTACAATGTGGCAGTGCGTGAATACAATAAAAAAGTTATATTCCTCCGCCAGATAGTTCCCGGCGCAAGCGACCGCAGTTACGGTATACATGTTGCACGGCTCGCCGGACTCCCGGAACCGGTTCTGGAACGGGCGGAAGATATCCTTGCCACGCTGGAGGCAGGTGACATGAAAGACGGCAACCGTTCACGCCGCCGCAAAGATGCGGAAAACATCAAAAATGTTTCAACCTGTTACCAACCGGGACTTTTTTGAATGACATCCTACCTTACCAAAAGGCTTCTTTTGATGGCAGTCACTCTGTCAGTGATCTGCTTTACAGGGTATGCCATGATGCGCCTTGCACCGGGTTCTCCGGCAAAGTCAAATATATTCGGCGCAGATACATCCGGAATGGCAATGACCGAAGGTCGGGAACTTGTCCGTAACAAGGATCTGGAAAATAAACTGCATCTTGACAAAAGTATTCCCGCAGGATTTCTGGCATGGATCAAAAATGCCGTTACAGGAGGCGGTCTCGGTGAATCTGCAGTCGTTGAACCGGGCAGAGATGTCTGGGAAGTATTGAAGCCCAGGTTGAAAGTCACACTGGCGTTGAATATCCCTGCCCTGATCCTTACATGGCTTGCAGCTGTCCCGCTGGGCATGGTAATGGCGGCCCATGAAGGTTCTCCGGGGGAGGAAGGGGGGAAATTGCTGCTTTTCCTGCTATATTCTCTGCCGGGGATGTGGGCGGCATTGATGCTGCAGGCTTTTTTCTGTGACGGCGGCGTATGGGAAATATTCCCACTGCGCGGACTGAAAGCAGCAGATACGGACAATATGAATACCTTCCGGGCGGCATTGGAGTATATCAGGGCATGGTTCCTGCCTGTTATTGCCTTGAGTTATACTTCCATAGCGGTGTTGAGCATTTATATAAAAAGCGGCATGGCAGAAATAATGCGGCAGGATTATATCCGCACAGCAAGAGCCAAAGGTGTATCACACAACGATATAATATGGAAACACGGTTTCCGCAATGAACTTATCCCCATGCTGACTCTGGCCTCCGGGATGCTCCCCGGATTGGCGGCAGGCAGTGTAATGGTGGAATATGTTTTCGGTATTCCGGGTATGGGTTCGCTGGCTCTCACTGCACTGTCCAGCCGTGATTATCCGCTGCAGATGGGAATTTTTGTTCTTACCGGCGTACTTACACTTGCAGGAATCATGATTACTGATATATTATATACATGGGCAGATCCCAGGATCAGCTTTGACAGCAAAAATCATTGAAAGGGAATATTTATGAAGAAAATTGCAACATTTTCAGCAGCAGTACTTATCGGATTACTCATCAGCGGCTGCGGAGATTTTCAGAAATGGGCGGAAAAGAATCTTGTACCTACGGAAACTGCAATGGAGGAGGCTTACCTTATATCTTTCAACGAAGTCATACGTTACCCCCGGGGTGTGGACAGGCTTGAAAAACGTCTCACCACATACACCGGCAGAGAGATATGGTATAAATCACATCCCACAATGTCATCCAATGCAATCCGCGAGATCCGTGCCGTACCCATCCCCGGCAAGCCGGAACTCTGTTCTCTGGAGCTGCGCTTGAACCGTCAGGGACGTATGAAGTGGCAGATACTTTATCAGCTCCACAAAGAAACTCCCCTTATCATGCTTATTGACGGCGAATGGGTGTGCGATTTCGTTCCCGGCTCGCTGACCGAACCTGATCAGGAATGGGTGAAGGTCGATTGTGAGGTCGATTCTGTCACCGCCGCCGGTCTCGTTTTTCACGCTCCCGCCAACTTCCGCAAAGCAAATCCCGATGACAAACAAGCGCAACTCCATCAACCCTGAATATAAAATTATGTACACACCACAAAGACTGTCCGAAAGATTGAAAAAAGGTCTGTTGATCTTTGACGGTGCCATGGGCACAGAGATCTACAGCAGACATTTTTTTATCAATACATCATTTGAAAACCTCAACCTCGTAAATCCTCAGGTCATAGGCGGGATACATGATCTTTATCTGCAGGCAGGCGCACAGGTTCTTACCACCAATACCTTTGCCGCCAACGCCAACAAACTTGCCGCTTTCGGTCTTGCAGATAAAACTGCAGAAATAAACCGTGCCGGAGTGATGCTGGCCAGGAGCCGGGGCGGAGAAAATATCCTTATCGCAGCCAGTGTCGGCCCTTACGGCGAAAACGACAATGTACGCCGGACGCCGGGTGAAGTCCTGCACGAAGCCGCCATGGCATGCTGTGAAGCCGATTGTGATTTCGTTATTTTTGAATCGATCTCCACTCTGGAAGATCTGAAAAATGCTGTAAAAGCGGCTGAAGATCTCCCAAGGGAATTTGTCTTCTGTATGACCCTTGACGAAGAGGGTCGCACCTCCCGTGACAAGTGTCCGCTGGCTGAACTTATTGCCGCTGTACCGGACAAACTGCGCCCCACCGCATGGGGGCTGAATTGCGGCAAGGGTCCGGAAAGCACACTTAAAGCTCTGGAAAAACTCCTGCCTGCAGTAAACGCTCCTGTTGTGGTACAACCCAACGCCGGTGAACCGAGAAAAATCGATGGCAGAACTCTGTATATGTGTACCCCGGAATACTTTACCACATACTGCCAGCGTTACGCTCAGCTAGGGGCGGCGGCTATCGGCGGCTGCTGCGGAGTAGGTCCGGAACATATTAAGGAAATGGCGGCAAGTCTGCGGAGTTTCACAGGATGTTTCGCCAGCCGCCTGCCGGTACTGCAGGAGGAAGACAAAACCAGAATGTTGCCGGAAACACCACTTGCAGAACGTTCACACCTCGGAGCCAAACTTGCCTCCGGCGAGTGGATCACCACTGTGGAAATAACTCCTCCCGGCGGTTATGATCTCACTTCGACAGTAGAAAAAGCCAGACTCTGCCGGGAGGCCGGTATCGATGCAATAAACCTCCCGGACGGTCCCCGTGCCAGCGCACGGCTGACTCCCCTTGTTGCCGCTATAGTCATTCAACAACAGGCGGGCATTGAAACTGTACTGCATTGCTGCTGCCGGGACAGAAGCATGATTGGTCTGCAAGCAGAATTACTTGGAGCTGCGGCAGCAGGGGTGAACAATATCCTTGCAAT
>JAZSGI010000176.1:0-11276 GCA_045532655.1 Victivallaceae bacterium
CATGGCTACGATCCGACTTTGTTGTTGATAAGACTGCGGGCAAGGCCGTGCATGGCACCTGCTTTCGGAGCTTTTTCATCCGCAACAGACACCACGACCATGGAATCCTCAACCGCACAAGCAACGTGTGGCGGCAGAGCAAGGGAGAGTTCACTCTTGCCCTTAACCGAAACCATGCCGTTTTCGACCTTGACGGTCACACCAGCAGGGATCGGAATAGGTTTTTTTCCAATTCGAGACATTTTGTTCACTCCAATTAAAATCTGTTACCACACATAGCAGAGAACTTCGCCGCCGACCTTTTCGGCAACAGCCTGCTTGCCGGAGATAACACCGTTGGGAGTGGACAGGATAACGATACCCAGTCCACCGCGAACACGGGGGATCTCACTGCATCCGCAGTAGGTGCGGCAGGAGGGCTTGCTTACGCGCTTGATGCCTTCAATAACAGCTTTGCCGTTATAGTACTTGAGGTCAATAGCGAGGGTAAGTTCAGCGGGTTTTTCTCCGGTGACTTTGTAGTCGGCAATGTAACCTTCCTGCTTGAGGACGTTTGCGATTGCGACCTTCATCTTGGAAGCCGGCATTTCCAACCCGGCAAGACCGGCGTTACCGGCATTGCGGAGACGGGTCAGCATATCGGCGATGGGATCTTGCATACTCATAATAATCTGATCCTTTCGATTACCAGCTGGCCTTGGTCACACCGGGGATGCGCCCGGAGGAAGCAAGTTCACGGAAGCAAATACGGCAGAGCTGAAACTTACGGATGTAAGCTCTCGGACGACCGCATGCCTTGCATCGGGAATAATTGCGTACGGGGAATTTATTTCCACGTTCACTTTTTACGATCAAACTGGTTTTGGCCATAACGATACTCCTTATTCCGCGAAGGGAACTTCCATCATCTTCAACAATTCGCGGGCATGCTCATCGCAGACAGCTGTGGTCACCATGGTGATGTTGACACCCAGCGGGTACTTGAGCTTGTCGGGGTCGACTTCGGTGAAGACGGAAACATCCGGCACACCGACGGAATAGTTGCCACGGCCATCGAAACCTTTTGCGGAAATACCGCGGAAGTCACGGACGCGGGGCATGGCATTGTGTACAAAACGGTCAAGGAACTCGTACATACGTTCGCCGCGAAGTGTCACCATGACACCGTTGGGCATACCGACGCGGAGTTTGAAGTTTGACACGTTCTTACGAGCCTTGGTAATGACCGCACACTGACCGGTCATTGCGCTGATGACCTTCTTGGCCTCAGCGAAAGCATCGCGTTCCACGCTGGAATTGAGACCGGTGGAAACAACGATCTTTTCGAGTTTCGGTATCTGCATAACGTTCTTCAGACCGAGTTTGGCCTGGAGAGCGGAGCGAACCTCCTCGACATATTTTTTCTTCATGTCAGGCATAGTAATAACCTTTCAAGCGGCTTATTCGCCTTTGACCTTGGTAACGTTGGAAACGTGAACTGATACAGAACGCTCAATCATGCCGCCAGGATTCTGGGGGTTACGCTGAGATTTCTTAACAGTACGCATACCGATGCGCTTCTTCTTCTCATCAGACAGTTCAGAGAAATTAAGCACTACCCGGTCGTTTTTGGTAAGCACTGCGGCAATGGTGGCTTCTTCACCTTTCCAGCTGCCGGTATTGACGACAACCTTGTCGCCCTTTTTGACATGGTAGGAATTCATCAGAGCACCTCCGGGGCCAGCGAAATGATTTTCATAAAATCTTTTTCGCGGAGTTCACGGGCAACCGGTCCGAAGATACGGGTACCGACGGGATTTTTCTGTCCGTCAATAAGGACAGCTGCATTATCATCGAAACGGAGATATGAGCCATCGGGACGACGGATCTTGGCGGAGGTACGGACAATAACTGCCTTGACGACCTGACCTTTTTTGGCGGTACCGTCAGGAATTGCTTCCTTGACAGTAGCGGTGATGATGTCACCGACGCCGGCGATCTTCTTGCCCTGACCGAGAACGGTAATGGCAACGATAGATTTGGCTCCGGAATTATCCGCCACATTCAATCTGGTTTGCATTTGAATCATTTTGAATCCTCCGGATCAATTTTCCAGGGCCTGGCTGATGACTTCAACAAGACGCCATCTCTTGCGTTTGCTCAAGGGACGGGTCTCTGCGATACGGACGGTGTCGCCCTTCTTCGCAACGTTGTTTTCATCATGGGCTGTGAATTTTTTACGAACCTTGACCACCTTTTTGTAGAGGGGGTGGGGAGTACGGCGGGAGACAACGACCACAATGGTCTTGTCCTGTACATCGCTGACGACGACGCCCACACGCTCCTTGCGATTGCCTCTGACGGCGGTGGTATTTTCAACTGCTTCAGTCATATTTGCACCTGTCAATTAGCTTTGGTCTGCAGGGCGCGACGGGTGGTCTCGGTAAGGAGACGGGCGATGTCGCGGCGAACCTCGCGAACGCGAGCGGTCTTTTCCAGCTGACCGGTTCTGCTCTGGATGGCGAGGGTAAGTCTTTCCCTGCGCAACTCTTCGAGCTTCTCGGCGATAGCCGGATCGGCCATTTCACGAATAGAATTATTTTTCATTTGGTATCCATCCTCAGCATTACTGCTGCTCACGGCTCAAGAATTTGCAACGGAGACCCAGCTTGTTGGCAGCAAGACTCATTGCCTCGCGGGCAACGGCTTCACTGCAGCCGGAGACTTCGAAAAGGACACGACCCGGTTTAACGGGGGCGTTCCAGCCTTCGACGTTACCTTTTCCCTTACCCATACGGACTTCCAAAGGCTTCTTGGTGAAGCTGCGGAAGGGGAATACCCGGATCCAAACCTTACCGCGGCGTTTCAGGTGGCGGTTGATAGCCACACGAGCAGCCTCGATCTGGTTATTGGAAATGAATCCGCGGGTGAGGCTCTGAAGTGCAAAATCCCCGAAGTCGATCTTATTGTTCGAGGTGGCCAACCCGGCGTTACTTCCGCGCTGAACCTTTCTGTACTTTACCCTTTTTGGCATTAACGGCATATTCAGAATCCTCCGTGGTATCCTTTTGACAAATCCAGACTTTTACACCGATCTTACCGGCAGTAGTATTTGCTTCGGTAAAACCGTAGTCGATATTGGCGCGCAGCGTATGAAGCGGAACGCGACCTTCCTTGTATTGTTCGGAACGGGCCAATTCAGCTCCGCCCAAACGACCGGCGCAGTTGATCTTGATGCCGTCGGCACCGTTGTCCATAGCGAGCTGTATGGCACGCTTCATGGCGCGGCGGAAACCGATGCGGCGTTCAAGCTGCATAGCGATGTTTTCTGCGACAAGCTGAGCATTGCACTCAGCACGCTTGATTTCAGCTATTTCAATGAAAACTTCACGATTGTTGGTAAACTTGACGATTTCGTTACGCAACTTTTCGAGATCTTCACCCTTCTTGCCGATGATCAGACCGGGGCGGGCGGTGCAGATAGTGACACGCACGCGGCGGGCAAAGCGTTCGATCTGAACGCGGGCAATGGCAGCCTGGGCGAATTTGGTCTTGATATAGTTACGGATTTTGAGATCTTCGTGAAGCCATTCACCGAAAAGGGCTTTTCCAGCGAACCAGCGAGATTCCCAGTTACGGGTAAGTGCTGTTCTCAATCCGATTGGATTAACTTTCTGTCCCACGATTCTTATCCTTATTATTATATTTCCGACAATACGATTTCCAGGTGGCTGGTACGTTTACGAATACGACCGGCACTTCCACGGGCCTTCGGGCGGAAACGCTTGATGATAGGACCGGCACCGACAACTGCGGTTTTCACAACCAGATTCTGGCGTTTGAGCTCCGCATTGTTTTCGGCATTGGCAACCGCAGAACGCAGTGTAGCGCCGAGGAGACGCGCCGCTTTGCGGGGCGACAGATCGACGATAGCAAGCGCTTCGGTCACGCTCTTTCCCTGGAGCAGGCGTGCCACATGGCGGGCCTTTTCCGGAGAAATCCGGACGTTTTTGCTTAATGCACGAACTTCCATTTCAATTTTCTTCCGTTTTTGCGTTGGCTTTGGCAACTACTTTCATCCCGGCAACAATGCTGCCAGGATCACCGGCGGTGACAACAGCGGCGGAGACGAACCTCCGCACGGCGACTATTTTCAACTTTACGCCGGGTACAGCCGGAACACTGCAAACAAGACCGTTAAAAACGCCTGATGCAGTACCGACAGGCAGTATCACAGCTCCAAGATTTTTATCCACAGCAAGGACTCGCACATTTTCCATATCCCTGCTGCCCCTTTCCCAGTCATTCAACGCACTGAATTCACCGGCAAGGGCTCTGACATGATTGATCTGCATTCTGATTTTTGCCTTTCCGGCATCATCAATCTGCCAACCATCCAGAGAAGATTCGATCTCACGGCAGAATTCCGCAACAGCGACCGCAAGGTCGCCACCGCTTGAAGAAACCGTTTTCAACACTTCTCTGATTCTGGCATCTTCCCCGCCGGCTGCACTGACACCTTCAGCATCGTACATACCGGCGACACCAGACTGGAGCCGCAACAGTTTCTCATTCTGACCAGCAATGATCTGCAATGCTTCAATCAACTCACGGCGCAATCCATCATTCTCCGCACTCAGAGAACGTCTGGCGAGCTCAAGCTCTTGCACCTCTTCCTGAAGACGGGCTTTTTCCTCCCTGAGTCTTGCGATCTCCTTCATAAGTTCAGCATCGAACCCTTTCAGCGAAACCCTGACTCCGGCAGATACGTTTCCGCTCTGCCCGGGAGCATCCGCAGCTGTCACATCGGCCTTCCCTGCCTCTGCAAGACTGCGATCCGCCGCAACTGCGTCCTTGGCGGCCTTCCCTGCCGCCGCCGCATCGCGACTCTCCGCAACACCTGTTTCCACAGCCTTCCCTGCCGCGGAAACTGAGTTCCGGATACCATCCCCATTCACACCTTCTCCGGCCTTCCCTGCCGTCGCAAGTCTGACGGGAACTATTCCCGGCTTCCCGATCCAGGATCCGGTTTCTGCACTGAAAACCGGACTCTGTCGAACCTTTCCGGAACAAGCCTTCCCGACAAATCCCGAAGAGGTTCCATTTACATCCGGCCAGCTGTCAGCCTTCCCGACAGACCTCTGACCATCAGCTGCGGTCCACTCCGCCTCCCCGCAGGGAACCGGCGTCACCGCCTTGCCGCCGCAAGAATCAGCCTCCTTCCCGAAAACCTTTTCCTCCGGCAAACAAACAAACCCGGCCTCCTTCCCGAAAACCGGTTTTGCCGCAACCGTCGCTCCCCCCTCCCCCTTCCCGGGAAGCGGAACAGCGGCAGCCGCTGTAAAGTTCAAAAATACAGATCCCGACACGATAACAACAAGGAACAGGGTGTTCCCTGCTTTTGCGGCAAAACCGTCAAGCACCGGAGCAATCTGTTTCTTGTAATACTTCATCATCTTTTCGGGTCCATATACTCTTGACCGTCATATAATATAATGCAATTTCATGAAAATGCAAATTTTTCGCAATAAAACCAGTGTATTTTCCTTAAAAAACCTTCTGACAGCAATCACTTTGCAGCAATCATCCATACCGGCACAAATTGCAGCAGCGAACCGGCAAGGACAAAAACATGCCACAGCGCATGGGCATATTTCCAGCGGGCGAGATAAAAGATCACTCCTGCAGTGTAAGCGATTCCTCCTGCAAGCAAAAAGAGCAGCTCCACCGCTTCCATAGCGGCGATCATTCTGCCGGCGACAGCAATACAGAGCCATCCCATGGTTATATACAGGAGGATAGTAAAACCTCTGAACGGTTTATAAGCTGCGATCTCACACACTATCCCGGCAAGAGCCAATCCCCAGTTTATACACATAACAGTTATTCCAGCCTTCCCGCCGACCGCCAGAAGCATCAGCGGAGTATACGTACCTGCGATAAGCAGATATATAGCAGCGTGATCGCACGTACGCAGAAATGCCCGCAGTTTTTTCTCTTTCGCCCAATGATACGCCCCGCTTGAAGCATATACGCAACCAAGACTGACAACATATATGAGTACCGCCCGCCATGCTGTGCCGGAAGTACATTTTGCAAGCAGAACTCCGCCGCAGGACAGCATGACCGCCAGCCCGGAAATATGTGTTGCCACATTCAGCAGCTCTTCTGCCGGATGATAAACTTTTTCAGGCCCTGCCATTTTCTTCCTCCGCAGCGATCCCGCTGAAAAACTCTTCCAGATCATCAGCCCTGAGAGCGGCATATTTATCCAGCGGCGTGGCACCGGCATTGACAATGACCAGTTTAGCTCCCGACTGCAACGCTATCGCCGGGAGCGTTGCCGCAGGATTTACTGCAAGGCTCGTACCGCAGCACAAAACAAGATCAGCCTGCTGCATATTTGCAACGGCACAATTAAGCATATCTCCATCAAGGCTTTCACCGTAAAAAACTATCTCCGGTTTCAACACATTTCCGCACACACTGCAAACAGGCATTTCCCCTGCCATGACCAGAGGGGCGGCAAAATCATAATTTTCAGAGTGTCCGCACTCCCTGCAGCGATGTACCGCCGGTGAACCGTGCAGTTCAAAAACATTTCTGCTTCCCGCCCTTTGATGCAGCATATCGATATTCTGGGTATAAACACCCCTGATCAAACCTTTTTCCTCCCACCGGGCCACAGTCCGGTGAACTGTATTGGGTTCGTATTCCTCACATCTGTAAACAAACCCCTGCGCCCACTCATAAAAGAGTTCAGGTTCACGGTTGAAACAGGCAAGAGAAAGGATCTCTTCCACCCTCCTGCCCTTCCATAAATTGGAATAGACACCGCCTGCGCCCCTGAAATCAGGGATACCGGAAAGCGTGGAAATTCCAGCCCCGGTAAAGACCCAGACATTCCCGGAGTTATGCAGCCATTCCAGAAAAACTTTTGCCGCACTCATAAGAACCCCGCCCCGGCAAGAGTATCCATAGTAATATTGCCGGAGGTACCGTTTTTACCGCAGCCTGCAGTACGGCACTCCAGAATACGCTGTACATACTTCCCCACGACATCCGCTTCAAAGTTTATCCCCTCCCCTTCTGCTCTTTCCGCCAGTGCAGTGTCAGCCAATGTAACCGGTATCAGGCATACTTTAAACCTGTCAGCTGCCACCGCAGCAACAGTAAGGGATATCCCGTCAAGGGCAACAGAACCTTTTTCCACAACAAGGGGGGCATATTCCTGCGGAAGCTCCAATTCAAACTCCCAGTCTTCCCCCTGACGTGCCGGTTTGCGTTTCCGCAAAAGTTTTATTACCGTATCTATATGTCCGGAAACGATATGTCCGCCAAGCCTTCCCCCAGCCTCCAAAGCTCTTTCCATATTGACTGTACCGCCACCTGCCATTTTGCCGAGATTGGTACGGCGCAATGTCTCTGCAAGGGTATGGAAAGTTATTCTGCCGGAAGAAGTGAAAGTTTCCACCGTCAGACAAACACCGTTCACGGCAATACTCTCACCTCTTTCCAGACCGGCAAATGGAGTTGACGGCATTACAGTCAGTTTATATCCGCCGGAACCTTTCGCAACAGATTCAACAATACCTTTTGTTTGAATTATACCGGTAAACATGTCACTCATCCTCCTTTACAGCACCTTCTGCACTCTTCTTTTTCCGTGCCACGATATTCAGCATTTTCTGAACAGCTGCAACAGCCGCAGCCAGCTGGTCGCAATCGACACCATTTGTAACAATAACCCCACCGTTACGGTCGTACCATGTGATGGTTGTCTCCACAATGGCATCAGTTTTGCCACCGGGGGGGATCCTGACCTCGTAATCCAGCAGCCGCGGCAGAATGAGACGGAAATGCCGGGAAGCCTTCCGTAAAGCCTTGAACAGGGCATCGAAACCACCGTCGCCGGAACTTGAAGTGGTAACTTCACCTCCGGGTCCCGACAGTGTCAGTTCAGCTTCCGGCAAAGCGTTATGCATAGTGATTATCCTGTACGAAACCAGCCTGAATATTTCCTCCACCGGCGTTCTCAATACCGAACTGATAACAAAGGGCAGATCTGCTGCAGTGACATGTTTTTTTCTGTCACCGAGCCTGATTATCTCCTGCAAGACCTTTCTGCGCTCCTCCTGATCCAGCTCCGTCCCGGTCAATTCAAGATTTTTCTCAAGGGAAGCCGCCCCGGAAAGCTTGCCCAGTGCATAATCCCTGTTTCTGCCGAAACGTTCCGGCAGAAGCTGATTTACATACAGCCCGCCTTTTTTATCCCCGTCGGCATGTACCCCGCAAGTCTGGGTAAAAACATCGCCGCCCACAACAGGAGTGTTCCAGGCGTACCGTTTGCCGGAAAGCGTTTGCACAAGATTGCTCGCCGCATAAAGATGCTTCTCCGAAACCTTCACATGTCTGTCCGTCATATCGTTAACTGCCGCAACAAACTGTGCCAAAGGCTGATTTCCCGCCCGTTCACCGAGGCCGTTTATGGTGGTATGCACCCCGGCAATTCCCGCCCGCACAGCGGCCAGCGAAAGAGCCGTGACCATACCGTAATCATTGTGGCCGTGAAAATCGAAATGCAATTCGCCGAAAGCATCCCGCAGCCAGCGTACATATTCTGCAAGCTCCTCCGGATGCAGTATACCGAGAGTATCTGCCAGCATTATTCTCTGCACAGGCATATCTTTCACATTGCTGATAAGTCCCAGCACATATCCCAGACTGTTGCGCATCCCGCCCGACCAGTCTTCCAGATAGAGATTGACGGCAAGTCCCATATCAACGGCTGTTTCAATTTCCCTCTGCACCCGGACAGCATGTTCAGCAGGAGTCATCCGCAGCTGCCCCCGGCAATGAGCCTCCGAACCCTTAACAAGCAGGTTCAAAGTTTTTCCTCCGGCATTTTTTATCCAGCGTGCAGACTTGCCGCCATCCAGGAATCCGAGTATTTCCATGGAAGCAAGACAATCTTTGGCCGCCGCCCACTCAAGCACGGCACTTACTCCCGAAAACTCCCCCTCCGAGACTCTGCTTGATCCTATTTCCATGCGGTCGATCCGCAAATGATTTACAGCAAAGCGCACTATCTGCAATTTTTCAGCAGGCGTGAAGGAGACCCCCGGAGTTTGTTCACCATCCCTGAGGGTCGAATCCATTATTTCTACATTTTTATTGATTTTTGAGTTCTGCATAAGCAATAAGATAGCTCCAAAGCGGTAAAATTGCAAACAACACATCACAAATAATAACAAAGAAATCCTTCAGATAAAGTTTGCAAAAAAGAAAAGCAAGTGTATTGTATAATGTAAGAGCGTAAACCGAAACAGCAAAATGGAGAGTAAGAAAATGAACGAACTTGAACAGAAAATCACTGATATGCTCAACGATCTCCGGGTCTATCTGCAGAATGACGGCGGCGATCTTGAGATCGTAGACTTCGCCAACGGCGGCAAAACTGTCCGTTTGAAGTTGAAAGGTGCATGCGGCGGCTGCCCCCATGCCACAATGACCATCAAAGACGGCCTCGAAGCATGTCTGCGGGAAAACATCGACCCGGAAATCACCGTGGAACGTGTTCTCTGAACCTGCCCCCTTTCAAGGCTGCTGCATTACCATTGATGCAGCGGTCTTTTTTTTTGGTATGCGCGGCATGGGCATTGACTTGCCGGTAAAATCCGGTGAAACAGTCACCCCAAGCCAGGTGAAATATTGGCGTAAATTGAGTTGTGCTTTATTCTTCTTCAAATGCTGCAATTACAGTAACATTATCGGCTCCCCCCGCCAGCAAAGCTGCTTTGAGCAGGGAATCCACTGCAGCACGTGGAGAGTGCGCTTTCCAGAACAATTCTCCGATCTTATCCTCGGAAACATATCCGCTGAGCCCGTCTGAACACAACAGATACCTGTCTTCACGGCATCTCGGCAGCAAATGGGTGTCTATCTCAATATTTTTCTTCACACCAACGGCCCGTGATATTATTGTCTGAGAATCTCCCCAGTTGTGATTTTCTGTTATCTGATGCAAAACCCCGTTGCGCTGCAGCATAAACGGACTGTCACCGACATTGAAAACAAAAAGCTGTTCAGGAGTGATCACAGCCGCAACCAGAGTGGTACACATTCCCGGCCAGTTGCGGGCTTTATAATTATGGAAGCAGATACTGTCATTGGCTTTTTTTATACAGTCTCTGAATTTTCCGGCGAAACTTTTCCCGGCTTTGCAGTTTCCGTATCCGTTGCTCCGCCACTGTTCCAGCAGGGAACGGCAGCAGAGGTAACTGGCTATATCACCATGGGCATGACCGCCGACACCGTCAGCAACAACAGCAAGGATATTGGCGGAATTTTTTTCGGCACAAAGGCAAAAACTGTCCTCGTTTTTACTCCGGACAAGTCCGGTTATGCTTTCTCCGGCAACAGAAATCGCCGGTATAGAGTTTCCATTCAAAAAAAAGCCTCCGCATACATATGAAAATTTTCAGAACAAGGCAATATATCACAGCAAATCATCTTTGCAAGTCAAAATTACAGTTTCTGACCGTGAAACTGCTTTCCGCCCCCCTTATCCGGCTCCCCCAGGAGATGATTCCGGACTTTTTTATCCGTATTTAAGCTTCATGGCTTCTGCCACCGGGGCAGGAACAAACTGCTCAAATCTGCCTCCGAAACTGGCAACTTCCCGTACGACACGGCTGCTGACAAAGGAATTTTTCGGGGTCGGAGTCAGAAATATGGTTTCGCAATCAGTTTTCAGACTGCGGTTCATCAATGCCATCTGCAGTTCATATTCAAAATCGCTGATGACCCGCAGCCCCCGCAGCAAAGCATTGGCTTTGTAACGGACAACAGCATCCACCACCAGCCCCTCAAAGTGTATGACTTCCACATTTCTGTAATGTCCGGTACACTGGCGGATAAGGTCGATACGTTCTGTGTAGGTGAAAAATGGGGTCTTCTCCGGATTGTGCGCCACCCCCACTATCACATGGTCAAAAAGTTTACTTGCTCGGTCAATAAGATCAAGATGACCGTTGGTCAGCGGATCAAAACTTCCGGGATAAAGGACGGTACGTTCCATAAAATAACCTGTAAATTACCTTTTCGACTTGAAATTTCTGTTTTTTATAATATATTCCAGAAATGGATATTTTTCAAGAGAGGTAATTTCAAAAGTCATTCAAAAAATGGCAAAGATACCATTCGCAAAGAGCTGCAAAGGGTAGTTTGAGGTTGCTGCCTGTAAGGTAACGGCCGCTTGTCCCGCCGTAGCTTTATGCGAAGGCGGAAAAACGCTC
>JAZSGI010000080.1:0-7452 GCA_045532655.1 Victivallaceae bacterium
GCAACCTGTCTTTGGATATTGACGAAACCATCGTTACCGAACCCGCCGGCACCACCAGCTGCTGCTTCTGGGGTCTTGGTTCCGACGGTACTGTCGGTTCCAACAAGAACTCTGTTGCAATCATCGGTGACAACACCGATAAATATGTTCAGGCATATTTCAGCTACGACTCCAAGAAGTCAGGCGGTATCACCATCAGCCATCTGCGCTTCGGTGACAAGCCCATCACCAGTGAATACCTTATCACTGCCCCCAACTTTGTTGCCTGCCACAACCCCGCATATATCGGCATGTACGATATGATCTCCGGCATCAAGGAAAATGGTACTTTCCTCCTCAACACCTCTGCCACTGCTGACAAAGCATTTGCTACTCTGACAAAGGAAATGCAGGAAACCATTGTTGCCAAAAAGATCAAGTTCTATGTTGTGGACGCTCTCAAGGTCGCTCTGGAAGTCGGCAGCCCCAAATATATCTCTACGATCATGCAGACCTGCTTCTTCAAACTCGCCGGTATCATTCCGGAAGAAAAAGCTATCGGCTACATCAAAGCCGGTATCGAGAAGAAATTCGCCAAGAAGGGCCAGGAAGTCGTCGATCAGAACAAGCTCTGCGTTGACAAGGCTCTCGATGGTCTGACCCAGGTCGCTGTCCCCGAATGTCTCTGCGGCGTTGAATGTTATGTTCCGGCAGCCAAGTTTACCCCCGAAATGGGCGACTTCGCAACCAAACTCATGGAACCCGTACTGGCTCAGAAGGGCGATACCGTCCCCGTTTCCGCAATGAGCTATGACGGTTCAATGCCCATCGGTACCGCACGCTTTGAAAAACGCGGCGTTGCTCCCAAGGTTCCCCGTTGGGATGCAGCAAAATGTATCCAGTGCAACCAGTGCGTTATGGCATGTCCCCATGCCGCTATCCGCGCCAAACTTATCAATCCTGCAAATCTGGCTGATGCCCCCGAATCATTCGTTACCGTTGATGCCAAACCGCCGGTCAAGAAGGAGCTCGGTCTCAAGTTCCGTCTCCAGGTCTTTGTTGACGACTGCCTCGGCTGCGGCGTTTGCGTTGAAACCTGCCCTGTCAAGGACAAAGCTCTTTCCATGGAAAGTGCCGCTTGTGAACGTGAAGCCGGTCAGCAGAAGAATGCTGATGTCTTCATGGCTCTCCCCGATGACGAAATGGGCGGCCTCACCGAAGCCAACGTCAAGGGGCTGGGATTCAAGCTCCCCTACTTTGAATTCAACGGTGCCTGCGCCGGTTGCGGCGAAGCTCCCTATGTCAAGATGGTCAGCCAGCTCTTCGGCCGCCGCATGATTGTTGCCAACGCCACCGGATGCAGTTCCATCTACTCCGGCAGCTTCCCCAGCCTGCCCTACTGCAAGGACAAGGACGGCCGCGGTCCCGCATGGGCAAACAGCCTCTTTGAAGATAATGCTGAATACGGTTTCGGTATGCGTATCGCTGTCGATTCCAACCGTAAGCAGCTCAAGGATCTCATGATCCGCATCAATGAACTCGGTGTTTGCTGCGATGATATGAAAGCAGCTCTTGATTATGCTGCCGCCAACTGGGACAGCACCAGCGAAGAAGCCATTGCCAACCAGAACAAACTCGGTGAACTCCTTGCCAAGGCCTCCGCAAAAGCTGAAGGCGAAAAGAAGGAAATCTACACCAAGATGCTGGAACTCAAGGATTACTTCGTCGACAAGTCCGTCTGGATCATCGGTGGTGACGGCTGGGCATATGATATCGGTTACAGCGGCCTCGATCACGTTGTCGCCCAGAACCGCAATGTCAATATCCTTGTGCTGGATACAGAAATCTACTCCAACACCGGCGGTCAGGCTTCCAAGTCCACCCCCATCGGTGCTGTGGCACTTTTCGCCGCCAACGGTATGCGCATGACCAAGAAAAATCTCGGCCTTATGTGCATGAGCTACGGCAATGTTTATGTTGCATCCATCTCCATGGGCGCAAACCGTCAGCAGGCTCTGACCGCCATCCGCGAAGCAGAGGCCCACAACGGCCCCTCCATCATCATCGCCTATGCTCCCTGTATGCTCCATGGTATCAACATGGCAAAGAGCCAGGTGGAACAGAAGCGTGCCGTTGATTCCGGTTACTGGCCGCTCTACCGCTTCAATCCTGCTCTTGACAAGCCCTTCATTTGGGAAACCAAGGATGCAACTGAAGCATATCAGGACTTCGTCCGCAGCGAAAACCGCTACAAACAGCTTCTCAAGGCTGCTCCTGCCGAAGCTGAAGCGATCTTCGCCCAGGCGGAAGAGGACAACAAGCGCCGTATGGACTTCTTCAAGAAAGTCGGAGAATCCATGTAATAATCGATCTGCAAATCCTCCGGAGGGACTGCATTGCAATATGCAGAAACTCCGGCAGGTGTGCTGATCATTAATGGTGTATATAACAAGGGCACCGCAAACCTGTTGACAGGGGGCGGTGTCCTGTTTTTTGTGTAATTTCTGTTTCTGCCGTTAAATACGTGGAATAATGGTGAACGTTTTGCGGCGGCAGGTAAAACAAAAAAATCAGGGCAGCTGCTTTGTTTCGCAAATTATTGCCAAAACTGACAGCTGCCCTTTTTGCCGTTGATCCCGGAGAAGCTTTAAAGTTCTTCCGGCATTTGTGTGTAGATTATGTGCATGCAGTTGTCGCAGTAGACAACTTTGCCGGCACGCATGTCATTAATTGCCTGCGGTGTCAGTTTGAGGCGGCAGTTACCGCAGACACCGTCTTCTTTCACTTCGCTTGCCGGAAGACCTGAACCATGTTTTTCGATCTGTTCATAACGGCTGAGCAGTTCACCGTTTATCATGGGGCGGATCACCTTGCGGTCAGCAAGTTTTTTCTCTATTTCAGCAGCAAACTCCTTGGCTACATCACGGAGTTCAAGTATCTCGTTACGGCAGTTGGTTATCTCGGAATTATTCTCTCTGGCAACAGCTTTCAACTCCTTTTTGGCATTTTCTATGGCATCCATCTCTTCAATGGTTTTGCCCTCAAGTTCACCGATGATCTTTTTGCAGAGTTCTGCTTCTGCCAGCATTGCCTGATATTCGGTATTTTTCTTCACCAGCGCACTCTGTTGCTTGAGTTTCTGGATCTTTGCCTCCATTGCTGCGATTTCGGATTCAGCTTTGCGCAGCGCAAGTTCGTGTTCCTGAACAGCGTTTTTGGCTTTTTCGGTTTTTGCCGCCGCCGCTTTCATACGGGCGGTAAGGTCGTTTACTTCCGCAGGGAGAAGTTTCAATCTCTGGCGCATGTTACGCACTTCCATATCTATCCTCTGCAGCTGCAAAAGTCTTTCTACCCAGCTCGCAAGCATATCTACCTCCTGTTGACTTTGGTTACTGTTGTGATTCAAAAAGATCCGGATATTGATCCTTTTCCGGCAATCCGGAAGCCGGTGGAGTCAGACCGAAACGTTCCCAGCTCTTTGCTGTTGCCATGCGTCCGCGGCTCGTCCGCACAAGATAACCCTCGCGGATGAGAAACGGTTCATAAGCCTCTTCTATGGTGTCTTCGGATTCGCCTACGACAACGGCTATTGTCTTCAAACCGGCCGGACCGCCGTGGAAATTTTTCACCACAGTTTCCAATATCCGCAAATCCATTTCGTCAAGACCGTCTGCATCTATACGGAACATGCCGAGAGCGGCACGGGCGCTTTCGCCGGAAATCACCCCGCCGGTTTTTACAATGGCATAATTTCTTGCCCAAGCCAGCAGATTGTTGGCAATACGGGGAGTCCCGCGGCTCCGGATAGCTATTTCCCGTGCGCCCTCCGGCTCCAGTTTCACATCCATGATACGGGCAGAACGCACAAGGATCTGTTCCAGCACCTCCGGCTGATAATAATCCAGCCGCAGATTAAGTCCGAAACGTGCCCGCAGCGGTGCTGAAAGCATACCCTGCCGTGTCGTTGCTCCGATAAGTGTGAATTTGGGGACATTGAGCCTGACGGAACGTGCCCCCGGACCCTGTTCAAGGACTATATCTATGAAAAAATCCTCCATCGCACTGTAGAGATACTCCTCCACAGTGGTGCTCAACCGGTGGATCTCGTCTATGAAAAGTATATCACCGGCACTCATCCCTGTAAGCAGCCCGGCAAGATCACCGGGTTTTTCGATGGCTGGGCCGCTGGATGTCTTGACATTGCACCCCAGTTCTGCCCCCACTATATGCGCCAGAGTGGTTTTGCCCAGTCCGGGAGGACCGGAGAGCAGAAGATGCGCCGGCGGTTCGCCCCGTTCTCTGGCGGCGTGGACTGTCAGAGCAAGGATATCTTTTATGCGTTCCTGTCCGGGAAATTCAGAGAATGAGAGAGGTCGGAGACCATTTTCACGGTCATTATCTTTCTTGTTGAGGGTCGATGTTATAAAACGCTCCGACATATTTTGCTATTCCTGCTTGCCTTTTTCAGTTTTCTTGTTATATTATATATACGGGGTATTTTCGTGTTTCCGAAAGTGCCTATTATATAAGATGACACACAAAAGCAGAAAATGCAATCGGCATTTTGCAAAAAGTAGTGAAGAAAGGGAATTTTTTTATGTGCGAAGCAGCTAACATCCGTGCCGCAGCCAACACTGTCCGCTCTCTCGCGGCAGATGCAATCCAGAAAGCAAAGTCAGGTCACCCCGGTATGCCGCTGGGTGCTGCAGACTATGCAATTACTCTTTTTCAGAAATATCTGCGCTTTGACCCCAGCAATCCTTCATGGATCGGTCGTGACCGTTTCGTGCTGTCTGCCGGACATGGTTCCATGCTGGAATATGCCCTGCTGCACCTCTATGGCTATGGACTGTCCATGGATGAACTGAAAAAATTCCGCCAGCTGAACAGCAAGACCCCCGGACATCCTGAATTCGGTCATACTGCCGGTGTCGACATCACCACCGGTCCCCTGGGTTCAGGTTTTGCCAGTGCAGTCGGTATGGCTATCGCCGATGAATACGTCGCCGCTGTCACCGGTATCGACAAGTCCGGCATCCAGCGTTCACGCATCTTCATCATCTGCGGTGACGGCTGTCTTATGGAAGGTGCTTCCAGCGAAGCCGGTTCTCTCGCAGGTCACCTGAAGCTGGACAACATCATCTGCTTCTATGATGACAACTCCATCTCTATTGAAGGTTCAACTTCTCTTGCATTCACCGAAGATGTCGCCAAGCGTTTCGAGGCTTTCGGATGGCGCATCATCCGCTGTGCCGATGCCAACGATCCCGCACAGTGCGATGCCGCTCTTGCCGAAGCCGTTGTCTCTGACGGCCGCCCAACCATGATCATCGGTAAAACCAAAATCGGTTACGGCGCACCCAACAAGCAGGGCAAATCTTCTTCCCACGGCGAACCCCTCGGCCCCGAAGAAGTCATCGCCATGAAGAAAAATCTCGGTATCAGCGAAGCCGAATTCTATGTCTCCGATGAAGTCGCCGCCTATTGCGGTGCAAGAGTTGAAGCCAGCAAAAAAGCCGCCGCTGAATGGAACGAACAGTTCAAGGCTTTCATCGCCGCCGATGCTGACCGTGCCGCTCTTGCCGACAAATTCTACAACTGCACAGTGCCGGAAGATATCCTCGAACAGCTCCTCGCTGCCGCTCCCGTTGATAAGCCCATGGCAACCCGTGCCAGCAGCGGTGTTATTCTCAATGCCGCAGCAAAAATCATCCCCTCGCTCCTGGGCGGTTCTGCCGACCTTGCCCCCTCCACCAAGACTGATATCAAGGGTGCTGAAGGATTCTCCGCAGAAAACCGTGCCGGACGCAATCTGCATTTCGGCGTCCGTGAGCTTGCTATGGGTCTTGCCGGAAACGGTATGGCTCTCTCCGGATCCATCATTCCCTATACCTCAACATTCTTTGTCTTCAGCGACTACATGAAGCCCGCCATCCGTCTCGCAGCTCTCATGCAGCTCCATGAACTCTATATCTTCACTCACGACAGCTTCTATGTGGGCGAAGACGGCCCCACCCATGAACCCATTGAGCAGATCGCCATGCTCCGCACCATCCCCGGCCTGACCGTTTACCGTCCCGCCGAGGCGCATGAAGTTGCACACTGCTATGCTGCAAGCCTCAAGGCCAAAGGCCCCTCCGTCATCCTCTGCACCCGTCAGGATCTCCGTCCCTACACTCCTGAACAGGCCGCAAAGATCGATGTCACCAGGGGTGCTTATGTGATCAGCGACGATGCCGATGCCGATCTTATCTTCATCGCAACCGGCAGCGAAGTCAATCTTGCTCTTGATGCCGCCGAGATCGCCCGAGCCAACGGCGCAAAGGTGCGTGTTGTTTCCATGGTTTCCATGGAGAACTTTTTTGCTCAGGACAAGGAATACCGCGACAGCGTTCTGCCCCCCTCCGTCAAAAAGCGCGTTTCCATCGAAGCCGCTTCCACTTTCGGCTGGGCAAAGGTAGTCGGTGACGAAGGTCTTTCCATCGGTCTTGACCATTTCGGTGCAAGTGCCCCCTACAAGGCTCTTGCTGAAGAATTCGGTTTCACTCCCGAAAAAGTCATTGCCGCAGCCAAGGCTCACTTCACCGTTTGCAAAAACGGCTGCTGCTCCTGCTGCTGCTGACATATTTTTAACCGGAAATCAGACGGAAAAGTTTGATTTCCGGAAAAAAAAGTGTATATTATCTGACAGACATAAATCCAAAACCCAATAACAATGGAGAAAAAAATGATTAAAGTCGGTATCAATGGCTTCGGCCGCATCGGCCGCATGGTTTTCCGTGCTGCATTCGAAAACTTCAGCAATGACATCGAAATCGTCGGTATCAACGACCTCCTCGAACCTGAGTACCTCGCTTACATGCTCAAGTACGACTCCGTCCATGGTATCTTCAATCACGACATTGCAGTCGATGGTGCAAACCTGATCGTCGATGGCAAGAAGATCCGTCTCACTGCTGAAATGGACCCCGCAAACCTCAAGTGGAACGAAGTCGCCGCTGACGTCGTCGTCGAATCCACCGGTCTCTTCCTCGAAGATGCCAAGGCACGCAAGCACATCGAAGCCGGTGCCAAGAAGGTCATCATGTCTGCCCCCTCCAAGGACAGCACCCCCATGTTCGTCTATGGTGTCAACGACAAGACCTATGCCGGTCAGGACATCATCTCCAACGCCAGCTGCACCACCAACTGCCTGGCCCCCATCTCCAAGGTCCTCAATGACAAGTTCGGTATCAAGCGCGGTCTTATGACCACCATCCATGCCGCCACTGCCACCCAGAAGACCGTCGACGGCCCCTCCAAGAAGGATTGGCGCGGCGGCCGTGGTATCCTGGAAAACATGATCCCCTCCAGCACCGGCGCTGCCAAGGCTGTGGGCAAGGTTCTCCCTGAACTCAACGGCAAACTCACCGGTATGTCCGTCCGCGTTCCCACCAGCGACGTTTCTTTCGTCGACCTGACCTGCGAACTCAA
>JAZSGI010000239.1:0-2421 GCA_045532655.1 Victivallaceae bacterium
TTTGCAATCCCTCCAACCCTACAGGTCGTGTGTTTACGTTGGAAGAACTGACCATTATTGCGGATCTTGCTAAGAAGTATGATACTTACGTCATTACAGATGAAGTGTACGAACACATCGTATATGAGCCTTATAAGCACATTTACATGGCATCTCTTCCCGGTATGTTTGAACGTACCATTTCCTGCAGCTCTCTTTCCAAGACCTATTCCATTACAGGTTGGCGTTTGGGGTATATCATTGCACCTGAAAACATCATCGAACGAGCAAAGAAGGTGCATGATTTTCTGACTGTGGGAGCTGCTGCTCCTTTGCAGGAAGCTGCGGTCACAGCCTTGCAGTTCGGAAAAGAATATTACAGTCAGCTGCGTGATAAATATACGGCATTGAGAAACTTTTTCCTTGCCGGTCTTGACCGTGCCGGATTGGTGCACAATGTACCGCAGGGTGCATATTATGTTCTTGTGGATATTTCGGAATTCGGGTACGGGAGCGATTTGGAATTTTGCGAGATGCTGGCGGAAAAAACTGGAGTGGGGGCTGTTCCCGGATCCAGTTTCTTCCGGGAAAATATCAATCATCTGATACGGTTCCATTTCGCCAAAAAAGAGTCCACTCTTGCCGAAGCCATAGAGCGACTTATGAAAATAAGAGAAACTGTGCCTCGTAAAAAGTAAACTTAATCGCAAAAAACGTGGTGCCGCCAACCTGTCAACGGTTTGCGGCACCACAATGTTTTTTTATGAATTTTTATTCGTTTTCAGCAGCTTTGGCTCTGCTGTCACGACGCCGGTCGAGTTCATTCAGGATCATTTTCCGGAGCCGGACAACCTTTGGTGTGATTTCCACCAATTCATCATCCTCGATATACTCCAGGCATTGTTCCAAGCTCAACTTGCGGGCCGGGGCGATCTTCAGGGCTTTGTCCGAACCGGAGGCACGCATGTTGGTAAGCTGCTTTGCCTTCTGTACGTTGACTATCAGGTCATTATCCTTACAGTGTTCGCCGACGATCATACCCTCGTAGGTGTCCTCGTTGGGGTCAATGAAGAAGAATCCCCGCAGCTGCAGAGCATCAATGGCAAATGCCATTGCTTTGCCCTGACCCATGCTGATCATTACACCGGCCTGTCTGCCGGAAATTTCGCCTTTGTATGGTTCGTAATGGTCAAAACGGTGCGAAACGATGGCTTCTCCTGTACTTGTAGTCATTGCTTTGCTGCGGTATCCGATAAGACCTCGGGTGGGAATGAGAAATTCAAGTTTCTGCCTGTCGCCATGGGATTCCATCTGTATAAGTTCACCGCGGCGAGTTCCGGTGAGTTCAATGATTTTCCCTGCATAATCGTTGGGTACGTCAACCGTAAGCATTTCAATGGGTTCATGCTTGACCCCGTCGATTGTTTTGAAAATCACCTGCGGTTTCGCTACTGCAAGTTCATACCCTTCACGACGCATGTTTTCGATAAGGATCGACAGGTGCAGCAAGCCGCGTCCGGAAACCTTGAAACTGTCGCCATTTTGTTCTTCCACACGCAAAGCCACGTCTTTTTCCACCTCAAGAAAGAGGCGTTCACGCAGATGGCGGCTGGAAATATATTTGCCGTCCCTGCCGAAAAACGGTGAATCATTGATCCTGAATACCATTGAGATCGTCGGTTCATCAATAGCTATTGGCGGCATCTGTTCCGGGGTGTCAAAGTGGGCAATAGTATCTGAAATATCAATGCCGTCAACACCGATGATTGCACAAAGATCGCCGCACTCCACTTTGTCCGTTTCCTGCCGCTCAATACCTTCAAAGGTCATAAGCTGTTTCAGCTGTACCGGTTTTTTTGTACCGTCACGCTTTATGAGCATCAGGGGCTGATTGGTAGTGAGTTCACCGCGGTAAACACGTCCGATACCTATACGACCGACAAAATTATTGTAGTCAATAGTTGCAACCTGCAGCTGAACCGGGCCCTCAATACGTTTGGGCGCTGGGATATATTCGATGATCGCTTCCATCAGGGGGATTATCGATTCCCGTGGGGCATCCAGATCCCTTACCGCCCAGCCGTCACGGCCGGAAGCAAAGATAATGGGGAAATCAAGCTGTTCATCTGTTGCGTTCAATTCGCAAAAAAGATCAAAGACACGGTTCTGTACCTCCATGGGGCGGGCATCAGGCTTGTCGATTTTGTTAATGACAACTATAGGACGCAAATTTAATTGCAGAGCTTTGTCCAGTACAAAACGGGTTTGGGGCATTGGGCCCTCTGCTGCATCAACAAGAAGCAGTACACCGTCAGCAAGGTTGAGAACACGCTCCACCTGGCCGCCGAAATCGCTGTGTCCGGGGGTGTCGAGAATATTTATCTTTGTGTCTTTGTATTGTACTGAAATATTTTTGGAAAGAATGGTGATACCGCGCTCACG
>JAZSGI010000206.1:0-2907 GCA_045532655.1 Victivallaceae bacterium
GTTTGAGCGATGCTGTACAAGACTTGTCAACAGAATCTTAATATACTGTAATATCGCTGCTTTTGCAAACCGGATTTGAAAAAGGGACTGCTGCAAAATCTTGAAAGAGATAAGCAGAGTCCCTTTTTTATTTTTCCGGCATTGCCGGACGGCACTCCGGAGCATAACGGTTATACGGTAACAGCGGTAACTTCCACTTCGACCAAAGCTCCTTTGGGGAGAGCCGATACTGCAACACAGCTGCGGGCGGGTTTGCCGGTGAAGTATTTTGCATATACCTCATTGAAATTGGCAAAGTCTTTGATATCGGCAAGAAAACAGGTTGTTTTCACCACATCGTCAAAGGTTGCGTTGGAGGCGGCAAGAAGAGCGGAGATATTCTGCATAACTTGTTCTGTTTGAGTTTGGATATCGCTTCCGGTCAATACTCCGCTTGCCGGATCAAGTGCGATCTGTCCGGAGCAGAAGAGCAAATTTCCTGATTTTACTGCCTGAGAGTATGGTCCGACTGCTGCCGGAGCATTATTGGTTGAGATAACTTCTTTCATGGAAAAATCCTTCTAATTCAATATCTGATAACCGGCCTTGGATATTGTCTGCCTTATCTGCATAAGCTGTTCCCGGTTTCTCGTCTCCATTTTGATGTGCAGGAAACAGCCGATGATGTCGGCGTGTTCGCCGCCCGGATCGTGCCGGACCTGAATGACATTTGCTCCGCAATCGGCAATGATTGCAGAAACTTCCCGCAGCTGTCCGGGCTTATCCAGCATGGCGATTTTCAATTCCGCCACTCTGCCGCTGGAAAGCAATCCCCGGTTGATGACTCTTGAAAGGATATTGACGTCGATATTTCCACCCGACACCACGGCACAAACTTTCTTTCCGGCAAGTTCAAGTTTCTTTGCCAGTACCGCCGCCACGCCGACCGCTCCGGCTCCTTCGGCGACCAGTTTCTGTTTTTCCATCAAAGTCAATATGGCACTTGCGATCTCATCGTCACTGACCGTCAGCATACCATCCACATATTTACAGCACAACTCGCGGGTCAGATCCCCCGGTCTTTTCACCGCAATACCGTCTGCGAAGGTGGAAACTCTATCCAGTGTAACGCTCTGCTTTTCTGAAAAAGCCTTGCACATTCCGGAAGCGCCTTCTGCCTGAACACCGTAAACCTTTACATCCGGGTTCAGCTGCTTCAAGGTGAACGCCACTCCGGAACACAAACCGCCTCCGCCGACCGGAACCAGTACGGTATCCACGTCGGGAAATTGTTCGAGTATTTCAAGGGCGATGGTTCCCTGCCCGGCAATGACATCTTCATCATCAAAAGGATGAACGAAGATACCACCTGTTTTTTTGCAATACTCGTCCGCTGCAAGGTAAGCATCATCATAAACACCGTCAACCAAATGAACTTCTGCTCCGAGTTTACGGGTTGCTTCCACTTTGGAAATGGGGGCGATGCTGGGCATAAAGATGACCGCTTTGCGGTTGAGTTTCCCAGCGGCAAGAGAGACTCCTTGCGAGTGATTTCCTGCAGAACAGGCAATGATTTCCCGGTCATCCCGGGGCAAAGAGGCTATTTTGAAAAACGCTCCCCGCAGTTTGAAAGATCCGGTCAGTTGTAAATTTTCCGCTTTCAAACGGAAGTCGCAATCATCAGTTAAGCCATTGCTTTCTATCATATCGGTGTAACGTGCCACACTTTTAAGCAGATGGTGCGCCCGGTAAACTTTATCCAAAGTCAACATAATTTTGCCCCCTTGTCAGCGGATGATACCAATGCGGCATAACGCTTGAGATATCCGGACAACTGCCGCTTGGGTGCAAAATCTTTTCTGCGACGTCTTTCTGCAAGAAGATTTTCATCCACCAGAAGTTCCAGAGAATAGTCCGGGATATCTATTTTTATCAAATCGCCATCCTCAACCAGAGCGATGTTTCCCCCGGAAACTGCTTCTGGAGAAACGTGTCCTATCGCAGCTCCCCTCGTTGCGCCGGAAAATCTTCCATCGGTGATAAGAGCCACATCAGCATCCAATCCCATACCGGCAATGGCACTTGTAGGTGAAAGCATTTCCCTCATTCCCGGTCCACCGGCAGGACCTTCGTTGCGGATAACAACACAATCTCCCTTGACGATTAATCCTGTGAGGATTGCTTTTACCGCATCTTCTTCACACTCAAAAACCCGGGCTTTTCCGGTGAATTTCAGCATTTCAGGTCTGACGGCACAACGCTTCACAATTGCCCCGTCAGGAGCAAGGTTGCCATAAAGAACAGCAAGACCGCCCTCGGCAGAATATTGATGGATGACCTCCGGATCTTTGACTTCTGCACCGGCGACGAGTTCGCCAAGGGTTTTGCCGCAAACCGTCATTGCGTCCAGATTCAGCAAGTTGGCGACCTGATTCATTACAGCAGTTACTCCTCCGGCACGGAGAAGATCCTGCATATGGTGTTTCCCTGCCGGAGCCAGACGGCACATATTGGGCGTGCGGGAACTGACTTCATTTACGGTATGCAGATCAAACTCCACACCGGCTTCAGCAGCAATGGCGGGCAGATGCAGTACGGTATTGGTGGAACATCCCAAAGCCATATCCACCGTCAGAGCATTGTGAAACGCTTTTTCGGTCATGATGTCGCGGGGACGGAGATCATTTTTCAAAAGCTCCAAAACTTTCATTCCAGCATATTTGGCAAGGTGAGTTCTTTGCGAATACACGGCAGGGATCGTACCATTTCCCGGCAAAGCCATACCGATCGCTTCACAGAGGCAATTCATACTGTTGGCGGTAAACATTCCGGAACACGAACCGCATCCGGGGCAAGCTGAACACTCGATTTCAGACAATTCATCTTCACTCATTTTTCCGGCATTGACTGCTCCTACTGCCTCGAATA
>JAZSGI010000044.1:0-7796 GCA_045532655.1 Victivallaceae bacterium
CATCTGCTGTGGTGGTTCCGGGGTGTCTGCGGTAACAGTTTTGCTTACACTCACCCCCAGCAGGCGTACAGGACGGTGGGAAACTTCGGTACGGGTCAACAGCCTGGCGGCGTTGGTGTATATTTCAGAAGCAAGGGTAATGCTGCTGTTGCCAGTCTGACTGCGGGTGACAGTTCGCAGGTCGCCGTAACGGATTTTAAGGGTCACAGTAAATGCTTTCATTTTTTCCGCTGAAAGCATTGCCGCCACTTCTTCCGCCAGTGATTTCAGTACGGGATGAAGATCGGCAGCATCAGTTATATCTGCCGGGAAGGTAACTTCACGGCCGAAACTTTTCCGCTGCCATTCAGGAGTTACCGGACGGGGATCTATACCCCTGACGATATTGTAAAAATCAAGCCCGGCTTTGCCGAAGTGAAACTTGAGATTGTCAAGGTCAAAAGCAAGCAGTTCCCTGCCGCTGCGTATGCCTATCCTGCGGAACTTCCGTGCCAGCGACGGGCCGACACCGTAAAAATCTTCTATGGGCAGGGAACGGAGAAAATCACCGCTTGTTGCCGGGGTTATTACAGAGAGTCCTCTGGGTTTTTTCAGGCCGCTTGCCATTTTTGCAAGAAATTTATTGAAGGACACTCCGGCAGATGCTGTAAGTCCCAGAGTATTGTATATTTCATATTGTATCCGGCGGGCAATATGTACAGCTGTTTCACCGGAATTTTTGCATAGTTCTGTAACGTCGAGATAGGCTTCATCTATTGACAGCGGCTCGACAAGGGGGGTGATACTTAAAAATATTTTGCGGATCTGTTCTGATATTTCACAATATGTACGGTTGTCAGGCAGCACAAATATCCCCTGCGGACAGAGTTTGCGTGCTGTTGCCGCCGGTTGTGCCGAATGTATACCGTATGCTCTTGCTTCGTAACTTGCTGTACAGACCACGCCGCGCTGTTCCGGGGTGCCGCCGACGATAACCGGCTTGCCGCGCCACTCAGGATGGCGCAACTGCTCCACAGAGGCAAAAAAAGCATCCATATCTATATGTATTATACGCCGGGAATACATCTGTTGCCCTGTAATACGGGATCAGCAATTATCTATATTTACTGTTGCGAAGGAAAATATATCTGCAGCAGGATCGTAAACGATCTCTTTCATAGTGCCGTTAAGGGTGATACTGCCTGCACAGCTTTCGCCCCTGCCGTCGGCATCAAGTTCGGCTCCGGGATGGTGGACATGACCGCACAGGGAAAGATCAAGATTCTTTGCATACAATTTTTCAACGATTTTTTTCTGCCCGAAAAGCCTGTGCCGTACCCGCAGATACGGATGCTTTTCCAGCAGCGGATAATGGGAAACCAGTATCCGGGGACGTTCTTTGGGTTCAGCAAGACGTTCCAGCAGCCAGTCTCTGTCTTGCCGCAGCATGAATCCCCAGGAACATAACAGATTGCTGGGGCGGCTTGAATTGACCAGCAGCAGATCAACATCTTTGCATTGCCATTTTACCGGAAGTTCACCGAAATCCCAGCGTTCCTGATTGAGCCATTGAAAAGTTTCTCTTACTGCCTCAACACACTTTTTCCGCGGCACATAACAATCATGATTACCAGGCATATAAACAAACGGGATATCTGAATCACGCAACGGACGGAGAATTTCCCTTACTGCGGCAAATTCCCCCGGTTGCCCGGTACTTGTAAGATCCCCGGTACACACAGCCAGATCGGGTTTTGTCCGCAGAATATAATCTACAGCCTTTTGCAGACGCTGCAAATCGTGACGGAAACGTCTGCGGAAACGGTAATTGAATACTCCCACCCAGCGTTTGTCGAAATAGGCGAGTATATCTTCCGCCCCCCCACCGGCGTGGGGGTCGGAAAAGTGTACGATCTTCATCAGTTACTGCCCTTGTACCGGATTATTCCGTCAAGGATCTGAACCCAGACATCGTTGGGGGCAATGTTACGCATCCACGGTGCATATTGCTTCTGGTTCATAAGATAGAAGAAAAGGAAGTGCTGTCTGGGGTGATTTGCCGGGAATACGACATTCTCCAACTTGCTTTTCCGTGCAAGTGCTTTACGGTCGATTGCAGCGTCGATACCTTTCAGGGAATCGGCTGTGATGTTTGCAAATTCTATCTCATGTCTGGTATCTGTATAAAGATCTGTCAGATAGAGCTTTTGCACGTCAAAATCATCTACATGGAACAGGTATTCCACCTGCTTGCCTTCTGCGCTGCTGACCTGCCACGGGAACTGTACCCCGATAATATAATCTTTGGCAATGCTGAATCTGCTGATGGCTGCAATATTTTCGGTCAGGGCAGTGGGCAGTTTCTGCGCTTGGGCAAAGAGATCTGAAGCCTTTTTCATGTCTTTGCTGGAAAGCATGGTGTAATCGGGATTGAAAAGTGCCATTTTTTTGGTTTTTTCCGTAAATCCTGCAACATCATTTTCGGCAATGGCAATGAAGAAATAACCCATTGCCTCGTTCATTTCTGCCTGTACTTTTGCCATATAGGCGGAACTGACCTTATCCTGTTCACGCTGCCGTGCGGCAATTTCTTTTTCGTTGGCATCCCGCAAACGTTTATGTTCCTCGGCTGCAGCTTTTGCCACTTCGGCATCTGCCTTGATCTCTGCTGCCCGTTTCACCCGCTGATCCAGCAGGGCGGCCCGTCTGCTGCCGGAGCGTACTGCTTCTTCTCTGACGGCATAAAGGTTGCGGAGATTCTGGTAGTGGGTAATGTCATGCATCTGGGCGTCGGCGGGAATAACAGTACGCTGGAAGTAAGTATCACAGCGGGAAAGAAACTCTGCATCGGAAAGGGTATGTGCCTGTGCGGCAAGGTTTTTTGCCTCAACTGCAAATTGTGCATAGACCACTACCGGAATATCGTCCCCTTCTTCTTCGGCGGGGGAAGTAAGGAAGAAGAGTACTGCACCCGCTGCAGCAATAATGATAAGTCCGGCAATAAGAAGCAGAAGCAATCTTTTTACCGGCGATGCCGGTTTGTTTTCTTTTGACTTTTCCTCTTTTGGGGCCGTGAGCGACTTGGGCGCAATACCTTTGATAACAGGTACTGATTCCGGCTTGGCAACTTCCGGCTTGGCATCTCCCTGGGGGGCTGCAGCTTTTGGGATTGCTGCCTTCGGTGCTCCGGGTTTGGGGATTGCTGCCTTCGAGGCTCCTGGCTTGGGGATTGCCGCCTTCGGTGCTCCGGGTTTGGGAACTGCGGCTTTTGGGGCAGCTTTCGGCACTGCTGATTTAGGAGCGGCATCTGCTGCAGGGGATTCTTCGGCGGCAGCAGGATTTTTCTTTTCCGAGGTGGATTGTTTGGTATCCAGCTTGATTATTGATATCGCCGGAGCTGCGCCTGCTGCCGGAGCGGCAGATGCTGCCTTGAGTGTATCTGCAACAGCGATAAATTTATCAAGAGCGATACGTACTTCTTTGGCATTCTGATAACGGTTCGCCGGGGAGAGTGCCATCATCTTGACAATGATATCATTGAGCATGCCCGGAATATCAGGATTGATTTCTTTAGGCGGAGTGAGATTGCCGGTAACATGCTGCTTGGCAATCTCGTCAGTATTTTCGCCTACATAAGCATAACGGCCCGTTACAAATTGGAAAAGGGTTGCGCCGAGGCTGTAAATATCGCTGCGGCAGTCGATTTCTGAACCGGTAAGCTGTTCCGGGCTTATATATTGCGGAGTGCCGAGGACTTCGCCGTTTTCTGTGACATTGCTTTTGGTACCGATCTGGGAAAGTCCGAGGTCGGCGAGTTTTGCCCTGCCGTTTGAGGCGATGATGATATTGTCCGGCTTGATGTCCCGGTGGGTAAGTTTGCGTTCATTCCAGGCGAAACTCAATGCATCTGCGATCTGACTGGCGATATTTGCGGCACGCTTGAAATCCAGAACTTTTTCCTCTGCAAGAACAGCTTTCATCGTGGGGCCGTCAACATATTCCATTGCAAAGTAGATCACGCCGTCGTCATTGCCAACTGCATAAGCCTGTACGATATTGGGATGATTGAGTTTCGCGGCGAGGCGTGCTTCCTGTACGAGATTGTCCACAAGTGATTTATCGCTGCACAGATGCGGCTGGATGATTTTCAGGGCGGCAGGCCGGTCAAGGGAAAGCTGCTGGGCAAGATAGACGATGCCCATGCCGCCTTTGGCTATTTCCCGGATAATAGCGAAGTCACCGATAACAGAACCTGCAGCAAAAGGAGTTGCCGGGAGCGTAATATTTTTGCCGCAAGTTTTGCACTGAGCCTCTTTTCCGCACTCTTCTGCGGTGAACTTATTTACTGCTTTACATTCTGGACATTGAAAACGCATTATTAACCCCTGTATTTCCATAGGATTGAAACAATTATCTTACGATCATACTATAGCATAAATTTCATGTTTTTGCAATCTTTTTTTCTGCAAATGCATGAATTTTTCAGAAGAATGACACTCTTTGGATCAGAAGTTGAAATAAATAAAAGGTGAATATTTGACAAAAAAGAATACAGATACAGTCAGAAGTGTGACCGTTATGATGCAATTCAACAGTGTCGGTTTGAATTTTTCTTCAATCTCTGTGACAGGTTTCAAAAATAAAACAACTATGCCTCCCGCCAGAAAAAACAGAAGATTGCCCCACTCAAAATGGGCTGCAGAAACGCTTTCCGGCAGGAACATTGCTTTGTAAACATTTACAGCCTCAGCCATGTTTGTCGCACGGAAAATCACCCACGTTGTCATTACGAAAAGAAAAGTTATCAATCTTGCCGGTAGCGCAGGCATTTTCAAGCCCATGAATTTGCTCCATATACGGTGAATGACCATGGCCACTCCGTGGAAAAGTCCCCACAGAACAAAAAGCCAGCTGGCACCGTGCCACAATCCGCTTACCAGAAAAGTCAGAAGCAGATTGATGCAGTTGCGTAGTTTGCTGCAGCGGTTGCCGCCCAGCGGTATATAGATGCTTGCTGTCAGGAATCTGCCTAAAGTAATGTGCCAACGCCGCCAGAAGTCAGTAATGCTTGCCGCAAGGTAGGGGGCATGAAAGTTTTTCGGAAGATGTATGTTGAATATAAGTCCGATACCGATCGCCATATCACAGTATCCGCTGAAATCAAAAAATATCTGGAAGGTATAAGCCAGTGCAGTTTGCCATCCTGTCAGCAGGTCGCCGTAAGAATTCAGAAATCCCGGATCAGCGATCCCGGCAAAAAAGTCTGCAAGCAGGATTTTTTTGCCCAGACCTATGGAAAAAATGAAAAGTCCGGCGGCGATATTCCGTGCATCGGGGCGTAGACATTCATCTTTGGCAAATTGGCTCATCATTTCATCCGGCAGGACGATGGGACCTGCAATCAGCTGCGGGAAAAAACACACAAACAAAGCATAATCCCGGAAGGAATACCGCTGCAGGGAGCGTGAATAGACAAGCTGCAGGAAAGATATCTGCTGGAAGGTGAAAAAACTTATTCCAAGAGGCAGCAGAATATTTTTCAATACAAAAGATGTGTTGAAAATCATGTTGATATTTTCTACGAAAAAATCATAATATTTAAAATACCCAAGCAAGGCAATATTGGCGAGTACTCCGGCGGTAAAGAGTATTTTTGATTGTTTCCGGTAAAGCATTTGAGCAAAAAACCAGTTCATAAAAAGTGAACAGGCCAGAATCAGTGAGTAACTCCAGTTGAACCAGGAATAAAATACGAATGAGGCGGCTATCAGCCATAATTTTGCCGCTATATGGCCTTTGCGGGCAAGGAGATAGTAGATGATAACCGTTACGGGGAGAAATCCGAAGATAAATGTGAAAGTCGGGAAGAGCATGATTATTTCTTTCTGCTTTTGTAGTCAGTCATGTCTGTGTAATATTTGGGCATCTGTCCGGCAATAAGAGCGCGCAGTTCACGGTCATTTGCTGCTGCTTCTTCGGGAGTTGCGATCCTGCGCTGCTCTGCTGCAAGTTTCTGCAGAAGCAGGCGGCCGGCTCCGGAGCTGAAATGCTGTACATCACTGTAAAAATCATCGGTACAGACAAGAGACTGATCCGCTTGATAATCATAAAGTCTGACGTTGTCGAACTTCAAAAGTTCATTCATGACCCGCAGACGCTGCCCGAGAAGGGCATCGGCTTCATTGAATTGTTCGCTCTGACAATAGGTATAAATGTGGTAGGGAGCAAGATAAATATAAAATTGAAGCTGCGGATTGCCTTCAATCAGAGGAAGCAGGACTTCGTTGAGATTTCTTTCAAAAACCTCCGGATTTGCCGGGGTTTGGGTGTGGTGTATACTTTCGTTATAGACAGCATCCGCCATGATCTCTTCCCAGCCGAATCTCATGCCGTCATATTCGGTGGAAAACATTCTGTTGAAATCTGTCTGGTGCTGACGCTTTTTCTTGGGGCGCAGCTTGCGTTTGAGCAAATAATACATATTGGAGTAAGTGGCACGGGAAAACCAGTACCGGTACTCTTCTTTCAGGTCATCACGGTAGAGATATTCAAAATCCCTGTAATGTGCATCAGGTTTGTTCAGTGAATAAATATCCAGCGAAAAGAAGATTTGTTTCAGGTGATCACCTTTGGCTTCTATGGAAATATCGGCAAATTTCACCAGATCTATGGTGGTTGCTCCGGATGCTGCAAGTTTTATGGAATCGACACCCAGAGTATTGTTAATGTCATTTACAAAGATATTACGCGTCATAGACGAGCCGATAAAAAGCGTATCGTAGTCGATGTCGTTGAGCAATCTCGGGGCAGTTGCATAAATTTCATAATAAACGGTATCGTAAAATACCGGCAACCGGTAACGGTAATGCGGGTCGACGATAAAAACAAGGGCCACGGCTCCGGCAATTATCAATACGAAAGTCCAGATAACAAATTTGCACCAGCGTACCGGTGTTACCGGCATGTTTATCCCTTCTGTGATGAAACGCAAAATTTTATGCAACATATTCCCCCTGTCGCTTATTGAACAATTGAAATTTTACCCCCATTAATTTACTATAAAAAATCCTTTTTGTCAAGCGGGCAAGGGGATTTTGCCGGTAAAATATCCTCCCTGCCTGACCGCCGTAAACAGGGGAAGTGTTCTGTTACAGTATCATTCCCGCTATCCAGCCTGCGATGAGCAGCGGTATGTTGAAGTGCAGGAAGGTCGGCAGTGTAGAGTCGTAAATATGATCGTGCTGACCGTCTGCATTCAAGCCTGCCGTCGGACCGAGTACCGATTCTGAAACAGGTGAACCGGCATCGCCAAGCGCACCCGCCACACCGACAACAGCCACCGTTGCCAGCGGTGATATACCCAGTTTTATGCACAAAGGAACATATATCGCCGCAATAAGCGGAACAGTGGAGAAGGATGACCCGATCCCCATGGTTATCACCAGACCTATGAAAAGCATGAGAAACACTGCCAGTCCACGCTGATCACCTATACTTGACGCTACAGCCTCCACCATGGCATCAACACCGCCGGTTGCACGCATGACGTTGGCGAAACCGCTTGCTGCGATCATAACGATACCGATGCCGCCCATGAGGTATACGCCCCTGGTGAAGACATCCTGGGTATCTTTTATTGAGATAACTCCGGCGAAGACAAAGACAAAGATCCCGGCAACCGATGCCGCTACAAGCGAGTTGAGGAAGAATTGTCCTGCCAGCGCAACAGCTATG
The DNA here is from genome assembly GCA_045532655.1 of Victivallaceae bacterium. GTDB lineage: Bacteria > Verrucomicrobiota > Lentisphaeria > Victivallales > Victivallaceae > JAVBQJ01. The sequence goes on from JAZSGI010000044.1 coordinate 7,714, forward strand.
GCAATGACCGCAGTAATGGTTTTACGCGGTGAAAATTGCATATTGGTCTGACTGCTGATGAGTTCCGTCTTTTTTGCATCATA
>JAZSGI010000215.1:0-4618 GCA_045532655.1 Victivallaceae bacterium
GGTGTCATTTAAAAGGACTTTCCCCTATGTGGAATTTTTCAATTTCGGCAGGTCAATGGTTACCAGAGAGGATATTTCAAATATACTTACCAAACGTATTCCGGTTTCCCTTGCACTTATGCTGCCGGTGTTTTTCGGCGAAACTCTGCTGGGTATAGCCTTTGCTCTGCTTGCCTGTGCGTGCAAGGATAAATTTGTTGACAGGCTGATACTGCTGCTTTCGGTGGCAGGGTTGAGTATAAGTTACCTTGTATCGATCATTTTCTGTCAATGGCTTTTTGCTTACAAACTTGATATTTTCCCCGTTTGGGGGTGGGGAAGCTGGAAGTATCTGCCGCTGCCGGTGGGGATAGGGATAATATGCGGCCTCGGTACGGCTGTACGGTATTATCGCAGCTGTTTTGTCAATGGTCTTAATGCTGAATGTCTGCGTACTGCACGCTCGGTCGGGACACCGGCGTGGAAAATATATGTTGTATACCTGTTGCGGAACACGGCACTGCCGGTGATCGCTTATGCCACGGCAGCTTTGCCGTATCTCTTTACCGGCAGTTTGCTGCTGGAGAGTTTTTTCGGTATTCCCGGTCTCGGAGCGGCAGGAGTTGATGCTTTGCAGAATTCAGATCTGCAGTTATTGAAAGCACTGGTGCTTGTCAGTGCGCTGGTTTTTGTTGTTATAAATCTTTTGGCGGAATTTGCCTATCGCTGGGCCGATCCGCGGTTACGGTAAACGGAAGGCAGGAGAATTTTTTATGATCGAAGAACTTTTTATGCAGTGGGAACGGCTGGAACTCCGGAGCGGAAAACCTTGTGAACTGGATCTGGGATGCGGTTCCGGCGGATTCTGCTGTACGGCAGCCAAACGTTTCCCGGAACGTGATTTCCTTGCCTGCGACGTTATGATCGGCCGATTGCGTAAGGTGGAAAACAGGGCAAAAGCCGCCGGAATAGACGGAAATTTGCGTATTTTGCGCTGCGAAGCCAGAAACCTGCTGGGCAGACTTCTGCCTGACGGTTCTCTGGATGCCATACATATCCTCTGTCCCGATCCGTGGCCCAAAAACAGACATCGGGGACACAGACTCCTCTGTTCCGATTTCATGGCGCAGATCCACCGGGTATTGAAAGCAGACGGCATATTGCATTTTTCCAGCGATGACCGGGAGTATTGCCGGTTGATGGCGGAAAATGTGGAGGGGTCTGCCCTTTTCCGTCCCGATCAGGAGGCCGGTACCCCGTGGCAGGGGATCGTTACGGATTTTGAACGCAAATGGCTGGAGGCGGGAAGAACCGTCGAACACCGCTTCTGGAGACGCAATCCGCTGCCGCCCAAAACAATAGGACATTGATATGATCAGTACTGTTACTCCCAATCCATGTCTGGACAGGACTTTCACGCTCCCGCAATTCGATTTGTACAGAATGAACAGGGTAAAAGCATTGCGTACTGACGTGGGCGGCAAAGGGATAAATGTTTCTGCGGCATTGCGGAATATGGGGGCAGAGGTCAGAACGGTTGGTCTGCAGTTTGCGGACAGCGCTGCAATGCAGCAGAAATTTATGACAGAAAACGGCCTCGGATGGGATTTTGTGGAAGTCCCCGGAGCTTTGCGTACATGTATAAAGATCTTTGACGAAAGTTTGAAACATACCATTGAAATCAATGAATCAGGTGCTCCTGTACCGGAAATCAGTGCCGGCAGGTTGCTTGAACGTGCTGTGCTGGCGGCACAGGTGAGTTCCGTGATCGTGCTGGCAGGGAGTCTGCCTGCGGGATTTCCGGAAGATTTCTATTACCGCTGTGCCGCAAGGATAAAAAAAGAAGCGCCACAGTGCAGAGTTGCTGTTGATGCCGAAAAAAAACAATTATTACAGGCATTGGAGGCTTCACCGGCTTTTATCAAGCCCAATATACATGAGTTCTGTGATACTTTCGGTGTCAAAGCAGGAAACATTGCCGAACTTGATGCTGCTGCCAGAAAGGTAGTAAAACAGTACGGGCTGGAATTCATCTGTGTGTCAAAAGGGGCAGATGGTGCATATATTTCAGACGGCAGAGAAGCTTTTTTCTGTACCAATCCCCCTGTGGAGGTGCGCTCCATACAGGGCGCAGGGGATTCGGTGGTGGCCGGTATCTGTCTGGCGCTGGAACAGGGGTTGTCCCTGCCGGAGATACTGCGGATGGGAATAGCCTGCGCCGCCGCTTCCATTTCCCGTGAAGGCACTCTTCTGTGTACTCCTGAATTGGTGCAGGATATGCTTGCCCGTCCGGTGGAATTGACAAAGATCAGGTGATGACCACGAGTGTTATTCCTGTGCGATCATAAGTTTGTTATTCCTGTTTATTTTCGCTGGGCTTACAGCATGAAAACTTTCACCACTCTTTGCTGTTGGGGAACGTTTTAATCTATTGTTCTTAAAATTTTCCCATTGGGAGTACAAATTACTTTGACCGTTTGTGTGACAACAGCTCCATAAGCATTAGTTCCCCGGAAAGTCATTGTAACAATAACTTCTCCTTCTCCTTCATATGAATGTACTGCATACAGCGTTTTTACATGTTCAAAACTACTTGGATTATGCATTGTATCTTTTACCGCAAAAACCAATGTGGGTAAACTGCCATCCCAACCACTGAGATTGTCTTTGAAGCACAGTAAAATATTTTCTTTTCTCGCTTTTTCTACCCGTTCTTTATCTTGTTCAATATTCTCTGCGACAGGATTTAGAATTGCATACACACGATGTTTTGAAGTATTTTCCCAATGTAATTTATGAAGAACCAAAGTGCTATTGTTTTCAACAACGCACTCAACGAGGAATTGTGTTTCGCGCATCCCGACACTTTCAGAAATTCGTTCAAGTAACTTTGTTATGTTGTTAGGTAAGTCATTTCCTTTAAATATTATGACCATTTTGAGACAATCAAACTCATTGTCTTCTACTAATTTGTATTTTGCGTCTTCGACTAACCAATTAGACATCCATTTATCAAAATTTACCTCTATTTCTTCTTTTATTTTTTCAGTTTTTGTACATGATGCGATAATTATTAAGAATATGATAAAAACAGCCAAGCAACCGCATCCCCATTTTTTTATACCTTTATTTGGGGATGAAATCGATGCTGTTTCATTATTCGCAATAGTACTACTCTCTGTACTCGTGTATTCTTGTATATTGGTGTTAGTATTACCTTCACTATTATTACATTTTTTCATGAGTTGTTTGATAATGTCCAGCAATAATTTTGCACGTGCACCTGAATTTACTTCTAAAGTAAGCTCATTTATAAGTAACTTGCTACACTTTATGTCACAAAGGCTGATGGTGTTGAGGGCAATTGCGTAATATTTGCCAAGATTTTTATAATATAATTTTTGCGATGTAATTACAATACCATCTTTCGCACTGCCCAAAAGAGATAAGTCTACAAGAAACAAAATTTCGTTCTTCTGTACTGAATGTGCATATGCTGATATAGCATTGAGTAATTTTTTTTCGGGAATATCAGGAGCAGCAAAAAAGCCATGCGGGAAATTTGTCACAGTAAAATCAAGCTTTTCTACAGCAAGAATTTTTTGAAGTTTTTGGCTGCAAATATCGGATAAATTTTGTTTAGCCTCTGCAATTTTTTGGTTGAGGTATGCTAACTCTGGATCAAACGTTTTGCCACATTCCTGACATATTGCTACAAGTTCATTATTAAGAGTTGCTCCGAAAAGACTTACCTTTTCATCCCTTTTAGAAACGTTTATTCTATCTGAATTGCATCTTGGACATTTCATTGTTATGACCTCCCTGCGAGTTTATGTAGATTTTTAAATGTAGTTACAGCTGCAAAATTCGATATTGAACTTTGCAGCTGTAAAATTGAATTGATACGTTTTGGGGAACACAAAGCTCTTATGCTTTGAAATTCATAAAATAAGTGGAGGATGCACCTGGAAAGATTTCCAGCCGTTAAAAGCAAGCCTTTATTTAAAAATAAAGGCTTGCTTGCTTGCTTGCTTGCTTGCTTGCTTGCTTGCTTGCTTGCTTGCTTGCTTGCTTGCTTGCTTGCTTGCTTGCAGGGAGACCGGAACCAAAGGGGATCTGTGTTTCTGTAAAAGTAATTCTGACGGTCATTGGTCTGTTGCCTTGCATAGTTTAAATTATTAACTGTAGGTAATATATCATAAATACTGCTGATATGCAAACAAATGAAGAAAGAAATCTGATTTTTACCGATCAATAAAAATACCGCCCAACAACTTTTCGGTGAGGGCGGCAAACGTTTGCTGAGATGGTGTCAGATGCCGGCTTGTTTGGCTACGAGCATATCGGCTCCGTAAATCTTGCGCAACTTCGGTTTTTCGATTTTACCTGTGGGGTTGCGGGGAACCTCCGCAAATATCACCTTGCGGGGACGCTGATAACGGGGCAGGGCTTTGCAGAAAGTATCGACTTCATCCTGTGTAAGTGTCATATCCGGTTTTACTTCAATGATCGCAGCGGCAATTTCGCCGAGACGGGGGTCGGGAAGCCCGATAACAGCAACATCTTTTATCGCCTGATGGCGGCGGAGAAAATCCTCTATCTGCACCGGATAAAGATTCTCGCCGCCGGTGATGATAAC
>JAZSGI010000172.1:0-2112 GCA_045532655.1 Victivallaceae bacterium
ATTCTGCTGTAACCTGTTTGATGGAGGGGAAATTATCCTGATACCAGGGATAAAGTGCCGGATTTTTATCACAGACTGCCACGATTTCCGGTTTTGCATTCATTTCCGTAAGGTGACACCAGCGGGCGCAGGCACTGGCGAATTCACGCCCCATAAGTCCTGCTCCGATAATTCCGAATTTAACAGTTTTCATTGATTCGTGTTCCATATTATCTGTTTTCAGTAAAATAAAAATGGCAAATCCGAACAGCGGAGGAATTTATCATCCGCTGTCCGGGAGTATCAAAATAAATATCCGTATATACGATAAATATTCATTTCAAAATGCCTTTGCGCAGACAGCATAACAACAGGCTGCACAAGAAACAGTATCAATTATCAACCCAGCAGTTCCTTTTCGGTTTCTGCAATGGCTTCTTCGATGATGTCCATACCCTTCATGGCAACTTCGTTGGGCATGATGATGGGCGGGCTCATACGGAGAATGTGACCTGCGGGAACCCATGCCAGACCTTTGGCAAAAGCCTTCTGATAGACCATCTTTCCGGCTTCATCAAAGGGAGTCTTGGCGGCTTTGTCCTTAACAAGTTCGATACCGAGCAGACAGCCCTTGCAGCGGGTATCGCCGACGATCCTGTACTTGTCTGTCCAGTCAGCCATGCGGTTCTTGAAAAGCTGTTCCAGTTCCTGAGCATGTTCCAGCAGTCCTTCCTCTTCGATGACTTCAAAGCAGGCAAGAGCAGCGGCACATGCCATGGGGTTGCCGCCGTAACTGGTGGATGCACTGATCTTGTCAACAGCATCGGCATAAGGAGTACGGACAGCCATACAGGTAACGGGGAAACCGTTACCGAATCCCTTACCCAGAGTAACGACATCAGGCAGAACGTTCCAGTGTTCACAGCAGAGGATCTTGCCGGTACGGCCCATGCTGGTGAGGACTTCATCGGCAAAAAGGAGAATGCCGCGTTCATCGAGGAACTTACGCAGTTTGGGGAAGAAATCGTCCGGGGGCATGATGCTGCCGCCCCAGCCCTGAATGGGTTCAAGGACAAATGCTGCGATCTGACCGGTGGTGGATTCACGGATAAAGGTATCGTAGAATTCCAGATAGCGTTCGGTATCAAGAGTTCCGTCTTCACGGGTCCACCAGGGACGGTAGGTGTCGGGGCGGGGAACCATGTAGAAACCGCTTGCACGGGTGGGACCGCTGAACTTTGTCATGCGGGCAAGACCGTTGGAGTGACCGCTCTTGCCGTGGAAGTCCATAAAACAGCTGATGAATTCATGTTTGCCGGTGGCTGCACGGCCGCTGCGCAAACCGGCTTCTAAAGCAGCAGTACCGCAGTCATAAAGCTGAAAGCTCTTGAGGTCGCCGGGCAGAACACTGGCCATTTTTTCCAGCAGTTTGACCTTGATTTCCGTAGTAAAATCATGGGCATTCATAAGCTGATTGGCGTATTTGCCTACAGCTTCGGAGATCTTGGGATGGCAATGACCGAGAGTGGTAACATAGATACCGCTGGAAAAGTCGATATACTGGTTGCCGTCAACATCCTGAAGCATACATCCCTGCCCCTTCTCAAAGGCTACCGGGAAAAGTTTGACCTGTCCGGAAAGACCGCGGTAATGTTTGGTTGCTCTGGAATGGAGGGCAACACTTTTGGGGCCGGGAAGAGTGTCTGTGATGATTTTCGGAACTGCATTGAGATCCAACTGATAAGGTGCGGGATTGTATTTACCCATTTTCTTCTCCTGTCTGTTGTTTGTGAAAATATTTTTGCTTACCTGCAACAGAAACAATTTACAGCACCAATCAATCATTTGCAAGGAAAATACAGGGCCGGAGAATAAAATATCCGCAACTTGATGTTAATTTTTAACATCCATTCTCAAACCACCGGCAATATCAGTTTTCAGTCAAACAGACACAAATGATATTTGAAAAAAAACGCATATATGTTATATTATTATCAATGGTATCAGGTATATGTGCCAACAGTAAAAAGAAAGTGTTTTTATGAGAAACAGAAAAGGGCCGGCATGGCTTAAAAATGCAGTTTTTTATCAGATATACCCCAGCAGTTTCTGCGACAGCAACGGCGATGGCAT
>JAZSGI010000105.1:0-2643 GCA_045532655.1 Victivallaceae bacterium
CGGCATTTCCTTTTCATGCTTCATGGGGCGCATCCAGACATACCGGTCAAAACCTGTGGCATTGAGGATCTTGGGCAAGCCGCAATTCTGCCCGAAAGCATCTACACTGTAGGCGATATTTGTTGTTCTGCCGAACTTGTCAAGGAAATATTTATGGGCGTGTTCCGCCTGACGGATAAGACTTTCCGCAGGAGTTATTATAGTATCTGATTGTTCGACCCAGCCGCCGACGATCTCCCAGCGGCCATCATCAACAAACTTCCTTATATCATTAAAAAGTGCCGGATCGCTTTCCTCGATCCAACGGTAACACACGCTGGATGAACGGGCAAATTTAAGCATAGGGTACTTTTTCATCATTTTTATTACACTGCGGCAGGTATTCAACCATGTGGAACGGCCCTCACGCAAACGCCAGAGCCAGATGGGATCCATGTGGGAATTCCCGATAACATAAAGTTTCTTGACAGCCATAGCTTTCTCCTGATATTTAAGGTTGGATTAATTTACCCTCTCAATAAATAATTACAAATCTATATTTCACTTTTTTGCAATAAAAAGACTCAATCCAATAAACACCGTAACGGCAACAGCAAGCAGCATGGGATACAAAAGCCAGCTCAATAATTCCAGTGAAGATATTTTCAGGCCCATTTCATTTGCCACACCTATACTTATCAAAACCTGTGCACCGTAGGGGATCACACCCTGCACCACACATGATACCGTATCAAGAATACTGGCGATCCGCCTGGGATCACACTTGTATTTGCGGGAAATATCTCTGACAACCGGGCCGGAAACAACAATAGCAACAGTATTGTTGGCGGTGAAAAGATTGACCACAGCAACAGTCAACGCAGTACCGATTTCGCATCCGGTGCTGCCGGAAATCAGTTTTTCGATTTTTGCAAGGAGATATTTTATACCGCCGTTATGCCGTATTATTTCCAGTAAGCCCCCGGCAAGAATGGCAACGATCAGAGTCTCCGACATTCCCAGAGTTCCTTTGCCGATACAGGAAAGAGCTTCAAAAAAGGTAAATGTTCCGGACAATATTCCTGTCGCCGCTGCCATGATTATCCCCAGAAACAACAATGCCATAACATTCAATCCGACAAGAGCGCCTGCCAGAATGGCAATATAGGGAATTATGGCAAATATATTTTCCCACATTACTTCCGGCAAATCTTCTGCAAATCCGCCGCCGCTGCCGGAAAAACAATAGATTATAAAAACGCTTGCCGCCGCCGGTAACGCAATTTTGATATTTACCAGAAATTTATCCCGCATTGCAACTCCCTGCGTACGGGTCGCCGCTATGGTTGTATCGGAAATCATTGACATATTATCGCCGAACATCGCACCGCCGATAACTGCACCTGTCATCATCACCGGATTGCAGTTTATCGATCCGGCAATACCCAGGGCTATAGGCATCAAAGCAGCAATAGTGCCGCAACTTGTCCCTACTGCAAGAGAAATGAAGCAGGAGACAATAAAGAATCCACCCAGCAGAAGATTTTCCGGCAATAAATGTCTTGCGATCAATACAGCGGCATCAACTGCCCCCATGGCGGCAGCAGTTGCGGCAAATGCCCCGGCAAGAATAAAGATCAGACACATGATCATAATATTGCTGTTGCCCATGCCGCGGGCATAAATCTCCACTTTTGTCATAAATTTCTGTTTATGATCCAACAGCAGTGCTGCCGCCGAAGCCACGATAAAGGCAACAGGCATGGGGACACAATAAAAATCATTCTGCCAAAGGGACAATCCAAGATAGAAAACAACAAACAATACAAAGGGCAGCAGAGCCCTGAACCGGGGTTCCCGTTCCGGATAAATATTCTTTTCCTGCTCCATCATTCCACCTTTACGCAAAATATCCCGGAAGCAATCAATGCATACTTCCGGGATCGATGTGTTATTTATATCTCACAGTATCTCAACTATTCACTTAACTTTGAATGTTTTGATTTCAAAAGGTTTGAGTTCAATATCAATTTTGCCTCCGCAACTTTCAAGAACTCCGTTTTCTTCCCATTCCATGAGATTGGTCTCGACAAGTTTCACCTCTCTGCCGCCAAAGTCAAGCACACCGGCAGAGTGTCTGCCGCAGCTTTCCACAAGACGGATAACAAGACAATCTTCCTTTTCGGCTTTTTTGACGACTTCAAGATTTATACCGTCGGAATTTATGCGGCAGCAGGGTTCAACTCCTGCCGCAGAATATCCGGCAAAAACCAAAGGCGCACGGTTGAGTGCTGCGGCCTCGGCAAGCAGACCGGAAGACATTGCATCGCCGGAATGGATATAGAAAGCGTAGGTAAAGACCTGTTCTCCCATATCGGCCTCGAAATCAGGATATTTGGGCGAACGCAGCAAGTTGAGGTCAAGCACATTTCCCTTGACCTTATAAGCATATTTGCAGTCATTGAGCAGAGCGGCACCGAAACGTTCTTCGGAAATATCAGCATAACGGTGACCGACGACCTCAAATTTTGCGATTTCCCAGCTGGTATTATCATGAGTCGGCCGTTTGACATTACCATATTGGATATCAAAACAGGCTTCATTGCTTTTGACCGCAACAGGGAAAGCCACACGCAGCATACGGCGGTTTTCGTGCCAGTCGCA
>JAZSGI010000043.1:0-2190 GCA_045532655.1 Victivallaceae bacterium
CTCAATCCCATCGGTACTGTTTTAGGTTATATCGCTTTCGGAATATTTTATGCTCTGCTTGCGGCGATCGTCTATATTGTTCTGCCGTTTCTCTACATGAAACTTTTTCGCAGTGGTACACCCGGTTCTCCGGCTGGATTGATTGCTTCCATGATCGGTAAAGCCGTGAACACCGCCATTGTCGGTGGGGCGATGATCGCAACGGCAGGAGCCGCAGCTCCCGCAGCCGGTGCAGCCGGTGCCTCCGGTTCTTCCTCCGGAACTGCGGCACAAGCGGCTAAAAATGCGGCAAAAACCGCTATCAATACCGGAAGTTCCGGCAGCAGCAGTTCAGACAATGCGGCTTCTAAAATTGATTCAGCAGCCAATACGCCGCCCGGGAAGTGAGATTTTGAATGAAAGATCAGCATAAAAAACACTCCGGGTATGGGGATTTATCACACACACCCAACAACCCGAATTCCTGTACCCGGAGTTCTTTACGCTCTCCCGGACAAAGTATCGGCATGGAACAGAAGTGGATCATCTTCTGGAGTCTGCTTCATATTGCTACGCTGGTCTGTTTTGTTCTGAGTATTTATTATGCCAAAGAGTATATGCTTATGCCTGACCGGGTCATCATCTGCGATCAGGCAGGCAATCTCTACCGCGGCAAAAGCTGTAATGTCTTGTGTCAGGCAACGGCAGAAGATATTGCCCGAAAATCTGCGATGGCATTTCTCACCCGGAATGGAGAACACAGCAACCAACAGGCATTGGAAGCTCTTTTCGGCAGATCCGCACAGAAATCTTTGCGGATGCTGATTGGGAACAGTCAGGAAGAGTTCAAAGAGCAGTCTATCCGGCAGATCCCGGTCATTGAAACAATCGAAATCGCCGGAACTCCCGAAAAAGATCAATGCCTTGCTTTTGTGCGGGGAACGCTTCACAGAAATGGTATTTATATGAAAATGCCGTACTACCAGAAACTTGAGTTTACTCTCGGGTTGCGGTTGATGCGTTCCGGAAGTTTATCTGAATATCCCTTGCGGGTATTGAAAATGGTGTACGATGAAAAATCTATCTACGACAACAAGAAAGGAGAAAACCAATGACTTATAAAACCTGGCACGAGGTGCTGAAATGTGCCTTTATCCTCTATGTGCCGTTGTCATTCCTGACACCATTATTGATGTATCAGTGGCGGGATAACAACCGGCTCATTGTGATGGATCAGGCAAACAGTTACCACATTACCGAGTATTCATCAGAAGAAGCATTGAAAAAACTCTATGAATACCAGATCAAACAGGCAGTATATGCTTTTCTTATGCGGAATCCGCAGGGATTTGACAATCCGGAACTGCTTAACGCTATGTTTGTGGGATTTGCCCGGCAGGAAGTGCAGAAGCAGTTTGAGTCCGAAGCGGCACAGTTCAAGCAGTACAAGATGCACCAGAAACCGGAAATCCTCAACATCCGTATTCTCCGGGCCGACCGCAGACGTTCTTTTGCCCGTATCAACGGACAATTGATACGCTATTACATCACGCAGGAGAATATGCCCCGGACTTTCAGTGCTGACTTTGAACTGAATGTGGAACTTGCCGCCAATAACAATATGGCGACCAATAACCGTTACCCCTTTGTGGTAAGCAACTTGAAATATACTCAACATGAACACAAGGAGAACTCAAAATGAAATTATCCAAATTTTTCATCCCGCTTATTCTCTGTCAGATGGCAGCGTTTCCGCTGTTTGCTTCAGAGCCGACAGCAGAAGAGAACCGCTTGCAGAACCAGTACATTGAATACCGTTTGGCACAGGGGGAAATTTACAAGGTCTATGTAAAAATGACCGATGGTGTAACCACCGTTCAGTTTCCCTCAAAAATCAGCGAAATTGCCGGAAAGAATATCAGTATTGACGGCAAAGGGACCGATTTTCAAATTGCCGTGCAGCCGGATTCCTATTATTTCAGTGTATCAGCGTTGAAACCGGGAGCGACCGGAACTTTGACCGTTACCTATAACCGGCAGCTTTATATCCTTTATCTGATCCAATCAGACAAAGAGGCTTACGCATCCGTGGTATTCGGTAAAACTGCCAACCGGAAGAACTTTACGGATAATGTTGTAACCAAAACTCCGAAAGTAACTCCCGCGCGGCTGGTTTCTCTGATTGATATGGCAAAACGCTATGAAGTATTG
>JAZSGI010000047.1:0-3297 GCA_045532655.1 Victivallaceae bacterium
GCAGTATTTGACTGCTGTCATGTCGCTGCTGTAAAAACAGGCATGCTTGCCAATGCAGAAATCATAAAAACTGTTGCCGCTTCCCTGCAGAAATATGCTCCGGGAATATCTCTTACTGTTGATCCGGTCATGATCGCAACCAGCGGCAGAAGACTGCTTGCCGGTGATGCGGAAAAAGTATTGAAGGAAGAATTGCTTCCACTGGCAACATGGATCACCCCCAATATTCCCGAAGCAGAGGCTCTGCTCGGTCGTCCGCTGCCGGATATATCTTCCCGGATCTCCGCAGCTGCAGAAATAGCAAAACGCTGGTCATGTTCGTGTATTTTGAAAACCGGTCATGATCTCGCAGGAGATGGCGAAGCTACTGATTTCGTCGCACATAAAGGACGTATTTATGCTCTTTCGACTCCGGAAATACCGGATCCGGCTGCAACTCATGGTACAGGATGTACTCTTTCCAGTGCCATTGCCGGGCTGATTGCTGCAGGCAACAACTGGCGTGACTGTGTTTGCGAAGCCAAAGCATTCGTGTACGGCTCAATGCTTGAAGCTGCCCATTTGGGTCCCGGATGTGATGCCATGTACCCGCCGTTGGAAAACTACCGTCCGCTTGTAACAATCACAGAATTGAAGGATAAAAAATGATCCATACCTCCATGCGCATACCTGTACTGCTCCTTCTCTGCTTTCTTGTTCTCTTCGGTCCGGCGCACACTGTGCCTCTGCAGGCGGCAACAAGCAAATTTGTCACTACAACAATCAATAAGCGCCCCTACTACCAGCTTTCGCAGGCAGCAAACAAACTGGGATTGAGGTACAAGGCATCCGGCAACAAGTGTGAACTGATCGGCAAAGACAACCGCAAACTGGTTTTCACCCACAACAAAAGGTCGGCATCCATCAATGGAGTTGCAGTCACTCTTGATTTCGCTGTTGTCAAATACAAATCAAAATTCTATCTTTCTGTAAGCGATTACAAATACCTGATAGACCCTCTTTACAACAAAAGCTGCCTGAAAGGGAAACGGCCGAAAATTATCGTCATAGATGCCGGACATGGCGGAAAAGATCAGGGCGCAGCCGGAAAAAAATCAGTGGAAAAGACCCTTGCCTTATCAATTTCACGCAAACTGCGTGACAAATTGCGGCGCATGGGATATACCGTTTACATGACCCGCGACACTGATGTGAAGATCGAACTTGCAGACAGAGCGGCAAAAGCACGGAAACTAAAGGCTGATGTCTTTGTTTCCATACACATGAATGCCGCAACAAACTCTTCTGTACGCGGAGTCGAAACTTATGCCCTCACTCCTCCCGGCGCACCATCAAGTTCCGACACAAAAAGCGCCATGCCAAGCTGTAACGGATACCCTATGGCAAAAAATTCAACCGCCCTTGCTTTCAGCGTGCAAAGCCAGATAGTGCGAACCATGAAGGTAACCGACAGAGGGATGAAAAGGGCAAGATTCAAAGTTCTGACAGAAAATACAGCACCGGGTATCCTTGTTGAATGTGGTTTTATCTCCAACCAGAGCGAAGAAAATCAACTGCGTTCTGCGGCTCATCAGGATAAACTTGCCACAGCAATAGCTTCCGGCATAGACAAGTACGCCAAGCGTCTCCCTGTCCGCTGACAATGCAAAAAATCTGCCGCAACACTTGATCAAAAGTATGCGGCAGATCGAGTTATTTTTTCAGTTTTCAGATACCCCATTTGATATCTGTCAGTATCCTGCCTTCGCTTCTGGTATCAGCAATACCGCAGTAAACCGGTTCAAGTTCCTTATCTACAGACCATATTGCTATCCTGATACGGTGTTTCTGTCCGGCTTTCAGCTTCAGCCGCCAGCATAACCCGCCGGAAGTACGGTGGTAGGCAGGGATCGGAGTCCCTTTGTCTGCCCCCCATTGACCGAGATAAACTCCGTCAAAGTAAAACTTATTGTAACCTGCGGCACAGGTAAGCAGACGGACTTCACGGTCAACCGGCGAAACAACATCTGTTTCCAGCACGACATCAGCATTGCGTGGAGGATTCAAAGAGGCTATATCCAGAATAAAACCGTCCATCTCCACTTTCCTGCCGTTGACAAGCCATAATACTTTGTCGGAAAAATCATTGACTTCAGGCAGAACTATCGGGAACTGCACTTCCGGCAGCAGTTCACGGGCAGCTTTTTCCGACATTACAATTATTTCATCGGCAAGTTCATCCACAGTTGCCGGAGCTTTCATATTCAAAATACACGGACTCATGCGGATAACATCGCCTATCGGCTGCCGCCAGCGTTCCGGAATACCTGCCGTTCCCAGCCATATTCCCATAATGGAACCCACTGTTGCAGCTGTTGAATCAGTATCCTGTCCGCAATTGACAGCCATAAGCACAGATTTCTCAAAATCACCGCCGCCGTACAACAGGCCGATCATAATAAAGCCCATATTCATAACAGCATCGGAACAGTTTGCAGAAAAGAAATCCCGGAAAACCATATCACGGGCCTCTTCATAGGACAAACCATTTTCAAAAGCATCCTGAACAGCCTTGATAACTGAACGTATCCGGCTTTCAGGCAATGCAGCAAACGCCAGAGCAAGGGATTTATGCAAATCGCCGGAGACATAAAGATCAGACTCCAGTATTGCAAGATACATAACGATCAGCACCCCGTCGCCGCAATGATCCACGGAACCGTCAAGATACGCATAATGCGCAGCGGTTGCCGGACGTCCGGGAAAAAGTGATGACCATATTTCGGAACGGATAGCTCCGCCGAGAGCAGTTGCAAAATAATTGTTATGCACTCCTGACAACGGCGGCTGAATACCTTTTTTCAAGTTGGCAATAGCCACTCCGTATTCATCGGGATGGAAATCTATATGGTCTATCCATGCTCCGCCGAATTGTTCAGCAGTAATACCGAACCCGAATTCTTTCAAGTGCTCAAGCCACACCAACTGCAGATCCAAATCATCATTCGCCGCCGGTTCGGATGGAACAGGATCATAGAAATCCAAATCAAGAAAGTGTTTGCGACCTTCCCAAGGGGTTCCCAGAGTTCCTCCGATATTTTTTCCCAGATAACAGGCTTTGATCCTGTCCTTCAAATCATTCATTTTGCTCCTGTATAATACAATGTTATTATTCCTGCGCTCACCGGCGGTACAACAAAAGATATATCTGCACTGCCGGAATCGGCCACAGCGGAATCATCCACAGAGATACCCTCCGGATAAAGCACACTTACAGCATATTTGCCGTCAGCAAGAGATTCGTCAAAAACCTTTACT
>JAZSGI010000039.1:0-4281 GCA_045532655.1 Victivallaceae bacterium
CGCTTTTCAAGCAGAGCAGTATCTCCGTGGAGGAAGGGCTGTCCGCCGCCGTTGATACAACCGCCGGGGCATGCCATGATTTCGATAGCCTGGAAACGGTTTTTGTCCTGACGGACCATTTCCAAAACCTTACGGGCATTACCCAGACCGGAGCAGACTGCAACGGTGATGGTCTTGCCGGGAGCGATCTCAACTTTGGCTTCCTTGATACCGTCAAGGCCGCGGACGCTGCGGAAGTTGATGGCATCGCCTTCCAGCTTCTTGCCATTGAGCATGTAGTAAACAGAACGGCAGGCAGCTTCAAGCACACCGCCGGTAACCCCGAAGATATCAGCGGCACCGGTGGATTCGCCCAGCGGATTGTCGTATTCTTCATCTTCCATGTTGGAGAGGTTGATACCGGCTTCCTTGAACATACGGCAGAGTTCACGGGTGGTGACAACATAGTCAACATCGCGGACGCCTTCCGGAGCAAATTCCGGACGTGCTGCTTCGTATTTCTTGGCCTGGCAGGGCATGATGGAAACAACGATCAGATCTTCCGGCTTGACGCCGATCTTTTCGGCATAGTAACTCTTGGCAATTGCACCGAACATCTGCTGCGGAGATTTGCAGCTGGAGGGGATGTTCAACAGGTCGGGGAAGTTGTGTTCGATAAAGTTGATCCAACCGGGGCAGCAGCTGGTAAGGATCGGCAGATTCTCGCCGGATTTGATGCGTTCCACGATCTCGTTGCCTTCTTCCATAATGGTAAGGTCGGCAGAGAAGTTGGTGTCAAAAACTTTGTCAAAACCCAGGGCACGGAGACCGGCAACAAGTTTGCCGGTGACAGGTGCACCTGCATCAAAACCGAATTCCTGACCGACAGCGACGCGGACTGCAGGAGCAGTCTGGACAATGACAGTCTTGGTGGGATCGTTGATGGCGGCCCAAACCTTCTTGACGTAGCTCATACCGGTAATGGCACCCACTGGGCAGACATTGACGCACTGTCCGCAGAAGGTACAACTGGTATCAGCCAGCGGGATCATGCTTGCAGTACCGACTTTGGCTTTGAAACCGCGGCCGTAACCGGTAAGGGCACCGACAGTCTGAACTTTGGAGCAGACAGTTTCGCAGCGGCGGCACATGACGCACTTGGAAAGGTCACGCATAATGGCGTTGCTGGAAGTATCGGGCTTGAAGAAGTTGATTTCGCCCTGATATTCGATTTCGCTGATACCGAATTCCACAGCAAGTTTCTGCAATTCACATTCCTGATTTTTGGGGCAGGTGAGACAGTTCTTGGGGTGGTCGCTGAGCATGAGTTCAACCACGGTACGGCGGGCATTGAGTGCGCGCTGGGTATTGGTGTGAACGACCATGCCTTCGGCAACAGGAGTGGCACAGGCAGGAGCCAGATTACGGCGTTTTTCGATTTCCACCACGCAGACACGGCAGCTGGCAGGCTTGTTGGAAACGCCGCTGCCCAGGTGTGCACAATAGCAGAGAGTGGGGATATTGATATTAAGCTGACGGGCCGCATCCAGAACGGTATAGTTTGCGGGAACGGTTACGGCTTTGCCGTTGATGGTGAGATTTACTGTCTTATTCATAGTGTCTCTTACTCCATGACGATAGCTTTTTTCGGGCAGCCGTCGATACAGGCACCGCACTTGATGCACTTAGTCTGATCGATGACATGCAGCTGTTTGAGTTCGCCGGAAATGGCGTCGACGGGGCAGTTGCGTTTGCACTTGGTACAACCGATACAGCTGTCGTTGATCTTGAGGCGGAAGAGTTTGCGGCAGGTTCCTGCGGGGCAGCGCTTGTCGCGTACGTGTGCAATGTACTCATCCTTGAAATAGCGGAGAGTGCTGAGGATGGGATTGGGAGCTGTCTGACCGAGGCCGCAGAGAGCGGTATCAGTAATGGTCTTGGCAAGTCTTTCCAGATCTTCCAGCATTTCTTCAGTGCCGTTTCCGTCGCAGATCTTTTCCAACATTTCCAACATTCTGCGGGTACCGACACGACAGGGAGTACACTTACCGCAGGATTCGTCTTTGGTGAAGTCCAGATAGAACTTTGCCATTGCGGGCATACAGTCCTTATCAGAAAGAACGATCATACCGCCGGAACCCATCATGGAACCGATTTTGCCCAGGTTGGCATAGTCGATGGGGGTATCGAGGTTTTCAGCAGTGATACAGCCGCCGGAAGGACCGCCGGTCTGCACAGCTTTGAATTCACGGCCGCCGGAGATACCGCCGCCGATTTCGTAAATGATTTCACGCAGAGTGGTACCCATGGGGACTTCCACCAGACCGACGTTGTTGATCTGCCCGGCGAGAGCAAAAACCTTGGTACCGGAGTTACCGGAAATGGTACGGACAAAATTGCCGTTTTCATCAAATTCGGCCTGCCAGTTACCGATCTTGCCGAACCATGCAGCACCCTTGCGGATGATTTCGGGGATGGTGGCGTATGTTTCAACGTTGTTGACGTTGGTGGAGCAGCCCCAGTAACCGCCGCCGATATTTGCGGGGAAAGGCGGTTTGGTGGTGGGTTCGCCGCGCTGCCCTTCCATGGAGTGGATCAAAGCAGTTTCTTCACCGCAGACAAATGCACCGGCACCGAGCTTGATTTCGATATCAAAGCAGAAGTCAGTACCCATGATATTGTCGCCGAGGAGGCCGAGTTCACGGGCTTCTTTGATGGCGATTTCGAGACGGGATACTGCGAGGGGATATTCGGCACGGATGTAAACAAGACCCTTCTGGGCACCGATGGCATAAGCACCGATAGCCATGGCTTCGATAATGCTGTTGGGGTCGCCTTCCATGATGGAACGGTCCATAAATGCACCGGGGTCGCCTTCGTCAGCGTTACAGACGATGTATTTTTCATCAGCTTCAACACCGGCAGCGATCTTCCATTTGAGACCTGTGGGGAACCCTGCACCGCCGCGTCCGCAAAGACCGGAGTTGAGGACTTCCTGAACGACTTCCTGACGTGACATGTCAAAAAGACATTTGGCAAGGGCCTGATAACCTTCGTTGGCGATGTATTCAGAAATATCTTCGGGGTTAAGCAGACCGCAGTTACGCAAAGCGATACGTTCCTGCTTGGCATAGAAACTCATTTTGGCATAGTCCTGAACCCTGGCTTTGAGCTGGGGTTCTATAAAAAGGAGACGTTCCACGAGCTGCTTGTTGACGACGTGCTTTTCGACGATCTCTTCAGCGTCTTCAGGAGTGACCTGCACATAAAAGACGTTATCGGGCATGACCTTGACGATGGGGCCCTGTGCGCAGAAACCGAAGCAGCCGGTCTGAACGACTTTGACATCGTTTTCAAGACCATTTTTCTTGATGGCTGCAGTCAGATTATCCATGAGATCTTTGGCGTTGGAGGCGTGGCATCCGGTACCGCCGCAGCAAAGGAGTTCTTTTTTGGAGGAATTGATGTCATGTTCCGAGGTACAGCGGAGGCAGAGTTTTGCCTTGGCCTCGTTAAACATGGCGATAAGAGAATCTTTGGATGTGATCTTGTTCATGATATTCACCCCTGGGCTTTGTATTCTTTTGCGATTTCGACTGCCTTGGCGGGGGTGACTTTACCGTAGACCTTGCCGTTGACCATCATAACAGGGGCAAGACCGCAAGCACCGACACAACGCAAAGCGGAAAGAGAGAAAAGGCCGTCTTCAGTGGGATGAGTATCAGCTTTGATACCCAGAACACGTTCAAGCTCGGAAAGGACCTTTTCAGAACCTTTGACGTAGCATGCAGTACCCATGCACACATCGATGCAGTACTTGCCTTTGGGCTCGGTGGTAAAATAGTTGTAGAAACTGACAACGCCGGAAACCTGAGCTTCAGTAAGGTTCAATTTCTGAGCGACATACTGCTGGATTTCGCGGGGAAGATAACCGAAGATCTCCTGCGCTTTGTGCAGTACCTGAATCAGTCTCCCGCGGCGGCGCTCATCATTGAGATCCACGTTGAGAGTGTCGATGAACGCATCAAGTTCTGCGAACTTTTCTGCAGCTCCTTCCGACAGTTTTTTGCAGCAACACATAATTTACTCCCTGTTAGATGTTTGCAATATATTTGCTGATTTTGTTCTTTTCTTCTTAAGATTTTATTATACTCTTGGAATATATCACAGGTTTTCAAAAAAATCAACCCGCTTTTTTCTTTTTTCCCGTAATATTTAATAAAAAAATACAAAAAAAAGTTTTTTTCTATCTTCCTATTATGTTTTTTTACATTCAAACAGCTCTTTTTTTATTTTTTACAA
>JAZSGI010000231.1:0-3182 GCA_045532655.1 Victivallaceae bacterium
CGCCGCCGATACCGACTTTCACAAAGTCTGCTCCGGCATCTGCCAGAAATCTGAACCCTTCCGGATCGACCACATTACCGGCACCGATCTTCACCTTGTCGCCATATTTCCCGCGGACAAATTCGATCGTACGATTCTGCCATTCGGAAAATCCTTCACTGGAGTCTATGCAGAGGATATCCACACCGGCATCAACGAGAGCCGGAATACGTTCCGCATAGTCACGGGTATTGACACCGGCACCGACAATAAAACGGTGATTGGAATCAAGAAGCTCAAGGGGATTTTCCCTGTGCTGATCATAATCTTTGCGGAAAACCAGAGCCACAAGTCTGCCGTCATCATTGATAATGGGCAGTGTGTTGAGTTTATTATCCCAGATCAAATCATAAGCCTGATGCAGAGTAATTCCTTCACGAGCAGTAATAAGTTTATCAACTGGAGTCATAAACTCACTGCAGCAGGTATTCAGGGCTGTTTGTCCGAGACGGAAATCACGGCTTGTAACCAGACCAAGCAATTTGCCGTGAGCAGTACCGTCGTCAGTAACAGCAATATGGGAATGACCATTTTTCTGCTTCAGAGCCAGAATCTCTTCAAGTGTGGCATCAGGGCGGATATTGGAATCAGAAGGCACGAAACCGGCTTTATAATTCTTGACCTTGCGGATCATGGCGGCTTCATCCTCGATAGTCTGGTTGCCGTGGATAAAGGAAATACCACCTTCTTTGGCAAGAGCAACCGCCATACGGTTGTCGGAAACAGCCTGCATAATAGCGGAAACAAGGGGAATATTCAAAGAAAGGTCCGGAACTTCCCCCTTGCGGAACTTAACGATGGGGGTCTTTAATGAAACATTGGACGGAATACAATCGGCACTGGAATAACCGGGCACCAGAAGATATTCGCTGAATGTATGCGACGGAGTATCATAATAAAAAGCCATTTTCAAATTCCTTTCCCGGAAAACCGTATTTTATACACCTTCCTGGATACAGCTGCAGCTTCTGCGGCACAACCGTATTCCTGATTTTTATGAAAAGGTATTAATTTACCACAGATTGAGCAAAAAGTCAAATTTTTCCCCTCATTATTTGCACAAACTCTCATGCAGACAACTTTTTCTGCCGTCACATTTAATTTCGCCTCAAAATAAACAAATCCAGCTTGACAAAACAAATTACAAGGAGTATCTTATCTGCAATATCTGAAAATTACAGAAAGGTAATGTATGAATAAAGTAGAAATCAGAAATGGCAGCATCATCATCGATGATACTCCGACACAGATCATATCCGGAGCAATTCACTATTTCAGGGTACATCCGGACCTGTGGGATGACCGCTTGGACAAAGCTGTTGCTTTCGGACTCAATGCTGTTGAAACTTACGTTCCGTGGAATCTTCACGAAGAAATTCAGGGCAAATTCAATTTTTCCGGCATTGCCGATCTGGAGAAATTTATCAGCAAAGTGCATGAACGCGGGTTGAAAATGATCCTCCGCCCCGGCCCTTATATTTGTTCAGAGTGGGAGAATGGCGGTTTTCCGGCATGGCTTCTGGCAATTCCGGGGATCAGGTTCCGCAGGATGAACCAGCCGTACCTTGAAGCGGTAAAGGCATACTTTGATGTTCTTATTCCCAAAATAGCAAAATTCACCTACCCCAACGGCGGCCCGGTGATCATGGTACAGATAGAAAACGAATACGGTTCATACTGCCATGACAAGGAATATCTTAATTACCTCAAAAAACTTTTGATAAGCAACGGGATCGATGTGCCGCTCTTTACCAGTGACGGTTCCTTCGGGCACTACATGGTCGGCGGCACTTTGCCGGATGTTACCATGACACTGAATTTCGGGTCAGGGTCGGAAGAGGCGTTCAAAAACGGCAGAACATTCAGACCGGAAGGTCCGGACTTCTGCATGGAATTCTGGAACGGCTGGTTTGATCACTGGGGCGAAAAACACCACGTAAGGGGCGATGATGCAGCTGCTGAACTGGAAAAAATGCTTGCAATGGGAGCAAATGTGAATTTTTACATGTTCCACGGCGGTACCAACTTTGGATTCACAAACGGGGCAAATGGTACTGTATCCGGCTGCTACGAGCCGACCGTCACAAGTTACGATTATGATTGTCCCTTGAGCGAATGTGGCGATCCTACCCCGAAGTTCAAATCCTGTCAGGCGGTAATCAGGAAATATACCGGTAATCCGGCAATTCGCGATATTGCGGAAACTGTAAAAATCTGCCCGGCAGCAATCAAACTTTCAGCCAGTACCCGTGTACTTGACAATCTTGAAAATCTGCAAACCGTACATGGCACTGCACAAACAGCACCGACCATGGAGGAAATGGGCGAGACATTCGGCTTTGTTCACTATCGAACAACTATTCCGGGACCTCTGCCGGAAAATGAGTCGCTCAATCTCCTTGAGGTCAACGACTATGCACAAGTATGGCTTGACGGCAGGTATATGGGCAGCAAGTGGCGCAGCAAAGGCGAAGAAGCATTTATGCTGCCCGAAGTACCGGCAGCAGGAAGCACACTCGATCTCATTGTTGAAAATTGCGGCAGAATCAATTACGGACCGTGCGTCGGCAAAGACTTCAAAGGTATTGTCGGAGCAGTGGCAATAGAAGGAATGGAAATTCTGTATTGGGACTACAAAGCACTGCCTATGGCTGATATTTCCACTCTTGTTTTCGGAGATTTTTCAGATACTCCTGCAACATTCCATAAAGGTGAATTTGAACTTGAAGCAACAGGTGATGCATTCCTCTTGCGGCCGGGAACAAAAGGTCTGGTCTGGATCAATGGATTCAATCTGGGTCGTTACTGGGAAAAGGGACCTACCGAAACCCTCTATATCCCCTCCCCGGTTCTGAAAAAAGGTAAGAATACCATTGTTGTATTAGAGCTGGAAAAACTCAATTCACAGGAAATTGCATTCTCCCCCTGCCCCCTGCTCGGCGAGACAGAATAAATCCCCGACCCATATAACAAAATCCCGGAATCATACAACGTGGTTCCGGGATTTTTGCATTTAACACATTCCGGGGAATAGAAAACTCAAACAGCTCTCAACGGCTTCCTTTACCAAGTGGCTGACTTATTCCATTAACAGTGATTTGTCAAAAAAGGAATGGTGGTTTTTATCTGATTTTACAAGAAAC
>JAZSGI010000125.1:0-6968 GCA_045532655.1 Victivallaceae bacterium
ATCTTCACCCTGCCTATATCTTCACAGCCGGCATGATGTGTACAGGCTTCGGCAACAAGGAGTTTATCTCCGTCCTCCAGTGAATCAACAGCAGTTATGCCTTCCATAAACCAATTTATATTACCCTTGAAGCGGGAGAAAAGGATGGAAAAAGTGGTCAGCGGTATGATCTCCGGAGTGAGAGCTGCGACCTCTTTGACCACTTGCGAATCACAAATAACCAGATTTGGTGACTTTACCATATTTGCCAGTACACTGCTGTATTGTTCGACCTTGCAGACAGAGACCGCACAGCCATTATCCAGAGCCTCCCGCAAACATTGCTGCTGCGGCAGTATAAGTCTGCCTCTGGGAGCTTGAATATCCACCGGAACAACCATAACGATATTATTACCGGGCGCAATAATGCCGCCCAGCAGCGGGGGTTCTCCGTCGTTCCCGGCAACAGCAGCCACTGCAGCAGTGAAATCATCCAGAAAACGGCTTCTTTTTTGCGGGTCACTGTCGAGGTTCGCACTCCGGAGGACTTTTCTTCCTTCCAGGGCAGTGCTGTCCGTACCTGTGCCATCAAAAAGATCATTATGTGTCAGAACACATACTGCTCTGTTTTTGTATTCAGCCAGCAGTTTTTCTTCAACCTCACCCCATCTGTCAGGTCTGGCAACAATGATCACGGCATCTGCCCGGCGCAACGCTGCCATACTTTTTTCATAACGGGCCCTGCCGAGTTCCGAAATATCGTCAAGTCCGGCAGTATCTATAAACAGCACAGGGCCAAGCGGACGCAGTTCCATTGTTTTTTCCACAGGATCCGTTGTTGTCCCGGCAACAGGACTGGTTATTGCAGCAGATTGTCCGGCAATATAGTTAAGTAATGCAGATTTACCGGCATTGCTTCTTCCGGCAAAAACAATTGTTTTCCGCATTGACCTGATAACACCATTCATATTTCACCATCCCTTCAAAAAATTAACAAGCTCTGAATATCTGACTGCTGAACGGTAATTTTTTACAGCCATAGCCACTGCCCGTTCCGGAGCAATAAGAATAAAGAGTTTTTTTGCACGGGTCATCGCCGTATAAAGCATCTTCCGCTCCAACAGCATGAATTGCTGCGGCATCATGACCATGATAACAGCGGGGAATTCAGCCCCCTGCGCCTTATGTACCGTAGCCGCATAAGCATTGCGTAAACCATCACCGGAATCAAAGTCATATTCAACGATCCTGTCACCATCAAAACAAACGGAAAAAGTACGGTTTGCGCCATTACAGGAAACAATACGCCCCAGATCACCGTTGAATACATTCCGATCATAATCATTATGTATCTGCATAACCTTGTCCCCGGGGCGGAAAACACCGCCTGAAGTTTCAAACGATGCAGCTTCAGCGTCCGGTGACGAATTCAGTTTTTCCCGCAAGATCTTATTCAATTCCCACGTACCGCAATCACCACGGTTCATGGGTGTAAGCACCTGAATATCCTCCACCGGATCAAAACCGAAACGTTCAGGTATGCGTTCTGCCGCAAGTTTCAGCAGGATATCCCTTGCTCTGGCACTGTCATCACATTCTATCCAGTAAAATTCTTCAAGAGATTCTTTTTTGCCCGGCACGGAGCGGCGGGGCATACGGCCGGAATTTACAGCTGCGGCATTGGTTATTATTCCGGAATCCCCCTGCTGACGGTAAACCCGTATCAGCCTTGTCACAGGGAAGCAGCCGGAAGCAATAACATCTGCCATCACTCTCCCCGGCCCAACTGACGGCAGCTGATCTGCATCCCCCACCAGCAGCAGCCTTGCGCCTTCCTTATCACCGTCAGGTTTCCGCAATGCAGCAGCAAGGGAAGAAGCCAGTTCCACATCCAGCATACTTACCTCGTCAACTATGACCATATCGGCGTCCAGCGGATTGGCGGCATCATGGATGAACCCCATACTTTCCGGAGCAAACCCCAGCATACGGTGGATAGTTTTTGCGCTTCTGCCGGTGGCTTCGCTTAAACGCTTGGCGGCACGGCCAGTGGGAGCTGCCAGCATGATTTCAAGCCCCATGGCTTCCGCCCGTCTGACGATTTCGCCCACAACAGTTGTTTTGCCGGTACCGGGTCCGCCGGTTACGATGGAAACCCCGGAAGAAAGAGCCTTTTCCACAGCTGCAAGCTGTTCACGGTTCAACACTGTGATAGTTTCCGCCTCCGTCACGGCATCACGTTGTCCGGCAAGAGCGAGAAGGGATTCTGCAAGTTTTTTTTCTGCAAACCAGAGACGTCTGCTCCAGAGGATATTCCCCTCTTTTACGACCTTTTTCTCTCCGGCAAGTTCGGGCAGAACGGCAGTTACATCCCCGGATTGTACATTGAGAAGTTTTGCCGCCCCCGATACAAGTTCATCCACCGGCAGGCAGGAGTGTCCGCGTGCCGCCGCCTGCTCAAGATAATACATGACCCCTGCGGCAACACGACGCGGATTGCTGTTCACTATCCCCAGATTGGCGGCAATGGCATCGGCTTTGACAAAACCGATACCGGAGACCTCTCCGGCAAGGCGATAGGGGTCTTCCCTGACGACCTGTGCGGCGGCCGGCCCCAATTCTTTCATCAACCTCGCCCCGACCCGTCTGGAAATTCCTATTTCCTGAAAAAACACCATACTTGAACGTTCTTCACGGAGTTTTTTCCATGCAGCAATGAGTTTGGGCAGATTTTTGCGGGAAATCCCCGGAATTTCCGCAAGGCGGCCGGGGTATTTGTCCATAATATCAAAAGTTTCCCTGCCGAAAGCACGGACGATCTTTCTGGCCTTTTCAATACCTATTCCAGGCAGCACGCCGCTGGCAAGAAACCCTGCCATGCCCTTTTCCGACACAGGCAGCACGAGTTCATAGTTACTTACGGACAATTGACGTCCGTACTCGCTGTGTTCCTCCCACTGCCCTTCAAAACGTGCTTCTGCACCGACGCCGAGAGCAGCAATTGCTCCGCGCACCGTATACTCCTCTCCGTCAGCAGAAACCCGCAATACTGCGTAATCTGTTTCCTGATTGACGAAGAGGCGTTTGATAACAGCGGCAGTCAACTCCTCCGGCATAGAAATTTCTTACTTCTTTATGCGCATTTGCGGGAAGAGCAGTACATCACGGATGGATTCTGCTCCGGTAAGCATGATAACCAGACGGTCAATACCGATCCCCATACCACCTGCGGGAGGCATGCCGTATTCAAGCGCCTGCAGGAAGTCTTCATCAACTTTATCTGCCAGTTCATCACCTTCTTCACGGGTACGCTCAAACTGCTCCATGAAGCGTTTACGCTGTTCCACAGGATCGTTAAGTTCTGAATAAGCAGGAGCAACCTCGATACCGTTGATCTCCAACTCAAAAACATCAACCGTCGAGGGATCGTCAGCATTGCGTTTGGCAAGCGGAACAAGCTCGGCAGGCATATTCAAAACAAATGTCGGCTGAATAAGAGTACCCTCGATCATCTTTTCATAAACAGTATTTGTAACCTCGAAATCAGGTTCAGAGGGATCGATTTCAATACCGAAGTCATTCTTGGCCCGTGCGATTTTTTCTTCCTTGCTCAAGCTGAACCAGTCTTTACCGGCATGTTCCTCAAGCAGTTCTCTGTAAGTGACACGGCGCCACGGTGCAGCCAGATGAATAACCTTGCCGTTGCCGTGGTCAATATCAAGAGTACCGACACACTTCATAGCGACAGTCGTCACGAGAGATTCAATAAGTTCCATCATAGTACGGCAGTCGCCGTAAGCCTGATAAACCTCCATCATGGTGAATTCCGGATTGTGACGGCGGGAAATACCTTCGTTGCGGAAGTTACGGTTAAGCTCAAAAACCTTTTCAAAACCGCCAACCAGCAACCGCTTGAGATAAAGTTCCGGAGCGATACGCATAAACATGGGACAGGAAAGAGCTTCGTACCATGTTTTGAAAGGATTGGCAGAAGCACCGCCGGCAATAGCCTGCAACATGGGAGTTTCCACCTCGGTGAACCCCCGTGACTCCATAAAAGAACGGATCTCACGCAGGATCTTGAAACGCATCTGCAGAACTCTGCGGCTTTCCGGATTCATAATCAAATCAAGATAACGGCGGCGGTAACGCTGCTCCATATCAGTCAGGCCGTGGAATTTTTCCGGCAGCGGACGGAGAGATTTGGAAAGCAGGGTCACGCAGCTGACACGGATGGTAAGTTCTCCGGTACGGGTGGTGAAAAGTTTGCCGTCAACACCGACAATATCGCCGATATCCATTTTTTTCACCCAGGCATAGGCTTCGTCACCCAGTTCGCCTTTGCTGATAAAAAGCTGCATCCTGCCGGTGGAATCCTGCAAGTCGGCAAAGATGCTTTTGCCCATCATACGCATACTCATGAGACGGCCTGCGGCGCGTACTGCCGGGGCATCAGCAAGGGGGTTACCATCTTCACCGACACATTTGGCGGGATCATAGCTGCTGCGGATATCGGCAAGCAGCACGCTACCGTCAAACCGCTGTCCCCAGGGTTCAATACCGTTTTCGGCGAATTCTCTGGCTTTTTCCAGACGCTGGTTGAAAATCACATTATCAACGGATGCCTCGACCTGTTCCGGGGCGGGATCGACGGGAATATTTTCGCTCATTTTGCTCTATCCTTGCTGTATTATGTACGCATAGTTATTAAACACTTTCTTTAATATACAATGTTTTGGATATTTTTCAACTGAATCACATTCAAAAAAATAGCACAGCCGGGAATTTTTCTCCTTCCCTGACGGATTTCCCGGATATTTTTGACAATTTTTCTTATATATTTCAGCTGTTCAACTTTTTTTTTTACAAAATGGTGGTATATTATGAGTTGGTACAACCGCTGTACAAGCGGTGATTTTTTTGATCAACAACAACAAAAACAGTGAGTTAAAATGGTTAATCTGCAAGAAACCCAGGGTTTTATGTCACGTCTGCAGCCATCTGCCACTCTGGCAGTAAGCAGCCGTGCCAAAGAAATGCGTGCAGCAGGTCTTGATGTGTGCAGTATGTCTGCCGGAGAACCTGATTTCGACACCCCGCAGGCAATCAAAGATGCCTGTATTGCCGCACTTAATGCAGGCAAAGTGGGATACACAGCCGCAAGCGGCATGCCGGAATTGAAAAAACTTATTGCAAAAAAATTCACTGAAGAAGACGGCATCAATACCACAGCTGACCGTATCGTGGTTGCCCCCGGTGCAAAGTTTTCGATTTTCACAGCGATCGGCGCCCTTTGCGGCCCCGGCGACGAAGTGCTTATTCCTGCTCCTTACTGGCTGAGCTATCCGGAAATCGTAATGGCTTCAGGAGCTACTCCCGTTCCGCTGATGACCAGAAAGGAAAATAACTTTGAACCGGATCTTGATGAACTTGATGCCGCCATCAATGAGCATACACGTCTGATAATCATCAACTCCCCCTCCAACCCCACCGGCGCCATCTACCGCAAGGAAACTCTGGAAGGAATTGCCGCAATTGCAGTAAAACGCAATGTCATGATAATGGCAGATGAAATATACAACCGTCTGACCTACAACCCCGCCCTGCCCCATTACAGCATCGCCTCATTCAATGATGAAATCGCAGAGCGCACGATCACGATCAACGGTTTCAGCAAAACCTATGCCATGACCGGCTGGCGGCTCGGCTATCTGACTGCCCCCGCATGGCTCACCAGGCGCATTGCCGCACTGCAGAGTCATGCAACCAGCAATCCCACGACTTTTGCCCAGTATGGTGCTATCGCAGCTCTGGAAGGCAAGGCGGAGGAAGATTTCAAAGTCATGCACAAGGCATTCAGTGAACGCCGTGAACTGATTTCAAATCTGTTGAGCAACATCCCCGGTTTGACATTCAATAAGCCTGACGGTGCATTTTATGTGCTTTGCGACATTTCATCTTTCGGGCTTTCCTCTGATGATTTCTGTGCGAAACTTCTGGAGAACAATCTCGTTGCTGCTGTTTCCGGCAGAAGTTTTGAAGCCGAGGGCATGATCCGTCTTTCCTATGCCTGCAGCGAAGAAAACATCCGCAAATCAGTTGAACGGATCGGCAATTTCTGCGCTTCTCTCTGACAAGGTAATTTTGATGAAAAGCCTTACTGAGAAACAGAAAGCGATGCTGGAATTCATCGAGGATTTTCAGGATCGTGAATCAATGGCCCCGACTGTCTACGAAATCGCAGAACATTTCGGGGTCAAGACAAGTACAGTTTTCGCCCATTTGAAAGCTCTGGAACGGAAGAATCAGCTTCAGCGGTCTTCCAAAGCCAGAAGTATAAATTTGCAGAACCGCAAACAGCGCAACACAGTGCCGCACATGTCCATTGCGATGCCGATCCCGCTCCTCGGTAGGATAAATGCAGGAGAACCAGCAGAAAGCCGGGAGGAGATCATTGGCGAAATCATTGTGGCACAAACGCTTCTTGCAAAATTCAATGCTTCACCTGAAGATGTTTTTGCGTTGCGTGTCTCCGGCGAAAGCATGCGTGATCTCGGCATTTGTGAAGATGATATTCTGATCATCAAACGTACAGACAACGTACGTCCCGGCGATATTGTTGTGGCTCTTGTCGGCGGTGATGTTACTGTAAAAAGTTACTTCCCGCTCCGCAACGGCATGCTGGAACTCCGTCCTGCCAACTGTGATTTCCGAACCCAGATATACAAAGCCGAAGAGGTTTCTGTTCAGGGCCGGGTAATATCACTGCAACGTCAATTCTGACCACGCAGGAGAGGACACCTGCAAGCCCGCTTCATGCGGGCTTTTTTTGTCATGGCATTTGAGGTAATTTAAAAAGTCATTCAAAAAATGGCAAAGATGCCATTCGCAAATAGCTGCAAGGGGTGGTTTGAGGTTGCTCCCTGTAAGGTACCAGCCGCTTGCCCCGCCGTAGCTTTATGCGAAGGCGGAAAAACGCTCCCTTTGTC
>JAZSGI010000087.1:0-7701 GCA_045532655.1 Victivallaceae bacterium
TGCTGTTTTGTTGTACTGCATAAAGACATCGTTCCAGATTTCGACCCAGCGTCTGTCATCGGGGTCAAAAGTTTCCGGAGCGTCTCCTTCGCCTGTCCAGTAAAACATCTCTGTATCGGGACCGCATGGACCGGTCTGTCCTGCCGGCCCCCACCAGTTATCTGCTTTGGGACGGCGGGCGATGCGGGCTTCGGGGATACCAAGTGAACGCCATTTGGCAAATGCCTCTTCATCAAACGGGCAGTCGCCGTCACCGGCAAATACGGTAACACCAAGCATGTTCAAAGGAATGTTGAGATAATCTTTCCCGGTGAGGAATTCATAACTGAACTGAATGGCCTCTTCCTTGAAATAATCACCCAGTGACCAGTTGCCGAGCATTTCAAAAAATGTCAGATGCACAGGATCGCCGACTTCGTCGATATCGCCTGTACGGATACATTTCTGCACATCTGTAAGGCGTTTGCCTGCCGGGTGCGGAGCTCCGGCAAGGTAAGGGACAAGCGGGTGCATACCGGCAGTGGTAAAGAGACAGGTGGGGTCATTTTCCGGCACAACAGGTGCGCTGGGAATGCGTTTGTGACCATGTGCCTCAAAAAAAGCGAGAAATTTACTTCTGATTTCAGATGCCAACATTTTTAGTTCCTCATATTATTAAATTTTGGATTTTTTTCTGAACAAATCTATTCTGAACATATTCAACACCCATGTACCCAGTACAAAGGTGAAAAGACAGAGACTTATACCCGCAGAAACCTTCTGGACAGCAGTACCGTCATAACTGATGATCATGGTTCCTGATTCCTCCACCGCCGGTATACGTACTGTGGCAAAACCCTTATCACCGGCTGCAGCATCCTGCGGCGGCAGACCCTTCAACCTGCCGTACCATCCGCGGAAATAGAGTGCCGGGAGCTCCACCACCATCGGGAACCCTGCTTTTTTGTTGTATTCAAGGGCGAATTCTTTTGCTGAAAGACGCTTCAGTTCCACTTCACCTTCGCCGGAAATGATCACAGCACCTTCCCCCCTGTCGGAAAGATCATCAGGCATCACGCCTGCAGGCAGGTAAGCAGCATTGCCACTGTGTGTGACACCGGCGGGATCATCAAGGTAAACTCCGTTTTGCAGGTAAGCATCTGCAGTAGTGAACCACCATCCTGAAAGGGAACCCAGAACAACAGCGATCATCCAGAATCTGCGTTTGCGTCTGTCGCGTGCAAATATCCCCGCCAGAAGCAGTGCACCGCCGAGAGCAAGCGCACATGATGCCAGTGAATAAGTGCGCCACGGGTACCGTATAAGCTCCAATCCGGGTATCTGCCATTCCCACGGCAGGAAATCTGTTGCGGCAAGCAATGCACCGCCGCCTGCCAGCAGCACAAGATCCCTGTATTTATCAACCTTCTGTCCGGGCGAACCGAATCTCCAGCGGCGCAGCAGCAGAACCGCAAAAATCATACCTGTACCCGCCGGTATCCAGTTCCCCGGCTGATTATACGGGGTCTCCAGCACAAGTCTGGTCAGCGGTACGCAATTATCTGCTGCCGCACCTTCGGGAAACATGAAGGAAAAATCCATAAGCAGAACATGTTCAAAAGCAGGTGCGATATAGTATATATTCATTCCGGCTGCCAGCAGCAAAGTGGCGCAGGCAATAAATATGCGCCGCGGCCGTCTGAAAAGGCTCACTGCATTGCAAAGGAATATTGCCATACAGAAAATCATTGCTGTAAAGGCTGTTACCGGATGTGCAGCAATCACCCCTGCCAATCCCAGAGTCAAAGACCCCCATGTTGGTTTCCCGGCATAAACCACCTGCCACATTCCGAGAACGATCCATGGCAGAAATGCCATTGCCAGCCATTCGTCAACAGCTGAACGGGTGAAATAATTACATGCAAAGTAAGAACACAAAGCATAAAGTATCCCTCCGGCAAAAGCAGCAAAGGGATCATTGCTTATTTTTCTGACAGCATGATATGCGCTCAATGCGGCAAAAAGTCCGGTAATCACTGCAAAAATTTTGTAAGCAGTCATCACCGGAATTGAAAGATTCACCATTACAGCCGCCGGCAGGAGCAGGATATAGGGGAAGAAAAGTCCAGCCGCATGACCGCAGCCGCTGAAAGCATTGAAATTGAACAGAAGCGGGAAATTCCTCTCCTGCAAAGCAGACGCAAGCTCATTTATCCTGCTTATATGAAAATCGATATCACCGGTTTCCGGAACTCCTGCAAGAAGCAGCGGCGAAAAGGATGCAAGCACCAGCACACATACAAGCGCAGGACAGAAAATTTCTGCCTTGCACTCCATGGAAGCACTTATCTTCCTGTACAGTGTGTTTTCCTTTTTACCGCTCATTGACCGGATTTCCTTAAATTTCCAACAGATTGCTGTTCAATATTTTGTCTGCTTCGCTCATGTACAGTTTTTCCAAACTTGCCATGACATCTTTTGTTTCGCTGTCAGTGGGTTGGACCGGAATGGTATTGGCATCGAGACGGGCAATAATGTTGCCAATGGTTGTTTTTTCCGGCGGCAAAGCAGGGACATAAGCATTGGAACCGTCTGGTAATTTTGCATAAAGTATTACTCCGCAATCTGTAAGCAAAGTAAGACATATACGCATCCTCCGCAATCCGATCCCGGTAAGAGTTGCAAGTTTTTCTTCACACGGGGCTTTTCTGCCGGTGGCAAAATAACGGCCGATAATGATAGCGGTCAAAAGCAGGAGACGTCTGCTCGGCGGATAGTTTTCTGCTTCAGAATCAGGAGAATCAAACTCCATCGTCTTCCACCCCTGTATGGCACTGGCAAATGCCACTCCAAGCATGATTATGTTCCATGTGGCATAAATGTATATGAGGAACAACGGCAGAGCGGCAAAACTGCCGTATATGGCGTTGTAACTTGTAAGATATTTCTGGGCATAGAAATAACCTGACTGCAGAAGCTGCAGACAGATGGAAGAAAGCAAACCGCCGAACATTGCCGGTACCCAGCGCATTTTGCCGTTGGAGAGAACCATAAAGAGAAGCATACAGAAAGTAGCTGCAATAATACACGGGAAGGCGTACTTCAAAACAATAAACACCGGTTTACCGACATTTTCCAGCCATCCGTATCTGGACATGAAATCTGTTGCAAATGAATTGAAAAGCAGCGTAACGCTTCCTGCGATCACCAGCAGCACAGGGCAGATAAGCAGCAGGGCAAGATAATCTGTCACAACACGGAGAAATTTCCTGCCGGAATGGATACCGAGGACATTTTCCACGGCTTTTTCTATATGCCTGATCATGGAAATAACAGAATATATCAACACGACCACACCAACACCGGCAACGATACCACCCTTTGTACGTTCCAGCATGTTGCCGGTAAATTCCATCACCTGGTCAAGGATATCCTTGTGATTGGCGAAGTTTTCGTTCATTACCTCATATATTTTCTCTTCAAGACCGAATCCTTTGCTTAAACCGAAGGTAAGGGCAAGTATCGGTACAATGGAAAATATGGAGTAATAAGTAAGGGCCGAGGCCCAGAGGGGACACCGTGATTCCGTAAAGAGCCGGAATGTCCTCCCGGCAAGTCTGAAAGGCATGAATCTGCTGATCTTTAATAACTTTTCTTTCATGATGTCCCCCCTTTCTGTCACTGGAAATACGGAGTGAGCTGTTTGCGGTATTCAACTGCAAAACCAGCTGTGGCAGTAAGTTTTTCGCCACGGGATTTTTCAATATAAGTACCGCCGACAGTGGTACATGCAAAACCGCCTGATACCCCTGCCCATGTACATGCTTCAAGCAGTGAAAGTTCTCCTTTTACCTTTCCAGCCTGAAGTTCTTTGATCATTCCTGCCAGCAGACCGCCTGCGAAATTATCGCCGCATCCGGTGGTATCCCCCCTGCGTGATGGATCTTCTGCAAGATATTCATCGATACAAGCCGCCACCGGCAGGGCATGCAGAGCAAAGGGTTTGAAAAGTGTCCCTGCGCTTGCTGCATAGAAATCCTTTGCACCGTGGGTGATAACCACTGCGCCGACACCTTTGCCGAAAAAGAAATCAATAATGGCGTTTATCTCTTCCAATCCGGAAAGTCTGACTGCCTCATCCCAGTCAATGGCAAGAAGGTCGATATACTTGTATGATTCGTCGCCATCCCCCATAGGCCATCTTCCTGCGGGATCACGGAATTCGTTGCGGAAGTCAAATACGGTGGAAACCATAGTGATCTTGCCGAGTTCACGGCTCTTTTTCAGGAAAGTGGAAAGCCTGTCGTGGATACCGGGAGTAAGAGCAGTTGCACCGTAAAAATGCACATCTGCTTCATAAAAACTTTCCGGCAGTTCGCAGTATTCCCCGGCAATACCGATGGTGTTGATAAAGCTGCGTTCACCCTTGCCGTTGTGGTAAGATGGATCGGAAAGCACCCATGTGAAAGGCGACATACCTTCTCCGGAGATATAATTGGCAGTATCAACACTGGTGGAAGAAATTATTTCCATCATTCTTCTGCCGGTATCATCGTTGCCGATCCTGCCGTAAAAGCTGTATTGGCAGTCATCACCGGCAAGCTGTGAAGCATTTATACATGCAACGATTGCCGGTCCGCCGAGATTGAATTTATCCGGTTCAGCTGTTCCGGCAACATCCTGCAGTATCTTCTGCAAAGGTTCTCCGGCAAACTTGCTGAGAGCTTCGCCGAAGACCAGCTGTCCGGGAACGATACCGCCATCCCCGGGAGTTTTTGAACTGTATCTGCTGAAATTTGCACTGGCAAAGTCAATACCTGTAAAAAGATAATCACCGAGAGAACAACCGACAACGGAAACTTTCATTTTTTTTCTCCGATTTTTTTTGACATATTATTGAAAAGTGTACACAAAACAGCTTTCTGGACATGGAGACGGTTTTCTGCCTGATCAAAGACTATGCTGCGGGGTGAATCCATGATTTCTGCACTTACCTCTTCGCCGCGGTGGGCAGGCAGACAGTGCAGGAACTTTGCATCCGCCTTTGCCTTTGAAAACACTTCAGCATTGATCTGATAGGGAGCAAGTATGCGGAGACGTTCAGCCTTTTCCTCCTCAAAACCCATACTTACAAAGACGTCGCCGTAAATATAATCTGCGCCCTCTGCAGCTTTCAATGGATCCTTTTCCCATCTGGCATTCGGGGCAGTATCAAGCAGATCCTGACGCGGGCGGTACTCTTCGGGAGCAGCTATTACCATCTCGATACCGGTCACTGCGGAGGCTATAATAAGAGAGTTTGCCATATTGCTGGCACCGTCACCGTAAAATACGACTTTTATGCCTTCAAGTGAACCGGAATGTTCAATAATGGTAAAAAGGTCGGCAAGGATCTGACAGGGATGATAATCATCAGTAAGAGCGTTGATAACAGGTATATTTGCGTATTGTGCAAGCTCTTCCACATCGGACTGTTTGTAAGTACGGATAACGATACCGGCAAGGTAACGTTCAAGTACTCTTGCAGTGTCGGCTACAGTTTCACCCCTGCCGACCTGCATTTTGCCGGCATCAAGGTAAAGTGCCTGACCGCCGAGTTCACCGATACCGACTTCAAAACTTACTCTGGTACGTGTGGATGATTTGGCGAAAATCATACCGATAGCACGTCCTTTTAACGGTTTGAAATCACTGTTGAAGCGTTCCCGTTTAAGTTTTGCAGTCAGTTCCATAAGTTCCACGAATTCAGGATAAGTCATTTCCTGCATCGTCAAAAGATCTTTTTCAAGCATAATTTCTCCTCGTTACAGTTTCAAAAGGTCTTTTCAAAATCATCAAGAGCCAGCTTTGCTGTCTCAATAGCTTCTTCAGCATCTTTGCGTGTGATCGTAAGCGGCGGCAGCCATCTCCATACAGTTTCACCTGCGGTGAGAGTCACCAGTCCCCGTTCAACGGCGCATTTCTGGAGTCCTGCAGCACTGCGGTCAAGTACAATACCGATCATAAGTCCCCTGCCGCGGATTTCTTTCACCCACGGTTTGTCTGCAGTTATGCGGCGGAGTTCAGACATGATGAATTCGCCCTGACAACGGCAATTTTCCAGAACATTTTCTTTTTCAATCGTACGGAACACCGCAAGAGCTGCAGCACTGACCAGCGGTGTTCCGCCGAAAGTACTTGCATGTTCACCGGCACACAAAACATTGCAGTATTTTTTCCGGACAACAAATGCTCCCATGGGCAGACCGTTGGCAATGGCTTTCGCCATGGAAAAGGCATCCGGTTCGACACCAAAACCCTGCCATGCATAGAGATAACCTGTACGTCCCATACCGCACTGTACTTCATCAAAGAGCAACAGCAGATCTTTTTCGTTGCAAAGCTCTCTCACAGCCTTGAGAAATTCAGGATCAGCAGGGAGAATACCGCCTTCACCCTGAACAGGTTCCAGCAGAATGGCGCAAGTTTCCGGAGTAACAGCAGCTTTCACGCTATCAAAATTATTGAAATCGGCGAAATCAAATCCAGGCATATCCGGGGCAAAACCTTTGCGGTATTTGCTTCTGCCGGTGGCGGCAAGAGTTGCCAGAGTACGGCCGTGGAAACTGTCGTTCATAGCAACGATACGGCTTCTGCCGGTGGCGGAACCGAATTTACGGGCAAGTTTGATCAACCCTTCGTTTGCTTCAGCACCGGAGTTTGCAAAGAAGACATTGCCGTCAAAACCTTTGCTGATTATGGCCTCTGCAAGAAGCGGAGTGACCGGATTGTAGTAAAGGTTTGAAACATGCACCAGTGTTGCCGCCTGTTCAGCGACAACTGCAGTAACAGCAGGATGACAGTGACCGAGATTGCAGACGCTGATACCGGAAGCAAAATCAAGATACTCCCTGTTATCATCGTCATAAAGGCGGCATCCCTGACCGCGGGTGAAAAACCCGCCGGGACGGTAAGTAGGCAAAATGTATTTATTGTAGGTTTCAACGGTATTTTCAAATAATTTTCCCATAAATCACCTCCGGAATTCTTTGATTTACCGGTAAAAAATAAAATTCACCGGAAAGAGTTAATTTAGCACATTTCCTGCGTTTTTCAAGAAATTAGTTGAACTACATCAAATATATCATTGATTTTTTGCATATATCCCGCAAAATTCCTCTGATTTCGCTGAAAATTATCGGTTCTCCACTGATAATAATATCGATCCATCCTACAAGCTGTTGTATAATTTTCAACAAGCCTCCTATTCGCCACTGATAATAATATCAATCCATCCTACAAGCTGTTGCACAATTTTCAATAGGCCTCCGGTTCGTCACTGATAATAATATTATTCCATCTCATAAGCTGTTGTATAATTTTCAACAAGCCTCCGATTCGCCACTGATGATAATATTATTCCCTTTTATTTTTAAATTATTATTATTATAGACTGTCAATATGTTGATAAGCTCTGAAATATTTGAAATCCAATTATTTATGTATCAATATAATTAACAGGCACCTGTTGGATTCCTGTTAATAACTTTTCTGTATAAAGTTGCTTACAGCTTTTGAACAGCTTTGTAACAGGATTTTAACAGCTTTATTAACATCCGGAAATAAAGTATTATATTGAGGCAATTTCAAAACTCCTCAAATTTGTCAAAGCGCCCTCGCTTCGATCAAGTCGGATCGTAGCCATGTCGTTCTGTGAGCCAAGGAGTTGTAAAAGTTTATTGT
>JAZSGI010000235.1:0-2253 GCA_045532655.1 Victivallaceae bacterium
GTAAATTTTGATACATTGGAACTTGAACAGCAGAAACATCCCGGCATAATTGCCGAGATGCCCTTTGATATAGCGTGGCTGGCACGCAGCGGTCCGGAAACAGTGCTGAAGGGCGATGTACATTATGCTTTGCAGATAACAGTTATTATTGAAGGATCTGCAGAAGTGGTCTTCCAAAATTACAGCCGTATCTGCAATCCGGGGGAAATGTGGTGGACAATGTGTTGGGAACCACATGCCTGCAGACTGCTTGGCAAACACAATTTCCTGATTTCTATAAATCTTAACATGAATACCATCGGCGACTGTGCGCCTTTCGCCGAAGCAGATTTTCTGCAGCCATTTTCAGTTCCCCCCGCCCAGCGGTACTCCCCGGCAACAGACGGGGAACGCTGCAAGGTGATAAACACCGCAAAAGAACTTTTTCACTGGTATTCCCGCAAACCGCCCCAATGGAAATACCGATCATGGCTGGCTATACACCAGCTGCTGCTTGATGCCATTGCCGTCACCGGAACAGATTCTCAGGCCGGAGGCAACACCTCTGCCAAAAATTTTTCCCGGATCAAACCCGCCCTGAACCGTTTGCATGGAACAACCGGTAGACTGCCATCGCTGGAGGAAGCGGCAAAGGCATGTTCCCTGAGCCCAAGCCGTTTCTCTGCCATATTCAAAAACAGCATGGGTATAAGTTACGGGCAGTTTGCCCTGCGCAGCCGTCTTGCCGGAGCAGCAAGGGATATAGCAAAATCCCAATATACAATGGCGGATATCGCCGCCAGATGGGGTTTTTGTGATGCCAGCAGTTTCTGCAATGCCTTTAAAAAACTCTACGGCTGCCGTCCGGGGGAATTCCCCAGCCGCAAACCGGAAGCATGACTGCGGTAATATACAGCCCGGCAGAAACAAAAGAATTCAACGGAAAGCTTTGCGCTTTTCAGGAGTTTTCCCTGTCTGTAACATAAAAATCCAACCAGTGCAGATCTGACCTGTTGCGATCAGTAACTCTCTGCTGTTTTTCTGAAATACTCGCCGCATACATCTGCCGGTACTCCGATGGAGCCATACCGTATTGTTTGCGGAATTGCCGTGCAAAATAATTTCCATACTGGAATCCGGTGCGATAAGCAATATCAGAAATACTTACATCCTGAATCACAAGCATTTCCCGTGCGTTTTTCAATCTGAACTGCAACAGATAATCTATAGGAGCTATGCCCATCATCCTGGTAAAATGCCGCCTGAAACTTGCTGTCGACATACCGGCATACTTGGCAAGTGATCTTAACGACAACGGAGTATCATATTTATGCCTGATAAATTCAACCACTGCTGCGATCCGGGCATTCACCTCCATATCCTGCACTCCGGGGAAATGAGAGTTTTTGCAGACAAGATAGATGAGTTTGAGAAACGACGCCAACATCAGAACTTTGAATCCGGCCTGCCGGGAAGCAAAAGCCTCTGCCATCGTTTCCGCCTCCTGTAATACTTCATGCAAATGATTTGCAGCAAGCCGCAGACATCCACGCTGATTCCCTGTCCCGGCATATTTTTTTTTGTTTAAGAGCATATCATATCCGGGCAGAGCCGCAAGAAAAGGCGTTACGAACTGCAGAAGCGGCCGCTCAAAACAGATATTATATATACCGAATTTACGGATCATTTCATATCTGTGGGTTTCACCGGGATGCACAAGAAAAACATTTCCGGCGGCAACAGGTTCTGATTCATCATCCAGCACCTGTACAGCATTACCTTCGGCGACTATCACAAGTTCGTAAAAATCATTATGTTTATGCTCAAGCGGCTTGTTTTTTTCCTCATCATGCAGCACAAAACAAGCCCAAAGCAAAAAATTCTGCTGAAACCAGCGTTCCGGCAACTGCAAATTCTGCATAAACTCCCTCTCCTGCATCAGGCGTAAATGAATATTGTTTTCAGCAAATCACGGAATTACTGTTCTAATTATATCATAATTTTACCAAAAAGTAAAGAAAAAACAGACATTTTGAGCAATTAATATCCATATTTAAGCAAATAATCACAACAACAACTTGCTTTTTGGAGTATAATATCCTATAGACAATTACCAAGAAAGGAAAGAATCATGAAAAAGAATTTTACACTCATTGAATTGCTCGTAGTGATCGCCATTATCCCGATCCTTGCCTCCATGCTCCTGCCGGCATTGAGCAAGGCACGCGCAGCCGCCCAGGCGATCATATGCGTCAGCAACCTCTAACAGCTTGG
>JAZSGI010000042.1:0-2880 GCA_045532655.1 Victivallaceae bacterium
TTCAATAATAAAATCAGATGGCTGATAAAGCAGGCTTACGGCTTCAGAGATCGTGAGTATTTCAAATTGAAAATATACCAACTGCCGGAAATTTCGAGCGAGAAATTATTATGACTTCTGTCACAAACCGTCGAAGAGGCATAAAAAAGCCGAACACTCCAGGATTGCACTACGTCCAAGGCCCGACCAAGAGCCTGCCATACCCAATGCAAATAGGAGCATCCGGCAAGATCATGCAAAAAAGACACAATCTCACTGGACACAATTCACCTGTAGGGTACGGCTTGAACGTTTTTTACTTGGTCGGTTTCGGACGAATTTGCCGTAAAATGCGAACAGTTTTCAATTAGCCGCTGCCGTTATTGACAGCACAGTTAATATATAACCATAAAGGAATAAATACAAGTCGTAAAAAAGAAAAAATCATACAGAGAGGTCTAACTGACCTCTTACAGCGGAGAATTTGGGGCGATTTTATGCGGATTTTGTCGTATAATACAGTTAAATATATTTAAGCACCGTCAGGTGCGTTGTAAAAAGCAACACATCCTCCCGCCGCAGGCGGCAACTTCACAAGTGAAGCGATAGCGGAACGCCTTCACAAGCGGAATGAAATGGAGCGTCTTCACAAGCAAGTCGGAACGGTGTTTTAGTGAAGAGCGGCTTCGCCGCGTGAAGATGTGAAGTAGAGCCTGACGGCTCTGTGAAGTGAAGACTTGCGTCTTCGTTATTTTTTTGCCCGGAATTCGGGCAAACTCTAAAAAACACCTTATAATACAAGCGGCTTTAGACGCTTGTGCTTCATATTTGCGAAAGCAAATGCTTCATATTGTTGAACGGCAGTGAAACAATGCTTCATCTGGCAAGGCGGTTTATGAAGCACGGCTTCGCCGTATGAAGCAATCCTCCGGATTATGAAGCACGCCTGTCGGCGTATGAAGCGAAGCCTTGACAGGCTTCGTTATTTTTTTGCCCGGAATTCGGGCAAAAAAATGGGGTGGTAGACCGGACTCGAACCGGCGACCTCCTGGGCCACAACCAGGCGCTCTAACCAACTGAGCTACAACCACCATTTGTGTTACGCCTTTTAATATATACCGGATTTTGAAAAAATCAAATGCTTTTAAGGGAAAAATTAAAATTTTTGTGCCCATTGTACGTGTGCCCCACAGGAAACTATCCATAAAAATCAGGAAATTTTAGGCGGTCGGGTTGAAATATTGCCTATTCGGTGCTAAATTAAGTCAAAAGTACGTTCATTTTACAATAAAACAAGAAGTTTCCGGAGGGAAAAATGTCTTTCTCGCAGTACATCAACAAAGATTCTATTGCCATCTTGCGCGGCAAAAACAAAATCGAAATCATCGATGAAGTTATCAGCCGGGCGGCAGAAATTTCCAAACTTGACCGTGATCTTATCTTCAGACTCGTTTGGAAACGTGAACGGATGATGACTACAGGGGTCGGAAATGGCTTGGCCCTGCCGCATATCCGGGTCGGAAACCTTTCTGAACCCGTTATCGTTGTCGGTGTTTGCGCTGAAGCTGTTACTGATTATCAGACCCAAGATGATCAGCCGGTGAAGGTAGTTGTCCTTATTATCGCTTCGGATACTGATCAGGAAGCATATCTGCAGCTGCTCGGAAGTGTTTCCCGTTCAATGCGCGACCCTGAATTTGTTGATAACCTTTTCAGCAACGCCGCCCGCCCGTCACAGGTGCTTAAACTCATTGAAGAACATGCGGAAGCCTGAAATAATGTCTGAAGAAACTAAAGCCGTCGGTGCTAAAGCGCAAATCGATTTCCACTGCCTCGGAGATGATTGCTGTGGTGTGGTCAAATTTAATCTTGCTGAAATAAGTTCTGAAGATTTTCAGGCTGTATGCCCGGAGTGCCACAGAACTTATGCTCTCGATGCTGCTTTGCGGGATAAATTGTCACGGATGCTGGAACTGGTTGCTGCCATACGCAACGCAGAGGACATCCTCGGTGACAGTAATGTAGCGGTAAATGTTGCCGGTGGTGAAGTCAGAATTCCTTATGCTCTGCTGCTTACAAGGCTTAATACTCTTGTTACTCTGAATCTCGGGGATAAGAAGGTGGATTTCCATTTATGGATCGAGCCGTCTTCTCCTGATACTTTCCGGTGATGCTTCTGCCAGGGAGCTGCCGTCGCCGGAACTGAAGGGTTTCTGCGGAGGCAAAGGGGGGAGCAATGTATACAGCAGACAGGGCAGCGGTTGTGAAAGAACGCTGCCGGTTAAATTCCACCAACGGGTGCGGAGCTGCCCAGCAAGGGCGCTGCCGGTACTGCAGGGGAGAAAATGTTAGGTTCAATTTTTAAAAAGATTTTCGGTACCAAAAGCCAGCGGGACATCAAAAAGATGCGTCCGTTGGTTCTTCGTATCAACCAGTTGGAAGAGAGTTATCAGGCGCTGTCTGATGAAGAACTGCAGGCAAAAACAGTTGAATTCAAAGAGCGCATTGCCGGCGGGGAAACTCTTGATGATATTTTGTGCGAAGCATTCGCTGTTGTCAAAAACGCATGCCGCAGATTGTGCGGCAGAGAATTTGATGTTTGCGGTCAGAAGCTCGTGTGGAACATGGTTCCATTTGATGTTCAGCTGTTGGGCGGTATCGTGCTGCACAGGGGCGGTATCGCTGAAATGGCAACGGGCGAGGGGAAAACTCTTGTGGCAACTCTGCCCCTTTATCTCAACAGTCTTTCCGGGCATAATTGCCAGCTGGTGACTGTCAATGATTATCTTGCACGCCGTGACTCCCAGTGGATGGGGGCGGTTCTCCGTTTTCTGGGAGTAAGTGTCGGGTGTTTGCAGAATATGCAGCCGCCGCAAGTGCGCCGTGAACAATATGCCTGTG
>JAZSGI010000129.1:0-5438 GCA_045532655.1 Victivallaceae bacterium
TCTGGTCGCACAGACAGATGACCGCCGCGCTGCCTCCGGGCAGCGTACAGAATCCGGCTTATCGGGACGGCACGCATTTTTTTCAGAGCAGATTATTTCCGGTGTAACAGCCGGAATTAAAAATTAACATGGACAGTTGCAGCAGTCAGCGGTGACAAGGAGTTGTGTAGATGGCAAGGTATGCGATTTTGAGTGATATACACTCAAATCTTGAGGCTTTTCAGGCAGTTCTCGGTGCTTGTGCAGAGCTTGATATTGATCATTATCTGTGTCTTGGAGACATTATCGGTTACGGGGCAAACCCCATGGAATGTTATGAACTTGCCAAAAGGTGCAATTTCCTTAAAATAGTAAAAGGTAATCATGACGAATATGCCTACCGTTACGGTGATGATCTTGCCGGGTTCAATCCGCATGCCAAAGCCGCAATCCTCTGGACACGGGATCAGCTTGATGAAGTTGTTCTTGAGGAGCTCCGCTCCACTCCTTTCCGTACTCCGGTTCCGGGTACCGGGATAACGCTTGTTCATGCAACACTGGATTCTCCCGATACATGGGGATATATCTTTGATATGCATCATGCTGTTG
Organism: Victivallaceae bacterium; assembly: GCA_045532655.1. Classification (GTDB taxonomy): domain Bacteria; phylum Verrucomicrobiota; class Lentisphaeria; order Victivallales; family Victivallaceae; genus JAVBQJ01. The sequence continues at coordinate 589 of JAZSGI010000129.1, forward strand.
ATAATTTTGCCTATCAGTTCACTCAAATCTGTTTTTGCGGGCACTCACACGTGCCTGTTGCCTTTGAAAAGAAACCGCTGGCTTCCATGGCAGAACGTTCGGTGGATGTCATAGAAGACTGGGCGCCGGTGATAACAGAAGAAGATGTTGCTGCAGGCAGATTCCTCCGTGCCGAGTTTTTCCCGGTGGAAATCAAACCCGGCTACAAATATCTCTTTAATGTCGGCAGTATCGGTCAACCGAGAAACAGGGATCCCCGCAGCAGTTTCGCTGTATATGATACCGGTGCGCGTACCATTACCCGTTATGTCATCCCGTATGACATTGCCACCGCCCAGGCGAAGATCATTGCAGCCGGACTTCCCGAACGTCTTGCCAGGCGTCTTTCCTCCGGGGTCTGACGGCTGTGAGGTGTCTCATTCTCAAACCCAGCAGTCTCGGGGATATCCTTCATACCTTTCCTGCTGTGCGCCGCCTTGCGGATGCGTGGGGAGATTGTGAATTTGACTGGCTGGTGGCTCCTGCTTTTGCCGGGGTGCTTGATTATGCGCCCGTTGCGATCCGCAGAAAGGTGCTTTTCCGCCGTAAAGAGCTTGGAAGTGTGAAATTTTTCAGTGAGTTTCCGGCTCTGATAAGGGAATTGAGGCAAACTGGAAAGTACGATATTATTATTGATTTTCAGGGGCTTTTCCGCAGTGCTGTATGCGGTTTTCTGGCAGGAAGCAGGGAGTTTGCAGGTTTTGCGGCTCCGCGTGAAGCTGCTGCAAGACTTTTTTACCGTTCATTTTATGATGTTCCTCCGGAAATTCATGCTGTTGAAAAAAACTGGATGCTTGCCGGAAAAATCATCGGATGTGATGATGTGCCTGTTGTAATGCCGGAGTTGCCGGTAGTAGAAAAAAATGCCCGCGAGGCGGACCTGCTGTTGAATGAAGCAGGAATAACTCCGGGCGGGCAATTTTTCGCCTTGCTGCCGGGAGCCCGCTGGGAAAGTAAAAGATTTCCGGAAAAACTTTTTGCTGATATTGCCAATATTCTTGCTCCACTGCCTTGTGTTGTGCTTGGGGCGCCGGGTGAAGAGAAAATCGCTGCCGGTGTCGCTGCAGGGGCATGCGTAAAAAATCTGGCAGGCAGAACATCGGTCGGAGGACTTATGGAAATCCTGCGCCGGGCATCGGCGGCGGTTTGTAATGATTCAGGAGCGATGCATATGGCTTCGGCATTGTCTGTGCCGGTCGCCGGATTGTATGGGCCAACTGATCCGGTCAGAACCGGGGCGTACGGCATCCGGAACGGTATCTTCACCAGTGCTGAACCCTGTTTGAAATGTCTTGCCAGAGAGTGCCCCAGACTGAATGAAAATGATGGTGTCGTGCCGTGCCATGTTCTCAATGCCCGTGAAATCGCCGATTGGCTGATGCGTCAGTCAGATCACTCTGCCGGGGCGTGAAGTTTTTTGGCAGCAGTTGCGGTTCCGGCGGCAAAACAGAAGAGCGAACTCAGATAAGTGATGCTTGTTACCGGATTTATATCCGGAGTAATTATCCAGTTGAGTGCTATTGTTATGTCGGACAAAAACAACAATCCGACCCCTGCGGGGAACCAGAATGTACATGCACGCACCGCACCGCTTAAACTTATTGCCGAAAGTACCCCGTAGACAACCAGTGACACCGCTGTATGCAGAGGTATTGTCTGCCAGGCCGGGATGAGTGCCGCCAGAGCTGCAGCAAGAGCTGCACAGAGTATCTTCGGGGAAAATCCCCGGCATGAAGCAAAGTAGGTTATAAAGAATATCTGGGCGAGAGAAAAACCGGCAACGCCGCCGAGAAACCCGATGTCATTTCTGCCGTAACTTTTGCATACCAGAAAGTAATCGCCGATCATTGTCGCAGCAAGCGCACCCCATGTCAGCCATTCTTTTTTTGCCCGTTCAGCTGCCAGCAGTACGCCGTTGAATATCAGGAAACCGGGTGTCAGGCAAAAGATAAAGTACCAGTGCCGTCCACCATAAACTGCCGCTGTAACAGAAACAGGTATCCAGACAAGAGCAAAAAGCAAAAAATACCAATTCACAGATTCCCCCTTTGTGTTATTTTCATAAATATATACCCGTAAAAAAAGAAATGCAAACAGTAACTTCCGTAATTTCTGTACTTTCAGTACATTTCCTCATTGCTATAATCAAAATAGGTGCAGTTGTTAAAAAAAAGATTGAATCATCAGATAAAGCGGTGGAAAATAAATGCAAGCATATCTTTGCCGTGGTCGAGGTCTGTTTTGCTCTGTGCCGGAACTTATTTTCGGGAAAATAAATTTTATGTAATTTGACAAAACAGAAAAATGTGTTATATTCATTGTAAGTGTACACGAGTATAGAAAAGGAGTTTTTTTATGGCAGAAAACCTGCAAAGTCTGTTGGAGCGTATCCATCGGGAGGGGCTGGAAAAAGCCGAAGCCAGCCGGGATGGTATTATTGCAAAAGCCAAAGCTGAAGCCGCAAAAATTGTTGCAGATGCTGAAGCTGAATCTTCCGCTTTGCGTCAGGCTGCCAAGGCAGATGCTGATGCCGAAATACAGCGGGCTGTCAATTCCATCCGGCAGGCGGGCAGGGATGTTGTACTGGCTTTGCGTGAGGAGATCAATTCGCGTATGACCCGCCTGGTCCGCAGCAGTGCCGCTGCTGCGCTTACGCCGGAAGTTACTGCGGAAATTGTTCGTGCCATCGCCGGGGCGTGTGCCGCCGATGCCGGTAAAGCTGCCTGTGAAAAATTGGAACTTATGGTTGCTCCTGCCCAGCTTGACTCCTACGGGGCTGCTGTTGCCGCTGCACTCAAGGCCGATTTTGCTGAAGAACCGGAAGTTTTTGCTGACAGAAAAGTTAAGGGCGGAGTGAAAGTCGCTGTCAATGGTGATGATGCCTTTTTTGACTGCACAGATGCCGGTTTGACTGAACTTCTTGCCGGGTATCTCGGGCCGAAACTTGCAGAGATCCTTGCCGGAGATGCAGAATAAATACCGGGAGGGAACTCTCTGATGAGTGATTATTTTTTGTTTGCTTCTGCTCTGCCTCCGGCGGATTTTGAACAGTACAGTGATGCCATTTCCTGTGAAGATTTTCTGACGATGGCCTCTGACTTTCTTTCTTCCGCTGATGTACAGAAGCTGAGCATGGTATCTATCGATGCCGCCTGTGAAGAGGGAAAATCTTTTGAAGCGGAGCTGCAGGCATTTGTTGTGCCGGAGGATCCTGTGGAGGTCTTCCGCATGTGGGATACCCAGTTGCGGAATGATATTGCCATGCGGCGCGGCGGCAGCCGTTCCGGATTTATGCCCAGGTATGTTGCTGCAGTTGATGCTTTTTCGGCGCAGGGGGTTGCCCGGTCATATGAAGCGGCCGATCCATGGGAAAAAGCCAGAGCGATCGATCGTATGCGCTGGAACAAACTTGAAGAACTCAGTGCAACTCATTACGGCGACCGTGAGTACATCTTTCTGTATTATTTGAAAATCCAACTGCTTGCCAAATGGACGGTACGTACAGCGGAGCGCGGCAAAGAAAATTTTGAAAAAGCCGTCGAAGGAATATATGCCGCCTGTGACAGCGATTTGAAAAAGGAGTGATACATGTCTTCTGATATGAAAAAAGGCACTATTGTCGGAGTCAACGGCAACCTTGTTACCGTTGAATTCGAAAGTGGTGTTACACAAAACGAGGTCGCCTACATTTCTCTCGGCGATCTGAAGCTGAAAAGTGAAGTCATCCGGGTTCGTGGTAAGCGTGCAGATATCCAGGTCTTTGAAAGTACAAATGATCTGAAAGTCGGCGATCCCGTGGAGTTTTCCGGCGAACTGCTCAGTGTTGTGCTGGGCCCGGGGCTGCTTACCCAGGTATACGACGGTTTGCAGAATCCTCTGCCGCAGCTGGCGGAGCAGACAGGGTTCTTCCTGCAGCGCGGTGTGTATGCCGATGCTCTTGATATGGCAAGTCAATGGGAGTTCACTCCCCTTGCGGCGCCCGGTGATAAACTCAAAGCAGGGGACCGTATCGGCGTTGTGCCGGAACGGGGGTTCAAGCATTACATCATGGTTCCCTTCGGTCAGAGCGGGGAACTGACACTCAAGAGCATCAAAGAGGCAGGTATTTATTCACTTGCCGACGCCATTGCTGTTGCCGTTGATGAAAACGGATTTGAAAAAGAACTTTTCATGTATCAATCATGGCCGGTGAAGGTTCCGATCTCCTGTTACAAAGAGAAACTTATGCCGGAAGAAACCCTTGTCATGCAGGTGCGTACCATCGATACATTCTTCCCTGTAGCCGTCGGCGGTACATTCTGTACCCCCGGACCATTCGGTGCAGGCAAAACCGTGCTGCAGCACGCCATGAGTCAGTATGCAGAAGTTGACGTTGTTGTGATCGCCGCCTGCGGTGAGCGTGCCGGGGAAGTTGTGGAGATACTCCGGGAATTCCCGGAATTGGAAGACCCCCGCACCGGCAAGAGTCTTATGGAGCGTTCAATAATCATCTGCAACACCAGTTCGATGCCGGTGGCGGCCCGTGAAGCATCTGTTTATACGGCAGTGACCATTGCAGAATATTACCGGCAGATGGGATTGAATACGCTTTTGCTTGCTGATTCCACATCCCGCTGGGCGCAGGCTTTGCGTGAAATGTCCGGCCGCCTTGAAGAAATTCCCGGCGATGAAGCATTCCCTGCTTATCTTGAAAGCCGTATTGCCGGATTTTATGAACGGGCAGGTGTTGTGGAGCTTAAGTCCGGTGAAACCGGGTCTGTAACTATCGGCGGCTCTGTCAGTCCCGCCGGCGGTAACTTTGAAGAACCTGT
>JAZSGI010000088.1:0-25506 GCA_045532655.1 Victivallaceae bacterium
TACACGTCCCTTTCTGCCGCTGCAAATGCGGCTACTGTGCTTTTTACTCTGTTTCCGGGGAGAAAGCAACCCGTTACAGGCAGGAGCTGTGGCTGGAAAGAGTAGCAGCGGAACTGGGCAGATACAAATACACAGCCCCGCTGGATACACTCTATTTCGGCGGCGGCACACCAACCTTTCTGGAAAGCGATCTCTTGGGGAAACTGCGGGATGTCTGCTGCAGGATACTGCTTCTGGATGACAATACAGAAATAAGCATGGAAACAAATCCCGAAACTCTCAACGAAGAGAAACTGAGCATCCTCAAAGGTTTCGTAAACAGGCTTTCTGTAGGTATACAGGGATTTGATCCGGCCCGCAGGGAGCTTCTCGGCAGGGATTGCTCTGATGAGCAGATACGTTATGCCCTCACCAGAGGCAGAGAACTTTTTCCCCATCTCAATGCCGACCTTATTTACGCCCTGCCCACTGACGAGGAAGATATATGGAAGAAAGAGCTTGAAAACGCATGCAATGCCGGTTGTGACCATATTTCATGCTACGAGATCACCCCGGAGAAAGAGGCGTGGAGAAAGTTTCCCGCCCCGCCCCAGGATCTTTCCATGCGTCTCTGGCAGCTGACAGCTGATTTCCTTGCCGCAAAGGGCATATACCGCTACGAAGTTTCAAATTACGCCCGCAAAGGCTGCGAATGCAGACACAATGACAATGTATGGACAGGACAGCTGCTTTGCGGTATCGGCCCCGGTGCATCAGGCTTCAACGGCAAATCACGCTGGCAGGAAAAAGCCGATATCGACCTGTGGATGGCACATACCAAACCGGAAATCGATGACATATCATCTGATCACAGAGCCGCAGAGATCCTCACTATCGGCCTGCGCCGCACAGCAGGCTGGACGAAAGCAGCCGCAAAGGAAAAATTCCCCAAAAAACTGTTGGACCAAATAGACAGGCTGAAAATGATCGTTGCTGATTTCTGGGTGCAGGATCCCGATGTATATGCGTTGTCGGAAAAGGGTCTTGCCATGTGGGATAGCATTGCCGCACTGTTACTGGAAGTTTCCCTTGAAAAGTGACGCCTCCCCCCGGAGAAGCATCTGTATAAATCACTATTTTTTGCATGAACAGCTTGAAAATTCCATCTTTCAGAACTATATTACAGTTATATGAATACTTATACGAAAAAAAACCCTAAAAGTACACGTCCGCAGGACAACGCCACGGGACACGGCATACGCCTTGCACCGGTACTGTGGCTGTGTCTTGCCGTCTTCTACATACTTGCCCTGTGGAGTTATTCTCCTGTTGACAATAATATCCTGACCAATGGTACTCCCGGCACTCCCGGCAACTGGCTTGGCGACACAGGTGCATGGACAGCAATGCTTTCCTTTTATATCTTCGGTCTTGCTTCCTGGGTCATGGCATTCGTGTTTCTGACTGCGGCGATCACATCAATTTTCCCGAAAAAGCCGCCGCTGCTCCCATCCGCCGGGGGTATGTTCCTTATTCTGACGGCTTCCACGATCCTTTTCGGTCTGCAGCCGGAAACCTTTGCCAATGCGGCAGAAAAACTCGGTATCGGCAACAGTACCTCCCCTGCACTTTCTCTTTCCGGCGGCGTTATCGGGCAGGCTTTGGCAGCCCCTGCTGTCGAAGGGATCAGGATCTTCACCGGCGGCAGCAATACAGCCGTCACTGCCGATCTGCCTCCGGGATTTCTCCGGCAATGGCTGGGAGCAGTGGGCATGACCATTGCCGCCTGGGGCATGCTGATTGCCGGAGCAGTTGTACTGTACTTCTGCCAATGGAAAAAGATCATCAATTTTGCTTCGATATCCTTCCGTCTGGACAGTGTACTGGATAATCTGCGTGATGAAGATGCCGCCGCAGAGCAGCAGAACCTTCTTGCTTCCAGATTGCGGACAAAAGAAGAACGCAGGAAAGCTGAAAAACCAGCTTCTGACTCCGGCAATGATGCTGACATCACTGCCGACATGCCTGCCCGCCGCCTTAATTTCATCAGCCGTCTGCTGGCTTCACAGAAAAACAATGCAGATGTTCCTGAGACACCCTCCTTCCCCGACAGTCTTGAACAGCCTGACGCTGCAGAAATAAGGCAGTCTGCCGCCCCCGCCCCGACTCCTGCAGCAGCTGCCATTCCGCCTGAACCGCAAAATATTGCCCCCCCTGCGGAAGAACAGGAGCAGGAGAGCGCACAAGCCGATCTCACTGCAGATCCGCAATTCAACCGGGTTCCGGATGCTCCGGATATCCCGCAGGATAACGGCGGCAAAGCTCCGGTCAGAATATTCTCCAGAGAATACGCCCGCCCCAATACCAATATGCTTTCCAGCGGCAAAGAAGCCGATCCGGAAGATTCAGCAGCAATAAACGATGCCAAAATACGTATCCAGAACACCCTTGATGATTTCGGTGTCAACGGTTCTGTCACCGGTCATATCACCGGGCCGCAGGTGACACGTTTTGAAATAACTCTTGCGCCGGGTGTTTCCGTAAGCAAGGTAACAAAACTTGAAGCCGACCTGATGCGTTCACTCTGCGCCGACAATATCCGTATCCTTGCCCCGATCCCCGGCAGGGATGTCGTCGGAGTGGAAGTCCCCAATACAAAACGCGAAACCGTTGTTATCAGAAGTATTTTTGAATCCCGTGAATGGATTGACTCAAAGGCGGAAATCCCCGTTGTACTGGGCAAGAACATCTCCGGTAAACCCATTGTTTCCGACCTTGCCAAAGCCCCGCACCTGCTTATTGCCGGGGCAACAGGTTCAGGTAAAAGCGTTTGTGTAAGTTCAATTCTTATGAGCCTCTTTTTCAAGTTCATCCCCGGTGAATTGAGCCTGATCCTTATTGACCCCAAGGTTGTGGAATTTGCCTTCTATCAGGATCTGCCCTTCCTGAAAACCCCGGTCATCAACGAACCCAGCAAAGCCCTTCTCGCTCTCCGCTGGGCCGTGGATGAAATGGAAAAACGTTACAGACTCCTTGCCAAGGCAGGTACACGCAAAATATCCGAATACAACAGCCGTCCCATTCCGCGGGAACCGCAATATGATGATTGTGGCGAACAGTTACCGGACAAAATCGAACTGCTGATCATTGTCGTGGATGAATTTGCTGACCTGATGATGGCCGGCAGGGATGTCCGCAAAGATGCCGAAACAGCCATTGCACGTCTTGCCCAGAAGGGACGTGCCGCCGGTGTCCATATCATCCTCGCCACCCAGCGTCCGTCAGCAGATGTTATTACAGGTGTCATAAAAGCAAACCTGCCTACAAAAATCGCACTCCGGGTGGGAAATATGACCGACAGCCGTGTTATTGTGGATGCCGGCGGGGCACAGAATCTGCTGGGTTATGGCGATATGCTTTTCCGGCCGCCGTCCAGCCCCACACTGGAACGTATTCAGGGAACCTTCCTCAGCGACGGTGATATAAGCAAAGTCGTCAATTTCATAAGCGCACAAGCCAAACCGCAGTTTGACCTGAGCGTGACCTCGGAACCGGATGAAAATGAAGAGGCGGAAGTATTTTCAGGCCGTAAAGATCACCCCTCGCGCAGCGGCAGAGATGCACAGGATGATCTGGATGTTGATGATTTGCCGGAGGAAACTGACGGCATACGGCGGCTGGTCATGAAATATTTGAAGCCCGAAGACGACAGCCTCTTCCGTCAGGCTCTTGAAATCGCCATTTCCGAGCGTGCCATCAGCACCAGTTATCTGCAGCGGCGGCTGGGTATAGGTTACAACCGTGCCGCCAACCTGATCGATGAATTTGAACGCCGCAACATTGTCGGCCCTGCCAGAGATGGCGGCAATAAACGGGAAATACTTGTCTTTGACGAAATCATCGGAGAAAATAAATGACAGAGGAAAATAACAGAGTCAAAGCCGGGATCGCAAGTGAACTGCCATTGGATTTTGATACCAGGCAGAGTTTTGCCGAACCACCGCATGCCCCTTTCAAATCCAAGCAGGAATCATCTCCGGTGCAGGAAGTCCAACCGGAAATACCTGCTGCAGCTGTTCAGCAGCCGCCGGAACCGGAATCAGAACAACCCACTGCTGCCGCAGAACAGACCGAAACAGCAGAAAAACCTGCAGCAGAAAAACCTGCAGCTCCATCAGCGCCATCATTCCGGCAGGGAACCATGAACAGTAACACAGTACTTCCGGGCACCGCCCCTGTTCCACCTCCCGGTACTCCGGTACGCCGACCGGCACCCATCATCGCCGCCGGTCACCGCAACGTCGGTATCGCCACACAGAGCATCGGACAGGAAAAACGCAGTCCTGTAGTCTGTCTGGCAGCAAATGAACTCCCCGGAGCCGAAAAGAATGTTGAAATTCTGCCCTATGGCAGGATCTTTGCCGAGGCCCGGAAACGTTCCGGCAAAACTCTTGAAGAAGTTGGCAACCTTACTCTCATACGTTCAGACTATATCAAGGCACTGGAAGCGGAAGATCTGAACAACCTGCCCGCCGTGACCTACGTTATTGCCTATGCCCGCAAACTCGGTAAACTTTATAATATGCCCCGGGAACAGGTGAACGATCTTGTAGGCACAATACGTTCCCGTCTGGAATACGTTGTTCCGGAAGAACTTATCGTACGTCTTGGCGAATCCGGCGACCCCAGTGAAGAAAATATCCGCACCATACGGAAATTCATGATGCTTTCCGGAATTGCCGCCGGTGTGACTGTTCTCATTATCGCCGGAATAATTGCCGCAGCAGCATGGGGTTACACTTCGGAGGAAGAAACATCATATCCTGTTGCTTCCGATACTGTTGCCGGTGAATTTATCGGTCAGCCAACACTGGAAATGCCGGAACTCAAACCGCGGTAAATACTGCAAAAAGTTGTAATATCAAAAAAATGTGATATATTATATATTATGAAAATTCTTATTCTTCATGGGCCCAACCTTGGTATGCTCGGCAAAAGAGAACCGGAACATTACGGTACTATGACCCTGGCAGATATCAACGGGGCAATTAAAAACGCCGCAGATTCATGCGGTGCTGCAACTGCTTTCTGTCAAAGCAACCACGAAGGTGTCATCATCGACAACATCCTTGCCGCTCCCGATAACGGTTTTGACGGCATAATCATCAACCCTGCTGCATATACCCATACCTCAGTGGCTATCCTTGATGCAATAAGGGCAATCGACATACCAGTTGTTGAAGTACATCTATCCAATATACATTCAAGGGAGGAATACCGCCACAGTTCAGTGACGGCTCCCGCCTGCGCCGGTGTTATAGCCGGATTCGGTGTCGACAGTTATCTCCTGGCACTGGAAGCAGTTATCCGTTGTGTTGAAAAAGAAAAAAATAGGGATTTGTAAAATGAAAATCGACGAAATCAAAACTATCGTGCGCCTGATGAGCGAAAATGATCTGACAGAATTCAAAATCGAAGCCGAAGGCTACAACCTCTGCCTCCGCCGCGGCAGCACTGCCGCCGCTGTTCAGGTTCCTGCCGTTATTCCTGCAGCTGCTCCGGCAGCCCCCGTTGCCGCTCCTGCAGCAGCTGCACCTGCTGCTCCGGCAGCCCCCGCCACTCCCGCCAAGACTGTAAATGCCCCGCTTGTTGGAACCTTCTACCGTGCCAGTTCCCCCGATGCCGCACCTTTCGTCAAGGTAGGCGACAAAGTCAATGCCGATACCGTAGTCGGCATTATCGAAGCCATGAAAGTCATGAACGAAATCAAAGCCGAAATTTCCGGCGTTGTCAAAGAAATACTGATCGAAAACGGCCAGCCTGTTGAATACGGCCAGAGTCTTTTCGTAATTGAGTAAAACGCCCCCGCAAAGGAGAGCCAATGTTCAACAAGATCCTTATTGCCAACCGCGGCGAGATCGCCCTCCGTGTGATCCGTGCGTGCCGGGAAATGGGCATCAAGTCTGTGATCGGTTATTCCCAGGCAGATGCTGACAGTCTGCCAGTAAAGCTGGCGGATGAAGCTGTTTGTATCGGACCCGCCCAGAGCAATTCAAGCTATTTGATGATCGACCGTCTTTTGAGTGTTGCGGCGATCACCGATGTGGATGCGGTACATCCAGGCTATGGTTTTCTGGCAGAAAACGCCTACTTTGCCGAAGCCTGCCGCAATCACAAGATCAAATTTATCGGCCCCACCCCTGAAGCCATGCGTGCCCTCGGAGATAAATCTGTAGCCCGCAAGACCATGAAACAGGCAGGAGTGCCGACCACCCCCGGCAGTGACGGCTTGATCAATGACGAAAAAGAAGCTCTGGAAATGGCCCATAAGCTGGGTTATCCCGTGATCGTCAAAGCCTCGGCAGGCGGCGGCGGCCGCGGAATGCGTATCGCCCATAACGATGCCAGCCTGATCCAGGGTTTTCATCAGGCAAAACTCGAAGCGGAGAAGGGTTTCAGCGATGACTCCATGTATATGGAGAAATTCCTTGTCAATCCCCGTCATATCGAGTTTCAGATCCTTGCAGATGAATACGGCAATGTTGTTCATCTGGGCGAACGTGACTGCAGTATGCAGCGGCGTAATCAGAAACTTCTTGAAGAATCCCCGTCCCCTGCACTTTCCCCCAAGCTCCGTGCCACCATGGGCGAAGCTGCTGTCAAAGCGGCAAAAGCTGCCGGTTACACCAGTGCCGGAACGATCGAATTTCTTCTGACCGATGACAACAAGTTCTATTTCATGGAGATGAATACCCGTATCCAGGTGGAACATCCTGTAACCGAAGCAATAACCGGACTTGATCTCATAAAAATGCAGATCGCCATAGCCGCAGGCGAAAAACTTCCTGTTACCCAGAAGGATGTCACCTTTACCGGTCACGCCATCGAATGTCGTATCAATGCCGAAGATCCGGAACGCAACTTTATACCCAATCCCGGCAAGATCACCAATTTCATTCCCTCCGGCGGGATCGGCGTACGTGTGGATACCCACGTTTACTCCGGTTATACCGTTCCCCCTTACTACGACAGTATGATCGCCAAATTGATCGTTCATGCCCCCACCCGTGAAGAAGCTATCGCCCGCTGCCAGCGTGCTCTTGCCGAATTCAGTATCGAAGGCGTCAAGACCACTATCCCGTTCCAGCAGATGCTTCTTTCCTGCCGTGGTTTCCGAGCAGGAAACTATAACACCGGATTCGTGGAAAACCTTATGAAAGGAAACGGAGAATGATGAAAGAAAAGAAAAGTACCTCTGCCCCCAAAGCAGATACTCTGTTGGAACAGAGCAGTGATTACGGCGATATCATGGTCAATGACAATGTCATTGCTTCCCTTGTGCGCCGTGCCGCCCTCAGCGTTCCCGGTGTTTCCCGTTTATCAGGCAGCAGTCTTATAGACAATATTGCTGAATTTGTCGGTTCCAGTAAGGGTCGGACAATATCCATCTGCAAAGAATCAGCTGATTCCGATGCAGTAGTTCTTGAAGTGAAGATCAATATGCTTTTCGGCTTCAAGGTGCGGGAAGTTGCAGAAGCCGTGCAGCGTGCAGTTATTGAAGACGTGGAAACTACCACCGGAATGACCGTGGCAAAAGTCACCGTAGTGGTTCAGAAGATCGAAGAAGCCGAGGAAGCCGCCGACGCCTCCTCCACCGGTGATGCTGAACTTTGACGGCAGGGAGGTAAGAAATGTGTTGTCTTGAAAATGTCTGTCAATACTGGCAGCAATGGTTTGGCAGTTCTTTCAGCAGCGGTCTTGCCCTTGCAGCCGTAATGCTTGCCTGTATACTGCTGATTTATTTCATACTCCGGATAATCATCTGGAGCATCACCCGTCATAAACGCATAAACCGTGTTGTCATTTCCGGCAAGGATGGAGATATTGTCATTTCCGAGAGTGCGATACTGGATACAGTACGTTCCGTCGTACCGGAATTTCCCGAGATCGAAGCCGGTAAGATCCGTTTGAGCCGCAAACGTCAGGATTATTTCATGGAACTCCATATCTGTTATCATCCCGGCGGCAAGAGCCTGAATGAATGTTGCGATGCTTTGCGGGAAAGCATCAAAGCGGCCCTTGCCGAACGGCTGCATATCACCCAGCTCACCCGGATCGACATCCGTCTTGACCGGCTCACAGCTGAATCCTGAAATATTCCGGCATTATGGCTGCCAAAGGTTCCTTCATACTTGCCAGTGCCAGTCCCCGCCGCCGCCGCATACTGGCGGAAGCGGGGTTTTCTTTTACCGTCTACCCAGTTGACTGTGCCGAATACAATGAACTTTCCGGGGTAAGTGCGGAAGATATTCCGGTACTCAATGCCATATTAAAGGCCCGGACGGCCTCACTTGCCAATCCGGGTGTATTTGTACTTGGGGCAGATACAGTGATCGTATCCGGCGGCAGATCAGTGGGCAAACCCGCCGATAAATCCGAAGCCGAAATGATATTGGCGGAACTTTCCGGCAAAGTTCATCATGTAATAACCGGGGCAGCCCTGATTCATCCGGACGGCAGTCTGGAAAGTTTTTCAGAAATCACGGAAGTACGTTTCAAATCATACGATATTGCAGTTATCCGGGACTATATGTCAAAAGTAAACGTGCTTGACAAAGCCGGAGCCTACGCCATACAGGAACACGGCGATATGTTGGCCGAGAGCCTCAACGGCTCCTTTGCCAACGTGGAAGGCCTCCCCATTGAACGCCTCAGCAAACTGCTTCTGCGCCTGTTGAAATCCTGATAAAACATGCGGCCCGTTCTGTGGGGGGCCTTACGCCATCCATTCACCCTTTTGCCGGGGGCGGGGTCAAGACTGCAAGTGTTTCAAGATTCAACGTGCCGGGGAAAAAATCAAAAGCTATGATCTTTTCTGTCCGGCAGCCGTTGGCTTGGCAAAGCTGCAATGCAGGCAGGATCTCATCTGCGCCGCAGAACATTATCAGTATTTTCTCCGGACGGCGTGCAATAAGTGTTTCCAGAACACCGGGTGCACAGCCGCCACGGGGTGGATCAAGCAATATTATCTCCCGCTGCTTTCCGGATGGCGGCAGATTACGGCGCAGAGATTCACGGGTTATAAAGGCTGTTTCGTATTGAAAATCCTTTCCACGGTGGATATAAGCACTGTTGGATGCGGCTGCTGCCACTGATTGGGGAGCAGATTCAATACCGATCACCCTGCCCGCTTCACCACCGCAGGAAATCGACCACAAACCGTAACCGCAGTACAAATCCAGAAAAAGTGTATTACTGTCCAAAGCAGTTTCACGGTTCAATCTTTCCAGAAAAATCGGCAGTATCGACTCGTTGATCTGGGAAAACGATACGGGAGAATAAAGGAATTTTTTCCCGGCCAGCTTCAACGCCAGATGTTCCGGTCCGTAAAGTTTTTTGAAAGCAACTTTTCCGGAAGGACGTTCCGATTCAAGATAATAATCCGATCCTGTTTCGTCAAGATAAATAAAGGCACTCCGGACTTCAGGGATCTCTGCAGCAAGTTTTGCGGCAACAGCTTTGAGCGCCCGGACTATCCCGCCGGAAAGTTCCCGCATATTGAAAATCACACAGTGCTCTTCGTAAGAGCCCCTGATAATACAGTAATTCATTGCCGCTGCCAGCTGTCTGTTGCAGGGCATGACAAGCATTTTGTGGACAAAACGGTATATCCTGCCGTGACGTTCCGGTTCCAGCGGTGAAATAAAAACTCTTTCACTGCCGTGGCGTCTGCCCATGTGCATATAAACATCCCTGCCGCTCACATTTATCCGCCTTTTGCCTGTTGTGCGCCAGTTGCGGGCAAGGGGAGAGTGTACGACCGGTTCAATAACTCCGGCAGGAACTGTACCGGCCAGTTCCTGTTCCAGAGCGGCATTTTTCAATGCAATTTCTTCCTGATATCCGACCTCTGCCAGTGCTTCCGGAGAACGACGATCGATCTTTATTCCGGCATACACCTCCGGGAAACGTTCACTGAATGACATAGTCAACCACCGTTCCTCTGCCGCTTACATATTTTTCAACAACTGACTGCCAAAGAGCAGGGCACGGGGAGCGTGGAAGAATGTCTTCCATTTGCCGCCTTTCAGCGAATGGGTCACTTCGCCCTGACGGTTGCAGTAAGCATACCATTCACCATATTCCTTATCAGGGAAATGGCTGAATGAGTAATCGTGAATCTTACAGAACCAATCGGCAAATTTCTCATTGCAAGTGTTTTTATACGCATGCAATGCCGCAAGTGTTGCTTCGTTATGCACCCACCACAGTTTCATATCATGCTGCAGTTCCAGATGCGGCTTGCCCAAAGCATCCATAAAATAGAAGATACCGCCGTATTCTTTGTCCCAGCCGAAATCAAGAGTGTTGGAAATTATTGCAGTAATAGCCGCAATTTTATCTTCCGCACCCGGTTTCCCTGCCAGATAATTAAGCAGGAACCACATTGCTTCCAGTACGTGCCCAGGATTCATCTGTCTGCCGATACTGCTTCCCAGATCAGGCTTATCGCTGTCCACAGGCATATTTTCAAAGACAAGACCGAATTCGGGAGAATAAAATTTATTCAGCACCATATCCACAGCTGTATCCATGGCAGAGTCGAATTCAGTACTGTTCAGACACTCTTTCATTATCATCCCCAGATTGGCCATCATCATATAGTGACCGAGGGAAAGATACTGTGTTTTGCCGGCAAGTGATTTGTTCCACTGCAATGCACTGTTACCGCTGGAGGCACGGGTAAGGTAATTGTTCATGGCTTCGACAGCTGCTTCGGCATGGAGCTTATTACCGGTGATGCAGTAAAGTTTGGCACTGCCCATAGCGGCAAAACAATCCGAAAAAAGGCTGTAGGGTGCCATTGCCGGAACACCTTGACGGTTAAGGGCAAAATAATACATGCCGTTTTCGTCTCTGCCGTGTTTGTAAAGGAAATCAAAACCTTTTCCGGCAATATCCACATAACGGTCGTTTTTGTAACCGGCGAGATACAGCTCGGAAAACATATAAACAATGCGCCACTGCATCCACATATATTTGGTGGTGTCATAAACAGAACCGTCACGGTCAAGGCTGGTGAAATACCCGCCGTATTCAGTATCTACACAGTTTTTTTCCCAGAAAGGGATCACTGAAGATATCAATTCATTTTCGTATATTTCTGCATATTTCTTCCAATCAAAAGCCATTTTGCCCTCCGAATATTTTTGCTATATTGGCAATTGTTTTTCTGTCATAATCCTGCAATGTATTTTCCGGCATACCCAATCGTACAGCGACCGCAGGCAGCTTATCAAAATCTGTGACAGCGGCATGACGCCGCCGCCGCTGACAGGCATTGGCACGGTAAGAGTTTTCAGCCATTGCCTCTGTTGTCATCTCCTCCAGCGGCCACTTGCGTATCCCGCGCATAAGCTGAAAAGCGTTCCAACGCAGATGTTCATCAACAGCAAGGGTTTCTTTTCTGTTATTTACAGCAATGAACTCTGCCCAGTTTGCCGCCGGGAACTCATCAACGGACACCCCCGCCAGCAAAAGCAGATTGCGTACACCGGAAGCAGCCGAACGGTTGCTTTCCCGTGTAGGCATATCAAGTTCCATCCATTGCGGTCCGGCAGCGGAATCACAGTAAATGACATTCACGGCTTTGGCTCTTTTGTCAAGTTCCTCATCTACAATGATATTCCGGGTATAACATTTATCCATTTCGCCGAAAAATACACACTGGTCCAACACCTCCGGGGCAGATGCGTCAGGAGTTTTGCCGGAAAAACGGACAAAGAGTCTGTGCCGTTTCCCATCTTCTTCCACAAGTGGCACACCTTTTATCCGTGACAGGTTGATTATCATGGCGGCAGTATCCATATTGACCGCATCAGAATCCATTGCGATGATAATACGGTTCCATTTGCTGAAATCTTTTTCAAGCATTTCATAGAAATCACCGCTCTGTACGTCCATTTGCAGAAATTGAATATTATAATCACAGACTGCTTCACTATGTTCTACTGCATACCGGCTGAAGGATTTTCTGTCGGCATCAACAACAGTCACGCTGAAAACATCCTCCTGATCTTCATGCAGGAATTGCGAATCACAGACGGTTTCCCGCAATAATGCCTTGCCGCAAAAGCCGAATCCGATCAAAAGGACATTCATATTTCCCCGGACTTTGCATGTATCCGTATTGATACTCACACCGGGAGCAAGCAGCATTGGATGATCTTTTACAAGCATTCTTGCAGCAAGGAATTCTTTATTGACAAAATGTATCTCCACCTTTGTATTATTTTTGCCGCTGTCGTTCAGATCATCTTTGTGTACCATATCTGCCCATGCATTTGTCCAGAAGGTATTTCCTGTATCAGAAACAGCGATATAAAAATCCACCTTGCCGCTGCGCTTTTTTTTCTGCAGTTCCATCCAGACGCTCTGAGCCTTGCGGATGTTCCAATCATGATCGTCTGTCAGGAAAAAGTGTTCCGGAGCGTTAAGGCATGATTTGTACGAAGCTCCGCCTTTCCGGAAACACACCATATACCCGGCGGCATTCATATTATCAAGCAGAGCCGCAGGATCGCTGATCATGCTCTCCCGTACAGAAAATATACACTGCCGCAATGGATCTTCTTTTATAATATCCTTTGCCAGCAGCTTTTCTGCAGCAGTGGGCTCAATACACCAGAAAACGCTTTTTCTGCTGTTATTGAATCCTGCAAGTAACAACCACCAGCTGTTGATCAATTTTCTGCCGAAAACCGCCATTATAAACGATGCGGCAAAAAGATAGCTTGCAAGGAAAAATATCTGCTTGAACCAGCTGTAGTCACTTATCTGGGTATCAGCATAATCTCCGCGGGAGGGGAAAAATTCTGCCAGCGCCTGAAATGCCCCCATAAAAGGTCCCCAATCCTCCTTGTAATAAACCCAACAGCCGATACCGAAAAAACCAATGAACACAACCAGATTCACAAATGTTTTCCGCATAATTCTGTAAAAAGCGAGTACAATTATTCCCATTGCCACCAAAAGTGTGACTCCGCAAAAAAGGCTGGAGATCAAACCTTTCATGCAAAACCCTGTAACACAACTCACTGCTGCAAATATCACAAACGCAACCCATACGAGCAAATACCTTTTGCAGAGCAAGTCCCGCAGCCCCATGTTTATTTTCATATATCCCTCTCTGTATTTCCGGCAGGAATTATGCGGAATCCTGCTTTGAGGATAAATTTCAGCGTTGCTTCTGCAGTTTTGCGGTCAAATTCCTTTTCCGACTCCGGCAGCTGACCATAGGGCACAAGACACGGATGCTCCTTGCGTTCATCATTCCGTTCATTGCCGAACTTCCACCCCTGCTCCAAACGGCCCTGCATCCATGTATCGTGGACATTTTCCGCCATTGCCTCTGCCAGCCGATCGAGTTCCCTGGGCAGCTGCATATCTTTTACATTATCTGTTTCTGTATTCATATTGATCACTGCTCAATTTATATAATTTGTAGCATCAGGTACACCTGCGGCTCTGAAACCTTCACGGCGCAGGGCACAACTGTCGCAACGGCCGCACGCCCTGCCGGCATCATCTGCACTGTAGCAACTTACGGTCAATCTGTAATCGACCCCGAGTTCAGTTCCAATTTTTATGATCTCTGCCTTGGAAAGGTTCTGCAGAGGGGCATCGATATTGAATTCCCACCCCTCGTCGCAGGCACATGTACCGAGTCTTGCAGTTTCGGCAAACGACCGGATAAATTCCCTGCGGCAGTCAGGATAACCGGAATAATCTATCTGATTGACTCCGATCATAATATCCCTTATACCGCGGCTTTCTGCAAAAGAACAGGCACAGGCAAGGAAAATCATATTTCTGGCAGGGACATAAGTAACCGGTATCCCTTCTCCGCCGGCATCAGGTACGGGTATATCATCAGTAAGAGCCGAACCGCCCCAGCAGCGCAGATCCACTTTTAAAATATAATGTTCCTTTACGCCGAGAGCCACTGCAACACGTTTGGCGGCTTCAAGTTCCGATGAATGACGCTGACCATAGTCAAAACTCAAGGCATAACATTCAAAACCCCGACTCCTGGCAATGGCAAGCACCGTAGCTGAATCAAGTCCCCCGGACAATAAAACAACACATTTTTTCATATTCCCGATTTCCTTTCACTTTTTCAACAGCCCGTCGGCATGAAGCAAAGCACTTTCGCCGCCCCCAAGCATCCTTGCCAATTCCAATTTGCGTCCTTTGCCGTCAAGAGTCTCCACTCTGCTTACTGTGGAATCCTGCGAATACCCTTTGATTACTCTGAAGTGCCTGTCCGCGCGGACAGATACCTGTGCCAAATGTGAAATGGCTATGATCTGATGCTCCCCGGCAAGAGTACACAAAGTATTTCCAACTCTGTGTGCAGTCTCGCCGCCGAGATTTGCATCTATTTCGTCAAATATCATAACCGGAGTTGCATCCCGTTCCGCCATGACCCTTTTTATTGCCAGCAGCATACGGGAAAGTTCACCGGAACTTGCCACAGACCGCAAACTGCGTAATTGCGCTCCCGGATTGGCGGCAAAAAGAATTTCACAATCATCCCCGCCCCCGGCACCCGGCGTACAGGGGGAAAAACTCATTTCGATTCTGCCGTGTTCAAGTCCGAGATCTGCCATAGCTTCCTGTACCGCTTTGCAAAAGGTCAGAGAAGCCTTACGGCGCAAATCCGAAAGTTTTTTGCACTCAGCTTCAAGATCTGCCTGTGCTGCACAGATAAGTTTGTCCTGTTCCCTGATAGTGTTCTCTGCTTCATAAAAAAGTCTGCACCTCTTTTCCGCCTCATCCCTTGCTTTAAGCAGCTGATCTATAGACATTCCGTAACGGCGGCGGAGAGCAAAAAGATCACTGCGCCGTTTTTCAAGGGCGGCAAATGCCTCCTCATCCAGATCGATACCTGCAGCATAATCCTCCACCTCACCGGCAAGTTCCCGGAGTTCATCGGATATCAAAGCACTTTTTTCCAGCATTGCTGCTGTACCTTTGCTGTCATTGCGTGCCATCTGTACAAGTGTACGGTAAATATCCCCCATGATATCAGCTGCACCGCCTTCACCGTTTATCATTCTGCCGATGCTTCCGGCACTTTCCATGATCCACTGTGAATCCGCAGCAAGTCTGTGTCTGGCATCTACATCCTCATCCTCACCCTGTACTGGAGCGATATTATCAACGTCCTCCATCAGAGCGGCAAGACGTGAAAACTCTATTCTGTCAGGTATATTTGCCGTTATCCGGGATTTTTCTTCCTCAAGATTTTTAATACGGTCAGCATACTTGCGGCATGCGGCAAGGAGTTCGCCGGCTCCTGCCCACTTATCAATTATTTCCAGATTACTGACCTTGCCCCCCAGCTGCTGGTGACTGTTGGCTGTATGGATCTCCACCAGACTGCCGATCACCATTTTAAGCGTGGCAAGGGTCACAAGAGAATCATTGATAAAACACCGGGATCCTGAACGGGTCATGATCCTCTTTATATTAACAGTTCCCTCAACAGCGTCAAATGGTATTCCAGACCCATTGCACAGAATGGCAAAATCATCCCGCAATGGGGAGGGTACAGCCAACTGCCCGGCAATTTCACACCGTGATTCATTGTCCCGCAGAGCATTTAAATCAGCCCTGGTGCCGAAGAGTGTTTCCACCGCTCCCAGCAGCACAGATTTTCCTGCGCCGGTCTCGCCGGTAATGACATTGAAATGTGGAGAAAATTCCACCATGGCATCCGGGATAAGGGCATAATTACTTATTTTTATCCATAAAAGCATAATATTTTTTCTTTTTTTTCATTATCCGCCTTTAAAAATACATCCAGATGTGGTATAATACAAGCGGAGGCAAAAAATAATGATAAAAAAATCTTCATTTCTGAACCGATTCTTCAAACCGGAACTCAATGGCTGGTTCTGGATACGTATCGCCGTGATCGCCGTACTTTGTGTGACGGTTTTCGGATTTTTCCTTCAGCCCTGTGTGATCTCGGGCGAAAGTATGATGCCGACTTACGGCAGTTTCGGCGTGACATTCTGTATCAAAGACAAAAATGCCGGTTTCAAAGCTGATTACGGCGATATAGTAATGATCCGTTATCAGCCGAAAACAATGTATTTGAAACGGATCGTCGGCAAACCCGGTGATGTTATCGAATTCATCTCCGGTAAATTGTACCGCAACGGCAGCGAAGTTTACGAACCCTACGTCACACTGCCATGCACCTGGAACATCCCGGCAGAGACCGTGGGCGAAAATATGCTTTATGCAGTGGGCGACAACCGCAGTATGCCCTGGGGCAGTCACCGCATGGGGCAGGTCGATATGGAAAGAATAGCAGGCAGACCTTTGTGGTGATATAAATGGATACTATTTCAGCAGAGAACTCTTTTTTTGACGATGCATATTATATGCGCAAAGCTCTTGATCAGGCACAGCTTGCCGCCGATCTCGGCGAAGTCCCAATAGGAGCAGTTGCCGTGGCAGACGGCATGATAATCGCCCGTGCCCATAATTCAGTGGAAACGCTGAAAGATGCGACGGCACATGCCGAGATCCTCGCTCTCTCCATAGCAGCAGAGGGCAGGGGTGACTGGCGCATGGAGGATGTAACGATATATGTCACCAAAGAACCCTGTGCGATGTGCGCCGGAGCTATGGTAAATTCCCGGGTCAAACGTGTGGTATTCGGCATGGCAGACCCCCGTTCCGGAGCGTGCGGTTCAGCGTTGGATATAACCGGATTTCCAGGAATGTTGTGGAAGGTGGAAGTAACATCGGGAGTAATGGCGGAAGAATCAGCCGCTATGATACAGGAATTCTTCCGCAAAGTGAGAAAAGAAAAAAAGAAAGGCGGAAATTAAAATATGGATATCCCGGTAATGACAGCAGATAGCAGCTGGCAGCTGCCCGCAGATTCCCTTCTGGCAGTAATAGGTCATCCAATAGGTCACTCCCTCTCTCCGGTAATGCATACACCTGCCCTTGCTGCGGCAGGAATTGCAGGAGTGTACGGTATAGCAGATGTCCGGACTGAAGAACTGGGCAAGTGGTGTACATTTGCGGCAAAACACCTGAAAGGATTCAATATCACTGTGCCACATAAAGAGAATATCATCCAATTTCTCGACAAAGTCGATCCCGTTGCCGCTGCAGCCGGCAGTGTCAATACGGTTCGCGTTGGATCAGACGGCACTCTCTCCGGCACAAGCACTGACGGCGGCGGTTTTCTTGATGCAGCAGCCGAAACACTTGGTTTTTCACCGGCAGGATCGGTTATTGCAATAGCCGGAGCAGGCGGGGCGGCACGGGGGATAGCATTTGCCTGTGCCGCTGCCGGAGCAAAGGAAATAATGATCTTCAACCGCAGCCGCGAAAGATCAGGAGCTCTTGCCGCTGATCTGCAGAAACACTTTCCAGGTCTCACAGTCTCCCTGTGGCAGCCGGATGAAGCAGATACTCCGGGGCTTCTGGAAGCAAGTGAACTTTTTATCCAGGCAACCAGTCTCGGCCTGAAAGCCGATGATCCGCTGCCTGTACCGGCAGGAGCCATCGCCCGCTGCCGGAGAGTGTATGATTGTATTTACGGAACGACCCGTGTGTTGCATACGGCACTGGATAACGGCGTACCATGCGCCGATGGTACCCTGATGCTTCTTTATCAGGGAGCAAGAGCATTTGAATACTGGTTCGGGCAGAAACCGGATGTTGATATTATGAAAAAGTCTCTTGCAGGAGCTCTTGCCGGGAGAGTGGGGTGAGACATGAATATCAGAGGTATACAGAAACTTACTTTAGTGGATTTCCCCGGCAAAGTAGCTGCAATATTTTTTACCGGAAGCTGTAATTTCCGCTGTCCCTATTGCCACAACCCGTGCCTGGTGCTTGATCCGGAGAGCCAGCCTGAATTTTCGCGGGAGGAATTTATTGAATTTCTTGACAAACGCCGGGGCAGATTGGAGGGCGTGGTATTTTCCGGCGGCGAACCGACTTTGCAGGCCGATCTGCCGGAATACGCCGCACTTGCCGCCGATAGAGGGTATGCTGTCAAAGTGGATACCAACGGCAGTAATCCGGAAATGATAGAAAAACTTTACCGGAACGGTACATTGTCGATGCTCGGAGTTGACTTCAAGGCACAATTTTCCCGTTATAATATCGTTGCCGAATGTAAAGACCCGGGGTTGGCGGCAAAGGTGCGCCGAACCATCTCTTTTGCCGTTGTCAATAATATCGAACTGGATGTCCGGACTACAGTGCACAAAGCTCTGCTGGATGTGGATGACCTGAAAGAAATGGCAAAAGAACTGGAGGAGCTCGGTGTAAAAAAATGGATGCTTCAACAGTTCCGGGGCGAGGATATTCTGGATACGGAACTTGCAGAATTACCCACCTTTACTGACAGTGAACTGCGTGCGGCAGCCGCAAATATCTGTTCCTTTGCCATGGTCAGAGAATAAAACAGCCAAAGCGGCTGTTGCTTACCTTTTTTGAGGAGGGGCAACAGCCGCATTTTATTGTTTTAACAGAAAGTCGGATCAGTGGACTTACAGCAGTTCCCTTGCCTTTTTGGCTGTATCTTCGCCTGAAGTCACCACTGCCAGACGTATGACAAAATTGTGTCTGCCGGGTACTATTCTGTATTCCGGCAAAGTGTCAAAGCCACAGCTGCCGGTTCCCAGACCACGCTGCCGCAGGTCACAATGGAGCCATATAACTTCCTCTTTTTCCAGTTCGTTGGTATGGCGGGAGGCAAAAAGCTGTGCTTCTGAATACCGGGAAACTGAAAATTCCATTCCAGCCGGTGCAGTTACCAGCAATCCGGTACCGTCAGTTTTGCGGAATGAGGCAAATTCCACAGCTGTCCGGTTGCCGTTGGTTTGCGGAAGAATATAGGGGACGTACATTTCGTCAACATCTGTCGCAAAACGGCCCATACGGCATGCGCAGACACGGTCAGTATAGTTTTCCCACGGCCCTTTGCCGTAATAATCCACGCTGGAGAAATCGGCGGGCAGGGCGAAAAGCAGACCGAGACGCGGCAGATCATCAAATTCTTCCGGAACGATAAATTCTGAATCGATCTCTATTGCGCCGCAGGCAATGGGGGTGATCTTCTGAACGACATCGATGTATTTGTCTGCGATCCCGGGGACAGAAAGCTGCTGCCGTATTACCAGACTTCCCTCTTCTGCTGCCAGCGAGGAGGAGGCGACACTCATTTGGTCATATCCTTTTTTCAGCCATACAGCCATTATTCTGTTGAGACCGAGGTTTTTTATTCCGTCATTGTCTGTTGTCGCGCGCCATATTTCTGCAGAAACTTCTCCTGCCAGCAACGGGACATCTTTGCAGGTAAGTCCTGTGATGCCATTGCTGCCGGCGGTCACTTGCAGGGTTCCGGCAGATGCCGTGCCGTTGCTGGCAATTGAACAGGTGACTTTTTCTGCTCCGGCAGGCTGCCTGACTGAAAGCGGCAGGATCTCGAAACATTCACCGGCTGTTTCAAAACCGGCTTCCGCCCACCCGGTGCTTTCTTTCAGCGTTGCCGAGAGCACAAGCATCGTTTTCTGACCGCTGATTACGACCGGACGGTCAATGGGCAGGGTAATATTCAGGCTTTGCCGCGGAGGGATATCCGGCATGGCCATTGAGCCGGTTGAGACCGGTGTGCCGTCGACTTCCACCCGCCACTGCAGCAGGAGGTCATCTGTGCCCTTGAAGTGATTTTTGTTGAAAACAGCAACGCGGCAACCTGTTTTTTCTATGAGGGAGAAACCCACATATTGAGCCAGATATTTGAATTCATAGAGTCCCGGGTGCGGGGTGCGGTCGGGCCATACTACTCCGTCGGTACAGAAATTACTGTCGTTGGGAACATCCCCGAAATCACCACCGTATGCCCAGTATTCACGGCCCTTTTCATCTTTCTGCAGGATACCGTGATCCAGCCATTCCCAGATGAAACCACCCTGTAAACCATGATAACGTTCAAAGGCATCATAATATTCCTTGAGGGAGCCGTTGCTGTTGCCCATGGAATGGCTGTATTCGCACATTATAAGGGGGCGGTCATCAGCAGTTTGATTTTGTGCCCATTTGATGATATCTTCGGGGGATGTGTACATGGGGGCTATGAAGTCGGTAAGAACACGTTCCGGGGTTCTGCCGATAAATGTCCATTCCCAGTATTCACCCTCATATTCATGCAGGGCTCCTTCGTAATGGAGCAGACGGGAATCATCTCTGCCACGGATAAATCCTGCCATGGCAAAGTGGTTCTGCCCCCAGCCGGATTCATTGCCCAGACTCCAACCGTAGATACATGCGTGGTTTTTGTCCCTTTCCACCATGCGAACGGCACGATCGATGAAAAGAGTCGTCCAACCGGGATTGCGGCATATATCAAAGAGAAAAGCGTTGGATTCCAGATTTGTTTCGTCAAGAACATAAAATCCCATTTCGTCGGCAAGATCGTAAAATTCCGGTACCGCAGGATAATGACTGCAGCGGATGGCGTTTACATTGAAACGCTTCATTGTTTCAAGATCAAGTTTGAGAGTTTCAAAAGGTACTGCCTTGCCGAAACGGTCGTGGTGTTCATGACGGTTCATTCCGTTTATGAGGACGGGCCTGCCATTTACCAGAAATTCACGGTTGCGGATCTCAAAACGGCGGAACCCGATGCGTATTGCAGTTGCATCCACAACGGCTCCGTCTGCATCGAGTAATTCAACTGTGATCATATACAGAGTGGGGAGCTCCGCACTCCATTGACTGACCTGCGGTATTTCCAGTTTTACTTTTTTGAAAAGCCGGGAAATATCTTTGTTTGCTTCGATATTATTGATGGTGAAAACTGAAGTGGTGATCTCCTCTGTTGCTCTTCCTGCCGGATCCAGGAGAGTCAGGCGGAAACAGGAACCTTTGGCGGTGTCATCAGAGGCAAAACCTGCATAAAGTTCTGCTTCCAGCAAACCCGTTGAATAATCATCCTGCAGTGTTGCTTTGGCAAAGATATCCACAATATGGCTGGCAGGAGTACTGTGGATATATACACTGCGGGAAAGACCGGGCATATACCACTGATCCTGATCTTCGGCAAATACGGCTTCGCACCACTTCAGAACGATAACGGTAATGGTATTGCTGCCTGTTTTTACCATATCGGTAATATCAAATTCTGTTGCTCCGCGGGAATCTTTGCCGGCTCCGGCAAATTTCCCGTTTACATAAGCAAAAAACACTCTTTCTGCCCCATCAAAATGCAGAAAATGTTTCCTCCCCTGCCATGATTCCGGTATTTCGAAAGTCCGGTGATAAACACCAGTCGGATTCTGTTCCGGAACTTCCGGCGGAATATCGGGAAAGGGCATTGTTACGTTCAAATAATGGGGATGATCATAGCCATGCATTACCCAGCAGCCGGGAACGGGAGCTGTATCCCATGAAGAACGGTCAGTATCCGGGGCGGTTATTGCCGCTTCATCCAGATCAAAGGGGTTTTCGGTATAAAGAAACTGCCATGTCCCGTCCAACGCAAGAATATAAGGAGATGCTTCTTTGCGCCACGATTTTGCTTCTGCGGCGGAGTCGAAATGAAAAAATGTTGCGCTGGGGGGCAAACGACGCAAGCCGGTCATTTCCGGGCTGGTTATGAATTCCCGTGTCAAAAACATAATAATTTTACCTGGATCGTTGATTTGTGAATAGATATTGGTTCAGTGATGGCACACTGCAAATGCAGATACATAAACTGCTGCTGTGACGGTATATTACAGCAGCAGTTCATGGTCATGGGGTTGTCAGCAGAATTCTATTCTGTAGGTCTTGATCTTGTCAGGTGCGGCCTGAACCGAGAATTCAGATGCCTTTTCTGCAATCACAGCAACTTCAGTAGTTTCATCAAGTTTGACTTCGACCACTCTGGCAGGTCTGGCAAGTTTGATAACAGATGAGGCTGTAGTATCCTTGTAGTTTACCAGACGGAGTATTGCCTTGCCGGTTTCCACCTTCTGAAGCGGCTTGAATGTACAGAAAGAGAGATCACCTTCAAGTTTGAGTACCGGAGCATCATTCCTGCCTTCAACAGCCGGGATCATGTAATAAGGCAGCTGTGAACGGTAGGTACACATATATTTCCAGAGAGCAGCATTGTCATCAAAGGCTGTAAGGGGATTGAAAGAATACTCAAAAGTAAGCTCTTTAAGCAGCTGTCCTTCGATCTCGCCATTGGTGGCAACCGTTTTTCTGAAAGCCCTGATAAGGGTAATATACAATTCACCTGCGGCAAAATCAGATGCACCGACCTCATGGAGGCCGTAACGTGCCACAAAAGCAAGTCCGCCTTCGCCATCACGCTTGCCGACGATGCCGGAAAAGTTCTTTTCAATGGGTTCAGCTTCCACATAATCTTCAGTGGCACGGCCGAGGGCACGCCAGGGCTCACGCTCAACAAAGCAGAAAGTCTGACTGGCGAAATATTTGCCGCTGATACCGGTGGGGACCACCAGCCGCAACCGGAAATCCTTGATATTATTGACAATTTCAGTCTTCACCCTGATATTGGGTGAAGAAGCCTCAAGAGTCACCAGGCTCTTAATGGTAAGGGTTTCAAAATCAGAGCTTTCGCCAATACCGTTCCATGTGTAATCAAGTTCCTTGGGCATTTTGATGTCGTAAATGATCTCAAATACAGTACAATTAGGCCCATCAGTACGTACAGCAACAGAACGTGCACTCATGGCTTGCAGATATTCAGCAGCACCTGACGGGCGCACATGGTTCCAACCGTCACCGATCTCCCGGTCAATAATGAAGCTGTTGAGTCCGCTGAAGGATTTTCCGGTACGCTTATCGGTGATCTTCAGTGAACCGTCTGCTTCAACAGCAAGTTTGATAAATTTATTTTCGGCACTGCGTTTTCCTGTAAGCTGCGAAACAAAACAACGCGGTCTGGCAGCAGAAGGCTTGATCTGCAAAGTAGTCCACGAGGATGCCTTCATTTCCACTTCCACATTTACAGGCAGTATATTCCTGATACGGGAATCGGCACGGTAAATCCTGAATTGACTGTTTGTGATCTGCCTTCCGCGCTGATACGGCAGCTCCTCCCCTTTTTCATTGAAAATATGGAAACAGGGGAATGCCTCATATCCGAAAGGTTCCGCCCAATACTGCGGATATGGTTTGGCAGTAGGCATAGCGATATCCAGCTGAACAGTTTCCTTGCGATCCCACGGCATGGGGTTGAAAATACGGATAGTATAATTACCGTTTTCATCGATATCATTGACACGCTGTTTATCATCCACACCGTCAAAAGTTACCATAGCAATGGTTTTGCCGGTGTGAGCAAACATATCGTCATGTTTGTGCTGATCGATGATCTCGGAAAGTACCTGCTGAATTGCTTCAAAACGGGGCAGCATCTGCCGGTGGACGGCATCGATGGAACAACCGCATATGGAATCATGGGGATGGTTTTTGATAAGCTGTTTCCATGCATATTTACCGAAATAAAGCATATCATCTTTCCCCTCTGCAGCCATAGCCGCAAGAATGGGATCAGTGGTATATTCCATAGTATTGGCGCAGCGGTCATTACCGCTCTTGACATCGTAGCGTGAACTCAAGGTATGGGGAATTTGAGTGGGAGAATCCTCATCTCTGTGACAAGTATCAATAAGTTCTCCGGCGACAACAGCGTTGCTGCCGTCAAATTCCTGCATAGTTTCCGAATAATCAGTATGAATGATCTCGCAATCGGGGTAAAGTTCCCTGATCCAGCGGAACTGTTCCTGCAACTGCGAATGAACCTGCATATGATCGAGGGCATCAGTAATAACAATATGGTCACCGCAGATTGCGCGGCGGTTTTCGGCATAGGCTTTGAATCTGGCTTTAAATGTTTCCTCATCAAGGGGGATATCCCAGAGTCCGGTAACTTTAAGTGTATAAGCGCCGTAGCCGCATTCTCCGGGGAGGCGTACGGTAGGGCAGCGAGTACCATCGGGGCTTTCCCAATAGAAAAATGGTGGTGTTTCGTGGTGTATCCCCCGCCAGAGAACGGCAGGAGCGAGGTCAAATCCGGCAAAGATCTGTGGTGTTTGAGCGGCATGTCCGAAGATATCACAAATATATCCGCAATGCCATGGCGCATGGCCGAAACTTTCAGCGATTTCCTTGCCTATAAGCAAGTTATGTATCATAGACTCGCCGGAGATAAGGAATTCGTCAGGCATAACATACCATGGTCCGACATTGAGTTTACCGGAAGCTACCTGAGCCTGAACCCGTTCTCTCCAATCTGGTCTTATTTCCAGAACATCTTCGAGGACAATGGTTTGCCCATCGAAGGTATATTTTTCGATTTTGCCGTTTTCCAGAGCTTTAAGGATACCATCGGCAGTATCAACGAGATATCTGCGGTAATTTTCCATAGGCAGATACCATTCACGATCCCAGTGGGTTGAATTAAAATAATAGAAACGCAAAGCCATATTGCTCCTCCGATTAACGGTTATTGTCCTATCTTGCTAAATAAGAGTATATTTTCAATAAATATACAACGTATTTAATAAATAGCAAAGCATTTTGTATTAAAAAAGAGAAATTTATCCGGCATATTAAAGAGTTCGGTAAAAAAAAGTGCAACATGTGAACTGCTATGACATAATTTGTCACAGCAGCGGAGATATATTAAAGCAAATTTAACCAAAATGCTGAAAACTCAAAGGGTATGAAAAGATATATACGACCTGTGCGATTGCCTGTCATGAAATCAGACAGGATTTGTTTGGATCAATGGTACAGGTCGTTTTTCATTTACCAACCGGATATTCTTTCCCAAAACCGGGCCAAGCCTTCCCACAGCGGGCAAGCGGAAGCAAGCCCGCAGAGCCAAGCGAAGCGAGGCTCCCCCACAGCGGGCAAGCGAAGCAAGCCCGCCAGAGCCAAGCGCAGCGAGGCTCCCCAACAACGGTCAAGCTGAAGCAAGCCCGCCAGAGCCAAGCGACAGCGAGGCTCACACGCAAGCGGGCAAGCGGAAGCAAGCCCGCCAGAGCCAAGCGATAGCGAGGCTCCACAACAGCCCCCTATACAAGAGTAAAAAAGGAGTTCAGTTCCGGAAAAAATCTTGCAGATTTTTTTCCGGAACGAACCAGCGGGAGCCGGAAACACCTGATCTGCGGGTTCAGTCAAGGCGGACCCGGAATAAAAGCGAAGAAATGAGCGGCTTATGCCGGAAGCGGCCTTGACGGGTTCCGCAGTACAGGTGTAGCCACACGGCACCTCGGAAACACCCTCCACGCAACGAGCCAAGCGATAGCGAGGCTCCCCCTCAACGAGCCAAGCGCTGGCGAGGCTCCTGACAAAAAAAAGATCCTCAAAACAGTGCGTATTTTGAGGATCGTAAAAAATATCCCGGCACCGTGCTACTCTCCCGTAGTCAAATATACAGTACCATCGCCGCTGGAGCCC
>JAZSGI010000156.1:0-9189 GCA_045532655.1 Victivallaceae bacterium
CGGTGTTGACACCGAGGCTGCGATCTCCAAGCTTTCCGACATTCGCATTTCCATGCACTGCTGGCAGGCAGACGACGTTCTTGGTTTCGAGAACAACGGACCTCTGACCGGCGGTATTCAGACTACCGGCAATTATCCCGGTAAGGCCAGAAACCCGGAAGAACTGCGGAAAGATCTTGAGTTTGCCTTTTCTCTCATCCCCGGCAAACACCGCCTGAATATTCATGCAAATTACGCAGAACGCGGCAATTCCAAGGCCGACCGCAATGAATATACTGTGGATATGTTCCAGAACTGGATCGACTGGGCAAAAGAAAATGATTTGAAACTTGACTTCAATCCCACATATTTCTCCCATCCGCTTTCCGCCAACGGAACTCTTTCTGCCGCAGATGATGGCGTGCGTAAATTCTGGGTCGAGCATGGCAAAGCATGCCGCCGTATCGCCGCCGCTATGGGTGAACAGTTGAAAAGCCCTGCTGTGATCAACTTCTGGATCCCTGACGGCAGCAAGGATACTCCTGTTGATAAACTCGCTCCCCGTGCCAGACTTGTGGAAAGTCTTGATGAGATTTTTGCCGAAAAAATACCTGCACGCTTTGTGAAGGATGCTTTGGAATCAAAACTTTTCGGCATCGGTGCAGAATCTTATACCGTTGGCAGCAATGAATTTTACATGAGCTATGCTGTCAGCCGCAAAAAGATGATCTGCTTTGACGCCGGTCACTTCCATCCCACTGAATCCATTGCCGACAAAATCAGTGCCGTTATGCCCTTTATGCCGGAAGTACTCCTGCATGTCAGCCGTGGTGTCCGCTGGGATTCCGACCATGTGATCGTCCTTGACGAGGAACTCCGTTCCATTGCACAGGAGATCATCCGCCATGACCTGCTCAAGCGTGTCAATATCGCTCTGGATTATTTTGATGCCAGCATAAACCGTATTGCCGCCTGGGTGATCGGTATGCGCAATATGCAGAAAGCCCTGCTGCTGGCTCTGCTTGAACCCATTGATGTCATGCGTGAACTGGAAAATTCCGGTGATTTTGCCGGCCGTCTGGCACGGTTGGAAGAAACCCGTTTCCTGCCTGCCGGAATCGTCTGGGAGGAATTCTGCCGCCGCAATAACGCTGCTGCCGATGATGGTTACATGAACTCCATAAGAGAGTATGAAAAGAAGGTTCTGGCAGGTCGCTGACCGCAGACAGGTGAACACAATGGAAATAAAGTTTTCTCCTATTCCGGAAATAATCGAAGATGTGCGAGCAGGCCGTCCTGTGGTCATCGTCGATGACGAAAACCGTGAAAACGAGGGCGATATTGTGGTCGCTGCCTCCAAGGCGACTCCTGAGGTGGTGAATTTCATGGCTGTACATGGCAAGGGACTCATCTGCGTGCCGCTGGAAAGCAAACGTGCCGAAGAGTTGAGCCTTACGACCCCGGCTATCCTTTCCGATCCTTTCCACACAGCTTTTACCGAAAGTGTTGATTACAAGATCGGAACCACCACCGGGATCAGTGCTTTTGACCGTTCAAAAACCATTATTGCCCTCGGTGAAGGCAAAGCAGTCCGCAATGATTTCTTTTCGCCGGGACATGTTTTTCCGCTTATTGCACGTCCCGGCGGCGTGCTCGCCCGTACCGGACATACTGAGGCGGCAGTGGATCTGGCACGGCTCGCCGGATTGCCACCTGCCGGGTGCATCTGCGAAATAATGGATAATGACGGACACATGGCAAGATTGCCCAGACTGGTGGAATTCTGTGCCGAACATCAGCTTAAACTGGCTTCTGTGGCTGATCTTATTGCCTACCGCAGAAATACAGAGTGTCTGATCGTACGTGGTGCAGCAGCCAAAATGCCTACGGAATTCGGTGAGTTTACCATTGTCCCCTACAGAACGACTGTCGATCAGGATGAACATGTTGTGCTGTATATGGGGGATGTTGCCGGGGATGATGTACTGGTAAGGGTACACTCTGAATGTCTTACCGGTGATGTTTTTGCCTCCCGCCGCTGCGACTGCGGCAGTCAGCTGCATACCGCCATGCGCAAGATCGCTGAAGAGGGCCGTGGAGCGATCGTGTATCTCCGTCAGGAGGGCAGGGGCATCGGTATCTTCAACAAGGTGCATGCCTATCAGCTTCAGGATGAGGGTGCGGATACCGTGGAAGCCAATGAAAAACTCGGTTTTGCTGCTGATTTGCGGGAATACGGCATAGGAGTACAGATTTTGCTGGATATGGGTATAAGGTCTCTCCGCCTTATGACCAACAATCCCCGCAAACTTGTGGGCCTTTCCGGTTACGGACTGGAAGTCCGGGAAAGAGTGCCGCTCATAATTGAACCGTGTAATGACAACCGGTTTTATCTGGAAACCAAAAAAGAAAAACTCGGTCATAAACTTTGAACCGTTTATTTTTTTGAAAAAAAGGAATAATTATGGAAATCAACAGAATATATCAGGGAACGATGGAAGCACGTTCTTTGCGCTTCGGTATCGTGTGCAGCCGTTTTAATGAATTTTTTGTAAGCAAGCTGCTTTCCGGGGCTATTGATACTCTTGTCCGTCACGGAGCTGATCCGGCAGATATAGAAGCTGCATGGGTCCCCGGTGCTTACGAGCTGCCTTTCGGTGTGAACAAGATGCTTGAAACTGGAAAATTTGATGCCATTCTTGCTCTTGGCGTTGTTATCCAGGGGGCAACTCCCCATGCCGGATATATCAACAGCGAGGTCAGCAAGGCTCTTGCCGATCTCGGTCTCAAGAGCGGTATTCCGGTTACTTACGGTCTGATTACTGCCGAAAATATCGAACAGGCCATTGAACGTTCCGGCACCAAGGCCGGCAACAAGGGGGCAGATGCAGCATGTGCCGCTATCGAAATGGCAAATCTTGTCAAAGATTTCAGAAAGGCGTGAGATATGGAAGCAGAAGTACCGTCACCGGATTCCAAGGTGCACAGCAAGCGCCTCGGCAGGGAATTGGCGATGCAGTACCTCTTTGAATTGGAACTGCGTGAAGAATCTGATTCTCCGGCAAACTGGGAGACTTTCAAGAGTGCTGCCTTTGAAACCCTCGGTATTCATGAGAACCGCCAGTCCAGAAAAGCATTTGAATATGCAGAGCGCATTCTTGCCGGAATTGCCGCCAACCGTTCAACTATCGATGAAGCTATCCTCGGCAAACTTGCCCACTGGGATTGGTCACGTCTGGCTGTCGTTGACAGAAATGTCATGCGTATAGCGGTTTATGAAATGCTTTATGTGCCGGATGTTCCTCCGGTGGTGAGTATCAACGAGGCTGTGGAGATCGTCAGGGATTATTCCGGCTTCCGCAGCGGCAACTTTGTCAACGGTGTACTCAATTCCATCAAAGAGACTTTGAATCGTCCGCCGCGGGAGGCTGTTGAAAGTTTATGAGTTCTATTTTTTCGATTTTCCGCAAAGGTCTGGAAAAGACCAAGACCTCTGTGCAGAGATTTTTCAGCGGTGAAAAAAAGTGGGATGCCGCTACCTTTGAAGAATTGGAATATACCCTTATCAGTGCTGATTTCGGTGTTTCCAGTGCCAGAGCTGTTGTCGCTCAACTGCGAGATGATTACGAAACCGGTAAAATAGAAACAGCCGCTGATGCTTCACGTGCATGTGCGGCAATGATCGAAAAAATCCTGTCAGCCAACCAGCGTCCCATCAATATTGCTGAAGCCGGAAGGCCGACCGTAATTCTCTTTGTCGGGGTCAACGGCTCCGGTAAAACCACTACTGTCGGCAAACTGGCTCATCAGCTTGCGTCATCCGGCAGGAAGGTTATGCTGGGTGCATGTGATACTTTCCGGGCTGCAGCTGTAGAACAGTTGAAGTTGTGGGGAGAACGCACCGGCACGGAAGTCGTGGCGGGAAAAACCAATGCCGATCCTGCCAGTGTGGCATTCGATGCCGCCCGCAGAGCGGCAGCTGAAGGGTATGATTTCCTGCTTATCGATACTGCCGGACGGCAGCATAATAAACGCAATCTTATGGATGAGCTGGGCAAGATCAAGCGTTCCATAACCAAGGCATGCCCCGGAGCACCCGATGAGGTCTGGCTGACTGTGGATGCCAGTATGGGCAGCAATGCTGTGAATCAGGCCAAAGAATTTTCCAGCGTTGCCGAACTTACCGGGCTGGTGCTGACCAAGCTGGATGGTTCCGGCAAGGGCGGTATGGCTGTTGCCCTGCACAGAGAGTTTCATCTGCCGACTTTCTTTGCCGGAATGGGTGAAGCCCCCGGTGATTTGCAGGAATTCAATCCTGCTTTTTACGCAAAAGCTCTTTTCGGTCTTGACGATGCAGGACAGAATTGATATTTCATTTATGCGCTGTGCCTTTGAATTGGCGCAAAAAGGTTTGGGGCATACCAATCCAAATCCGGCAGTGGGAGCTGTGGTTGTCAGAGATGGTGAAATCGTGGGCAGTGGTTATCATCCCGCCTGCGGGATGCCTCATGCCGAAGTCTATGCCCTTAAGGCTGCCGGAAGTAAAGCTGCCGGAGCAACTCTTTATGTGACCCTGGAACCATGTTCCACATACGGCAGAACACCTCCCTGTACCGAAGCGATCATTGCCGCCGGGATAAAGAGAGTTGTAGCTGCAACCAGTGATTGCTTCAAAGCTCATGCAGGTAACGGCTTCCGTATATTGGAGGCTGCCGGTATCCCATGTACAGTTGGGGTGCTGGCGGAGGAATGTTCTGCATTGAACAAGAGCTTTTTCAAATGGGCTGCTTCCGGGCGGCCGTACGTTGTGCTTAAAATGGCAATGACTCTGGATGGCAGGATCGCCTGCCGGAACGGAGCATCAAAGTGGATAACCGGCAGTGCCGCACGGCACAGAGTGCAGTATCTGCGCTCTCTGGCAGATGCAGTAATGGTAGCCGGGAACACCTTACGGACAGATCATCCCCGTCTTGATGTGCGTGATATCCCCGGTTTCAAACGAACCTTGCGCCGTTATGTTGCAACAGAGTCCATGACAACTGACGAAGTCCGTGCTTTTTTTCCGGAAGGGGCGGCGGCAGAGGCCGTAAGGATCGACCCGGCAGGGGAATGGCTCGACTGTATGGGGCGGGAAAAGATCACCAATCTGCTGGTGGAAGGCGGCGGTGAACTTGCTGCATTGCTGGTAAAAAACCGCCAGGTGGACGAAATCGAGTTCCATATAGCTCCGAAACTCCTTTGCGGTAAAGGATCACGTCCTGTGACGGGAGGGGATGATCCTGAATCACTGTCCGAGGCCGTCGGGTTGCAGAATGTCACCGTTGAAATGCTTGAAGACGGTACTCTTGTTTACCGGGGCATTCCGTCTTGAGGGGAAAAACTTTGCAGCGGTAAAGCTGTGAATTCAGTTTTTATGGTTGCCGTATACTTTATCCGGGTCGAAAACGGGAGCAGAGATTTCAACCGTATTTATCCCGTCTGAATCAAGGCGGCGGAAAAAACAGCTTTCATGTCCCGTATGACATGCAGCTTTGCCGATCTGTTCGACTTTGAGCACTACGGTATCCTCATCACAGTCAACAAGGATCTCTTTCACTATCTGCACATTACCGGAACTTTCGCCTTTGCGCCACAATTTGCTGCGAGAACGTGAATAGTAACATCCTTTTCCGGTGGCAATGGTTTCTTCCCACGCTTCCTGATTCATATATGCAAGCATAAGCACTGTACCTGTTTCATGATCCTGTACTACAGCCGGGATCAGGCCGCCGCATTTTTCAAAATCCAACTGAAAATATTTCTTTTCCATCGTTATCCTCAATTTGCTGCATTTCCTGTGATCGCTGTCAGCAATTCATCGGCAGAGACTGTCACTGTACCCACCTTCGCCACAACGATACCTGCTGCATGATTGGCCACTGCCGCAGATGCTGCGGCTGGATTTCCTGCCGCCAAGCCCAGCGAAACTGCTGCAATAACGGTATCTCCTGCTCCGCAGACATCGTAAACCTCCTGTGCTTTTGTGGGGAGCATGGTAAGGGTATCTTCTTCAAAAAGAGCCATTCCTTCTGATGCCAGACTGATAAGCAGATTTTTTGTTCCCCACGCTTCCTTTATACGTTTTGCCACTTCTGTCAACTGTTCCGCTGTGTCGGGGGCATCGGGACTGGGGAGGGCTGCCATTGCATATGCTTCGGAGCGGTTCGGTTTGATCAGGGTAAGCCCGTGGAGATACATCCGGTGACGCGGTTTGGGGTCAAGGATGACCGGTACGCCACACTCATTGGCTGTGTCAACGATGCTTTGAGCCATATCCTCTGTCAGAAGACCTTTGGCATAATCCTCGATGATGACTGCATCAAATGAACCCTTCCGCAGAGCGGAGTTGAGTCTGGCGGCAATCTCTTTACGCACTGTTTGTGCGGAATCATTGGAATCTTCGTAGTCTACCCGGATAAGCTGCTGGCTTCCGGCGAGAATACGTCTTTTTACCGTTGTTCTGCGTGTGTCATCCGTAACAATATTGTCTGTATTGATGCCGTATGAGGCAAATTCCCTGAACATTTCTTCTGCTTCTGCATCATTACCTACTGCGCCGAATGCTGTGGCTATGCCGCCGAGAGTTGCAATATTACGCAATACATTGCCTGCGCCGCCCAGACGGAAATTGACTTTTTCAACTCTGACTACCGGAACCGGTGCTTCCGGTGAAATCCGGTCAACTTTCCCCCAGACATAACAATCCAGCATAAGATCGCCGACAACAGCGATGCGTTTCCCGCAAAAACTTTTGACTACAGCAGAAAGATCCCACGACATAAAAAACTCCAGAATAGTTTGACAGCTGACAAAATCTGTGTAACATGTGTGTCTGGCAATGCAGTAAACCAGCACGTCTGACAAATATAACCCGGAAAACACTTTTTGTCAAATTTTAAGCAGTGTTTTTATTTGAAATTGAGCTGATTCAGGTGTATAGTAAACAAAGGCCGCAAAGAAGCTGCCGCCTGTACGGTTGCTGCGGGGGGCTTTTATATTGTGACCTGTGCCGTTAAAAAGGGCGTTTTTCTGAAAAAAGCGGTGTACTGCCGCAGAATCATACCCGTTGGACGAGAGGAGAATTGGATTCATGACAGCAAAAAATCAAGATGTGGAAGCCGGGGAACAGAGTTTGACCGGAGAACAGTTGCCGGAGGAAGAGATTTGTGCAGCAAATGATGCTGCAGCAGCAGAGGAGAATGTTGTTTGCGATCACTTTGAAACTGCAAGTGAAACCGCAGAAGAGGATATCGCCGATGCCGCTCCGGAAATTGATTATCAGGGGGAAATATCCAATCTGCAGGACAGACTTTTGCGTTTGCAGGCGGATTTCCAGAATTACCGCAAACGTATGGCCCGTGAACTTGCCGATGCCCGTAAAGTCGGTGTGATCGATACACTTACTGCATTTCTGACGGTTTTTGATCAGTTGGATATGGCGAGGATCGCTGCAGAAAAATCTGACAATGTGGATGCTATCCGTCAGGGACTGGATATGATAAACAACACCTTTGCCAAAGAGCTGGAAGGTCTTGGTGTGGAAAGGTATTCTGCCGTCGGAAAGGTTTTTGACCCGGAATTGCACGAGGCTGTTGCACAGCAGCCGTCAGAGGAATACCCCGATGGCGTGATTTCGGCACAATGGTGCTGCGGATACCGCATCGGTGACCGTCTGCTCCGGGCCGCCAGGGTGGTGGTTTCCAGTGGCAACGGTGAAGAAACGAAGGAAGAAAAGTAAGAGCGGGAGAGAACTGTTATGGCGCAGGATTATTATGATATGCTCGGCGTCAGCCGTACCGCCTCGGCTGATGAGATAAAAAAGGCTTACCGGAAACTTGCCATCAAATACCATCCCGACCGCAACCCCGGTGACAAGGCTGCAGAAGAAAAATTCAAAGAGATCGCCCAGGCGTACGAAGTGCTCAGCGACAGCAGCAAGCGGGCTCAGTACGATCAGTTCGGTCACGATGCTTTCACCCGTTCCGGCGGTGCCGGTGCCGGGGGCGGCGGCTTCGGCGGATTTACCAATGCTTCGGATCTTTTCAGTTCCATATTCGGCAACATGGATTTCGGTGATATTTTCGGCGGCGGCAGGCGTCACGCTCCCCGTAATCCCAATGCCCCTGTGGACGGCAGTGATATGCGTTTTGATCTTGAAATCGATTTTGAAGAAGCCGTTTACGGCAGTGAACGCAAAATCAAGGTTCCACGTCCCGGCCCCTGTGACGCCTGTAATTCCACAGGTTGTGAACCCGGCAGCAGTCGCAAGGCCTGTACCCGCTGCGGCGGAACGGGTTCTGTTATTATAAATCAGGGATTTATCCAGATGCGTCAGGGGTGTCCCGCTTGCGGCGGAACGGGTTCTGTAGTGGAAAAACCATGCCGCAAATGCCATGGCGAAGGCAGGATAAAAGAGGTCAAGGAACTTAAATTCAATATACCTCCCGGCGTTGATACCGGGTCAAGGATCCGTATTTCCGGTGAAGGTGAAGCCGGTCTCCGGGGCGGTCAGCCCGGCGATCTTTATGTATATTTGCATGTCAATCCCAGTGATATATTTATACGTGAAGGTGTGCATTTGCAGTGCACTGTCCCTGTGTCTTTCGGAGTGGCTGCTGCGGGTGGTGTGATCGAAGTCCCCACTGTCGCAGGGGCTGCCAAAATGCGTATCCCTGCCGGTCTCAAGTCAGGTATGGTATTGAGACTCAAGGGCAAAGGTATGCCTTCGCTGCGTGGCGGCGGCCGTGGGGATCTGCTGGTGCAGGTGGTTGTGGAAGTTCCGAAACATCTTACAAAAGAACAGCTTAAACTGTTGGATGCCTTCAATGCATCACTTACAGAGGAAAACCATCCCATGCACAGTGAATTTGTCAAGCGGGCTGCGAAATTCATGACCCCGGAAAAAGAGTGATATCATGGGCAGAGACAGGAATAATTCCACAGATCCGGTACTTGCCTGCAATCGCAAGGCTCGCCATGATTACGAAATTCTGGAACGTCTGGAAGCCGGCATAAAACTTGCCGGTACCGAGGTCAAGAGCTGCCGCGCCCGCAATGTAAGTCTGGGCGAGGCATACATCGATATTGACCGGGGCCAGATGTATCTTGTCAATGCCCATATAGCTGTTTACCGTGAAGGCAATATTTTCAATCATCAGCCCAAGCAGAAAC